>DSBL01000033.1 GCA_011049455.1 Desulfonatronum sp. | reverse complement strand
TCAAACTCTCACGTATCAATAACTACGCTTCGACCTTGATTCGATTGCCAGGACGGCAAATCGAAAATGTGGCACAGCCACAGCCTGAAGGGGCCGGACACAGGACGTGTCCGGATAGCTTTTTTTGCTCCTTGCACTTGGGGTTTTTGAACGAACAGCAAGATAGTTTTTTTCATCACTCAGTTATGCGCTTGAGAAAATGCATTTATCGGAGTCGGCGTGGGCAACGCTATCGGGATCGATAATGTTTGTGTGCCCATAACCCGAATTCAACCCGAATTTCCATAGCGAATCGCCGACCCCGACATTGAAAGCGAATCATTGAATTGGAAATGGCATAACTCTGTGACAGTATGGCATCTCCATTGCGAAACGAACAACACCCATCCGATCCAATACATACCAGGCCCTCTGTCTCACCTTCAATGAGTTGTGTGCATCAAGTTCTGCAATTTCATTCAGGTGATGACTTGATGGAGGAGGCCAGGATGAGCTTGCCCCAGCAATTCCTTCAGGGGACTGTAAAGTGCATGCGGCCCGGAGTTTCAGGCGCTTGAAGCGGTCCAGGAAGGTTGTGACTTGAAAAATATTGGTGTTTATTTTGCATGATTCCTCCTGATTTTTCACATTCCAAAACAGGAGGAGATATGAGAGGCGTTATTCTGGCCGCGGGAGTAGGCAGCCGCCTGGGGCGTCCGTTCCCCAAATGCATGAGTCTTTTGCCGGACGGCGAGCAGATTCTCGGGCGTCAGATCCGCATCTTTCGTGATGTCGGCATCCGGGAAATCTATGTGGTCAGCGGATTCAAGCAAAGCCTGATCATGGAGGAATTCCCCGACGTCTTCTACAAGTACAACCCCTTCTTCTACATAACCAATACATCGAAAAGCCTGCTTCGCGCCTTGGAGCACATGAATGACGACGTGATCTGGACCAACGGCGATGTGGTCTTTGATCGCGAGGTCATTGAAGCAGTGGCCGCCCACGTCGGAAATGCCGTGGCCGTGGACCGCAAGCGGTGCGGCGCGGAGGAGGTCAAGTACAGGGCGGACGAGCAGGGCAATCTTTTGGAAATATCCAAGCACGTGGTCAACCCCCACGGCGAGGCCGTGGGCGTGAACAAGGTGTTGCGGGAAAGCGTTCCTGATCTGGTCCATTCCCTGACGCTGTGTCAGGACGATGACTATTTCGAGAAGGGCATTGAACAGTGCCTGCACGGCGGTGTTGCATTTCACGCCCTGGACATTTCTGCGCACCGATGCATTGAAGTGGATTTTGACGAGGATCTGCGCGAGGCGCGGCGGATGTTCGCCCCTCCCCGGGCAAGAAAAGCCCGAACGACAATCCTCCCGGAAAATGTCCACGAGTCCCCTCAGTTCCGTTCCGGCCTGGAACTGATGCGACTGGAATACCGGGCCTGCGCCGCCGGGGAATGAGAACGGGAGCGTTACGCGTTTTTGAAAAACCGTTTGTCTGAGTTGCTGCTGGTTCATCCAGATCGATCGCCCTCGCAACTCCATCGCGGACTTCGTAGCGACGAACCATTGCGCTCCCAGGACAAAATGGCGCGGTTGATGCGTTTGGCAATGATTCGTTGAACGATGTCCAATTCTGTCAAACAGGCGACGACACTCGATCAGGATGAACCAGCAGCACGACCCGAAACGATATCAACTTAATTTTCAGAAACGCGTAATGCTCCCGTGAGAACCGTCAAGACAAGGGAATCGGCTGTGTCCTTGCAAACTGCGGATGTCGACGTTTTGCTCTATGTAGAAAGAAAGCTGCACTTGCCTTTTCTTGAGCCGATCCACGACTATTTTCGAAGAAGGTACCCAGAGTTGCGGGTGGCGTTTTCCGCGCCGGAATTTCATGCTCCTAGTCTGGAGAATCCCGGGTGGGGGCTGAAAGAGGCGACAGTTCGCCGCCTTTGCAAGAAAAGCCGTTTTATCGCGCGAGACGAGTCCGTTCGGCCCCGGGTGACCGTGGTGGCCGACGTCTGTCATTATAATCTTCCCTGGCAAAGCAAGGTGGTCAACGTGGGCCATGGGCTGATCTGCAAGGGCATGTATTATCGCCGTGATCCCGTGGTCAGGCGGGAAAACCTTTCTGATCTGGTTTGCGTCCCAGACCCCTGGCATAAGCGCCGGCTGGAGGACAATGTTTTCGTGCCCATCAGGGTGACCGGCTTTATCAAATCCGATCAGCTCTTCGGCCCCAAGGCCGAGGGCCGTGAGTCGTTCTGCTCCAGGCATGATGTTGATCCACAAAACAACATTATTCTTTTTGCTCCCACCTTCAACCCGGAATTGTCATCGATTCCATATGTTCGCGAGAGGATCACGGAGTTGGGCGATGACAGCTCCCTGGTCTGCGTCAAACTGCACCAGATGACTCCCAAGCCCTGGCAGGAGATGTATGAGAGTTTGGCCGAGGAGCGGGATGACGTGTTCATGCTGGACGACACGGATTATTCCGGGATGATGCACGCCGCGGATGTCATGGTCAGCGACGTGTCTTCAATGTATGCGGAGTCCATGCTTTTGAACAAACCCGTGGTCCTGTTCAACAATCCGCAACGGGAAAGCGTGGACTGGTTTGATCCGGACGATATCGAATACAAGGTGCGTGATGCGGCTCTGGAGGCGGAAACCTTCGGACAGTTGCGCAGAAAGGTGGACAAGATCCTGGAGCGTCCGGACATACTCGAGGAAAAACGCGAGCAGTATATTGAGGAACTGGATTACGGCAGGGACGGCCGCAGCGCCCAGCGGGCCGGCGAGGCCGTCCGCGAACTGTTGATCCGGCCACGGCGGACATGGGCCAGGCCTCGATTCTCGGTGATTCTGCATCTGGGAGGAATAACACGGGCAGGTGACCAACAGAGCAGTATCGAGGAGATTGTCCGCAAATCCGGGGATGCCTCAATGGAGTTGCTCGTTGTCGAGGGCAAAGTTGTGGGCGCCGGCGGGGATGAGCTTCACGAACAGCTCCCCGCGCAACAGGATATCAAGCTGTCTCTTGAGGAATTTTACAAGGCATGTTCTCAGGCCAGGGGCGAGCGGGTGGTTCTGGTCAAAGCTGGCTGGGTCTTGCCCATGAACTGGCTGAAATGGCTGGACAACCACTTTCGCTGGAACCGTCGGACAGGAATGGTCAAGGCCATGGCCGATCCAGGGCAAAGCAGGCGCGCTTTTGAATTGCTGTTCCCGGGCCTGGCCTATAAATCCGATCCCGACGACTTGGCCTGGGATTTTTTGCACATCGGCATCGGCAGCGGGTTTGTCAACGATCGGAAACCATCGCCCTGCGTGATGGCGCCACCGTCCGTATTGCAAGCCGTACTCAATACTTTTTCGGAGCAACAAGCGTTGATGAAAGATTTATCAGAGGGCATGGAGGAGGCTTTGATCAGCAGTGGGTATGCATCGGTCACGTCCATGGAGACGTTTGTGTATTCGAGAGCAATGGATCTTTTAGTTCAAGCCAATTCCCTGATGTGAGTCATCTCAGCGAGCATTTAGATGCACAAAATAAGCCGCATACTCTTCTTTGTGGAGCGCAATCTTCATCTCCCGTTTCTGGAGCCGATCCACGATTATTTTCAGCAACATATCCCCGGTTTTCAGCTTGCCTTTGCTTCGCCCGCTTACATGGAGTCCACGAAAGACGCGCCAGGCCGTGGCCTGGATGAGCGAGCCATCCACAGGCTGAGCGCAAAGGCCGACTACATCACAAATATTCGCGCCTTCAACCCTGACATCACCGTGGTCGCGGATATCGGGGCGGCCTACATTCTACGTGATTGCGGGAGGATCGTGAATGTGGGGCACGGCATGATCAGCAAGGGGTGCTTTTACACGCATCGCCCCATTGTTCGCCGCGAGAACATGGCTGACCTGATTTGTGTTCCTGGTTCCTGGCACAAGGAAATACTGGCAAAGAACGTGTTTTGTCCCATCGAGGTTACAGGGTTCATTAAATCCGACGGCCTGTTTGGACCGACGGCTTCAACTCGGGAGCAGTTTTACCGTGACATGACGATCCCCAACGACGCAAGGATTCTTTTGTTTGCGCCGACCTACAACGAGGAGCTGTCCGCGATTCCCCACGTTCAGGAACAAATTGCCGAGCTTGCCCGAGCCGAGGCGGATGGCGAGACGCATGTGGTGGTCAAGCTGCACGGCATGACGGACCGCAAATGGATCGAGTTGTATGAGAACCTGGCCGCGCATCATTCTCAAGTTCACTTCCTTCCTGTGGATTATGATCTTGCCCGGGCCATGACCGCGGCGGATCTGATGATCAGCGACGTATCCTCGGCTTTTGTGGAGTTCATGCTCCTGGACCGGCCCATTGTGTTGTTCGATAATCCCCGCAAAGCCGAATTCATGCATTATGATCCGCAAGATCTGGAGTATCAGGTCCGAGACGCATGCATTGTGGTTTCTTCATGGGAGGAGATGCGCGAGGCCGTGTTGGCAGAATTGCGGACTCCGGACAGGCTTTCCACGTTGCGCCAGGAGTATGCCCGTCGAATGTGTCACGGCCGCGACGGGCGCAGCGTGGAGCGTGCGGCCCTGGGCATTGCCCGACTGTCACAGGGGCGATACCCGGTGCGTTTTAGCATAGTCATTCTGTGGGGCAGGGGGGGGCAAGGCGATGTTGCAGACTTTGCAGTGGATGTGCGCCGGAAAAACCCAGGCGTGGATTTGGAACTGATCTTTGTCGGTTTGCGTCCGGAAAATGCCGTATTAGAGGCGAGCGACCGATGGATCGCTTGTGAACATGTCACAGGGCACGTTCTTGACCGGGCCGTGGGCGCGGCCCGGCATGAGCATGTGGCCTTCCTGGACTCCCGGCTTGTCACTCCTTTGGGCTGGCTGAGGCAGCTTGCCAATTATTTCCAGTGGGAACCCACGACCGGAGTAGTTCAGGCCATTGCTCCCGGCCTGGAACAACGGGCCTTGCTGGAACACCTCCTGCCGGATTCCGGCCGCAAGAGCGACTCTGATGTGGCTTTCATCTTTCACCGCTTCCTGCAGGGAGGCGGCATGGCTGTGGGCGAGCTGGACACGCCCTGTTTCCTGTTGCGCAAACAAGTCTACAACCAGAGCAAGGGTTTTCCAGCCGATCTTGGATGGCAAAAATCAATACGCATCCTGGGGCTGGATCTGCGGCGCAACGGTATGCTTTTGCGACGGGCCGTGGAGACCTTTGTATATCCTGCAGATGGTTCTGCTAGTGTTGGCAAAGAAATCAGAAATACCCCAGGCACGCAGCCGGCAGGCAGCGTGGAGTCAGCAAGCTGCAAAATTCCCAAAGTAAGCATCATCATCCCCGTGTTCAACAATAAGGAATTGACCAAAGAGTGCATCAAGAGCATTCAAGAGAATATTTCCAATATCCCTTTTGAAATAATTGCCGTGAACAACGGCTCAACGGACGGGGCTGCGGGGATGCTGAAGCGAATGCAACAGGGCAAAACGTTGCGCTTGATCGCCAACCAAGAGAACCTGGGCTTTGCCAAAGCGTGCAACCAGGGGGCCGCGGAGGCTTGTGGGGATTTCCTGGTTTTTTTGAACAACGACACCCGTGTAACGCCGGGCTGGCTGAACGCACTGGTCGCTTGCGCCAGCTCAGGCAGTGACATTGGGGCTGTAGGGGCCCAGCTGCTGTTTGAGGACGGTCTGGTGCAGCACGCCGGGGTGGTCTTTGATCACAAACTCAAGCCGGTGCATATCTACAAGTTTTTTCACCCCCGGCACCCGGCCGTGCAGAAGCAGCGTGAGTTCCAGGCCGTGAGCGCGGCCTGCATGCTGGTGAAAAGAGCTGTCTTTGCTCAGGCCGGTGGTTTCGACGAGCAGTACGTCAACGGTTACGAGGACGTGGATTTCTGTTTGCGCCTGCGCAGGGACGGATACAAGGCCATCTATTGCCCGAAGAGCGTGGTTATCCATTTGGAGAGCAAAACTCCGGGCCGATTCGACGCCATGAATGCCAACAGAACGCTGCTGATGCAGCGCTGGGGCGAGGTCTTGCGCCACGACGAGTTGGAGTATTACCGGGAGGACGGCATCCGCTACAACCTCATGCAGGAGCATGAGCACGGTCATGTCTGCGTGATGCATGATTCCAATGAAAATCCTTACTGGAAACGGGCCAGAACGCTTGCGGAGCGGGGTGATAATCGTCAGGCCGTGAACACATTGCATCAGGCCTTTCGTTTCTATGCCTTTGATCCGCGCAAGGTCGTGGTGCTTAAAGAGATGGCGACACTTTACGAGCGGCTGGGAATGCAGTCCGACGCCGAGCACTGCCTGCGGGGGGTGATCGAGCTTGAGCCGCATCCAGACCATTACCTACTCCTGGGCAGGGCAATTAAAAGGCAGGGCAGGGTGGGCGAAGCCGCGGCGATCATGAAACAACTTGGAAAAATGTCATAAAAAAAGTTCGGGTCGTATTGAGCTTGGTATGTCTACATTGGCATATTTTTTTTTGCCCTTACTGAGCAACGCTCTTTTGGGTCAGCAACCACCGTCGATATAATGCTTCCAATTGTTCATCACCCGTGTTTTTCGACTCGTTGATGATTCTCTTCGCTCGTGATTGCAGACTGTCGGGATTCTCGAGACGTTCATGGATGGTCTGGAGTTTTTCCGCGACCTGGCTCATCATCGGAATAGCATTTGCTTTTCTCGCAACTGAGAGCAAGCGTTGCATGCCATTGATTGAAGGTTCAAAGTGAACATGGAGGAAGCGAACCATACATGCTTCCTCCCATGCGGCGGCTTTTTCCAAGGCCGAGCCCAGTAATTCATACCCCTCCATCCATAAAGGTTCCTGCTGTACCGCATTCCACCAGTACTCCGGATCGTGCTTTGGTGCTAACTCAGCAGTCAATTGTACACGACGTTTTTCTGGAAGCGCCACGTAGGGAACCAGCCAGGGAGTAAGGCGCAACTCATAACCGTCTTTCGCAGCCAAATGGTGTATGTCCGGCACGATCCATGCTGAGCACCTTTGGTAAAGAATCCGCGAATTATCGGTGTCGCGAGCGAACCGTCCTTCAGTTTGGCTGGTCAGATGATAGATTTTGCTTTCCGCAATACAGCTCAAGTCACGGTTGTTTTTTCGTACTTGCGTACAAAGGTCCAGATCTTCGCAACCGTTGAGATAGTCAGAAAAAAAACAACCACATTGGGAAAAAAGATCACGCGGGAGCATCATGGCTGCCCCGGTCAATGCCTGCATTTTTCGGAGTCGATGTACAAGAGCGTGGTTGGCTGGAAAATTTTCGTAGAGGTGTTCCGCCTGGAAACCCGGTAAAAAGGCAACTCCCAAATGCTGCACGCGCTCTGAGCCGGGATAAAGCAGCAAGGGCCCGACGATTCCCAAACGAGGATCATTGCGAAATCCCTGGAGCAATGGGGGAAGCCAGTTGGGGGTCAACAGCGTGTCGTTGTTCAGGAAAAAAAGATACTCTCCTTTGGCGTGATCCGCTCCGAGGTTGCAGGCAGGGCCAAAACCGAGATTATGATGCTGGGGGAAATATTGAAAACGATCTGGGAATAGGCCTTTGCCCAGCGCATCGCATTGGCTTGCTGTTTCATCCGTGGAGCCGTTGTCCACGACAACAACCTCGAAGGATTTTCCCGGGGTATGTTGCCGCAGGCTTTTCAAGCACTGTGCGGTCAGAGGCCACTGGTTGAAGACCGGGATGACGATGGAAACAAGGGGATTGTCGTCTGGCATGGTGGACTCGTCTGATTGTTCAACGTTCGCGCAGGGAAGATCTGTTGGAAACGGCAATCCAATAATTTATTTCAATCCAGGGACCGGATACTGCTGTTTCAGCAAGGCCTGGTACAGGGCCTGGGTGCCGTCGCGCCCATGGCCGAGTCGCGAGGCCTCCTGATAAATGGACTCCACCAGGGTCAGTCCGGGCAGGGTAATGCCCATGCGCCTGGCCTCTTCCAGGGCAATGCCCAAGTCCTTGACAAAGTGTTCGATCATGAAGCCCGGCGCGAAGTCGCCCTTGAGCACCCGGGGGGCCAGGTTGGATAAAGTCCAACAAGAAGCCGCGCCTTTGGTGATGGATTCCAGCATCCGCTCGGGTTCCAGTCCGGACCTGGCCGCGTAGATCAGGCTTTCACAGACCCCGATCATGGTTCCGGCGATGACGATCTGGTTGCACATCTTGGCGTGTTGACCAGCGCCGGAATTGCCTTGATGCACAATGTTCACGCCCATGAGCCGGAAGAGCGGCAATACCGCCTGGAACACGGTCTCGTCCCCGCCGACCATGATGGACAGGTGGGCGTTTTTCGCGCCCACGTCCCCGCCGGAGACCGGCGCATCCAGGGAGAAAGCTCCCTGTTTTGCCGAGGACCGAGCTATTTCCACGGCCAGGCTGGGTCTGGTGGTGGTCATGTCCACGCAGATGCCGCCAGGCTTGATGCCGGCCAGAATGCCGTCGGCCTCGAAATAGACCTGGTATACGTCAGGAGGAAATCCGACAATGGTGAAGACCACGTCCGAAGCCAGGGCCACATCCCGGGGCGAATCCGCCCACGTCGCGCCTTTGTCCAGCAACGGACGGGCCTTGGTTTTGGTGCGGTTGAAAACAGTGGTTTGATATCCTGCATTGAGAACATGGCCGCACATGGACAGACCCATAACGCCGGTGCCGACCCAGCCGATGCGCGTGGTTTCCGGGGAAATGAGAAATGTATTGGTCATCAAGACTACTCCGAAAATCATGTAAAATCAGTTCGCGATTATGTTCATTCAAGAACACGGGGATGCTGATGGACCGTAAATCCTCAAACCAAAACCCCCAGGCTGCCCGACGCAACCTGGGGGTATGGGGAGGAGAGAGGCGAAAAACCGGTTGGGCGGGCTGTTGAAAAATCCCCGCTGGCTCCGTTGCTGCAAAAAAGTGCAAATCCTCACGCATGATGGTTTACGCATCGGATTTGCCCTTTTCATGCGCCTTGCCATCGGGTTATTGCACAGCTCGCGGATACGAATTAAATGACCATGTTTGCAGTGATGCAGAAATATTATAATATATTGTTTTTGTTTAATGATTAACGATCAACTGGCAACAGGCTTGATGCAAAAAGGAATTATGCGCCAAGCACGCTTAATGGTCGCAGATGTTCGAGCCGGTGATCAAATTTCCCTCCAGGTAGCTTTTGACCAGTTCCTCCGGGGTTTGGGAAGGGGCACCCACCAACACCTGGATGCCGTACTGGGTGAACAGGCTTTGGGCGCGTGAGCCCATGCCGCCGGCAAGGATCAGGTGTGCGCCCTGTTCAGACAGCCATTTGGGCAGAACACCGGGTTCATGGGGCGGAGGTGTCAGGAATTTTGTTTCCTGGATGGTTTTGTCCGCAGTGTTCACGGTGACCAGGGCAAATTGTTCGCAGTGTCCGAAGTGGGCGCAGAGTACGCCCTGGGCCACGGGCACGGCAACGGTCAAAAGTCCGTTGGTTCCAGCCGCACCAACCGGGGCGGCCGGGGCGGCCTGCATCGGTTGCGGCTTTTTTTCCTGTAGGGTGCCTGCCAGGGCCAGGATCGGCTTGACGATTTTGTTCATGGCCTGGGCCGTGGGACCGTCGTGGTGCACCCGCAAAAAAGCGAAACCTTCGTCTCCGGAACGGACCACTTCCGGATCCAGCGGGATGCGGCCAAGGAAGGGCACGCCCATTTCCACGGCCAGGGCCTCGCCTCCGCCGGAGCCGAAGATGTCGTCCACCTGGCCGCATTTGGAGCAGATATGGCCGCTCATGTTTTCCACAACGCCCAGTACCTGGTTGCCCACGTCCGCGCAAAAGGAAATGGACCGGCGCACGTCGTCAATGGCCACGCCTTGGGGCGTGGTCACGATCACGGCCTTGGCCTCCGGGCCCAAAAGTTGAAGCACGGACAGCGGCTCGTCCCCGGTTCCCGGAGGGCAGTCCACCACCAGGAAATCCAGATCGCCCCAGGTCACGTCCCGCAGAAACTGCTTGATCATGCCCATCTTCACCGGACCGCGCCAGATTACGGCATCTCGGTTGCTGGGCAGCAGAAAGCCCAGGGACATCACCCAGAGATTGGGACCGGCGTTGACCGGCTCCAGATGGTCGGCGTCAACGCGAGGGCGTTCGCCGCTCAGGCTGAGCAGCCGCGGGATGCTCGGGCCGTGTACGTCCACGTCCAGCAGACCGGTCTTCATTCCGGCCATGGCCAGGGCCTGCGCCAGATTTGTTGATACGGTGCTCTTGCCCACGCCGCCCTTGCCGGACAGCACGACCACCTTGTTCTTGATCCGGGCCAGGTTGCGCTGCAGGGCCTGTTCTTCCTCGCTTTGCCCTTTGCAGTCCTGGCCTGAACATGACCCGCATGCATGATCACTCATTGTTTGTGTTCTCCTTGCAAATGCTTTTCTAGATTATTCCACAAGCCCTGAAACAGTTTTCCCAGCCCGCCGGGATCGTATTCCACAACGCTTTGTCCCTTGATCTGGGCCAGGGTGAACGTTTCTACATACGGCAGTCGACCCAAAACGTCCAGGCCGGATGTTTCGCAAAAGTCTCGGATTTCCTGTTCCAGGCTCGGTTGCAGGTCCGCCTTGTTGATGATTACGGCGGTGTCGATCTTGAAATGCCGCGTCAGTTCAGCCACCCGTTTCAGATCATGCACCGCGGTGACCGTGGGTTCAGCCACGAGCAGGGCCAGGTCCGCGCCGGTCAGCGAGGCAATGGCCGGACAGCCGATGCCGGGCGGGCCGTCGGTAAGGATCAGGTCCACGCCCTCTGATTCGGCCTGCTCCTGGGATTTCTGCCTCACCGTGGTCACCAGTTTGCCGGAATTCTCCGCACCGATATCCAGGGCCGCATGGATCATGGTTCCAAAGCGGGTCTGGGATTTGTACCATTCTCCGCAGCGCCTGGGATGCATGGTCACGGCCTGGATCGGACAGATAAAGTCGCACAGCCCGCAACCCTCGCAATGTTCGGCAACCACCTGAAAATCGTCGGTGATGGCCTCGAACCGGCAGCCGTCCCGGCAAAGACCGCAGGACGTGCACAGGTCCGGATCAATTTCGGCCAATTCTCCGGATATAAACGGTTCCTGGTGCAACACGGAAGGAGCGAGCACCAGATGCAGATCCGCGGCGTCCACGTCGCAGTCCGCCAGCACCTTGGCCGGTCCCAGTCCGGCCAAAGCCGCGGTGACACTGGTTTTGCCCGTGCCGCCCTTGCCTGAGAGAACAACGATTTCCTTCATGATGTTCGCTCCTTGGTCAGGGGCAGGACGCGCGACCAAATGCGTTCGAAAGCATCGCGATATCCATCCAGTTCAATCAACAGCCGGCCGGACGCGCAGGCCCGGGCGGCATCCATTCCGTGGGGAATCAGACCCAGCAGGTCGATTCCTTCTTTTTCGAGATATTGTTCCACTCGGTTATCTCCCAGACCGGCCTTGTTCACCACCACTCCAAAGGGCAGTTCCAGACGGCGGACCAGCTGCACGGCCAGGTTCAGGTCATGGAGCCCGAACGGGGTGGGTTCGGTAACCAGCAACACGGCATCGGCGCCGTGCAGGCCGGCGATCACCGGACAGGAGGTGCCGGGCGGGCAGTCCCATATCTGGATGTCGCGATCCCGGGCCGTTCCCTTGACCTCCTTGATCAGCGGCGGGGCCATGGCCTCGCCCACACGCAGTTCCCCGGAACTCAACTCCAGGCCCTTGGCCGGTCCTTGATCCACAAAACCGCAACGGACCTTGCCGGTCAGGCGCTGCCCCTCGTCAATGCATTTTGCCGGGCAGGCGGTCATGCACAATCCGCAGGCATGGCATAATTCCGGAAAGGTCATCACCTCGTCGGCCATCCAGATCAGGGCCTTGAAGCGGCAGAGTTCAATGCATTTGGAGCATTCCTCTCCCAGACATGCGGACGCATTGATTCGCGGCACAGGGACATGATGATCGCGGTCCTGCTCCCACTGAACGGGCAAATAAAGGTGCGCGTTGGGCTCCTCCACGTCGCAGTCCACCAGGGCCGTGCTTTGCCCGGTGGACTGCAGCATGGCCGCCAAATTGACGGCCATCGTTGTCTTGCCCGTGCCGCCCTTGCCGCTGGCTACGGCAATGCGCATAATCAGCTCCCGCTTCTGGAAAGTTGCAACCGTACTTGACGGCGTTTGGGCCGACCCGTGCCTGGGCGCGCTTTGCCCTGGACATCGGCTGGTTGCCCAAATGACTGGCTCTTGCGAGCTCCACCGCCACCGCCTTGGCCGGCTCCGCCACCGCCGCCCTGGCCGCGTCCCTGGCCTTTGCCGGCTCCACCGCCGCCGCCCTGGCCGCGTCCCTGGCCTTTACCGGCTCCGCCACCGCCGCCCTGGCCGCGTCCCTGACCTTGGCCCTGGCCGCAACCGCCGCGACCCCTGCCTGTACCCGGGCCTTGCCCGTCTGGTCCTGTTCCGTCTCTATTCGGCATGATATTCTCCTTTGATGATTGAAAGGTCGTTATTATCCTGTTTTTACCAGTGTCCGTCTCGATCAGGCCCCCCGGCCTTTTCAAGCTTGCCCTGCCGGAAGGCCTCGATGGCCTGTTCCACGGTCGCCCCGGCCATGTCCCCGGGAAGAAGGTACATGTCGATTTTTCCCTTGTTCAGGGCCAGATAGGCCTTGGGTCCGACATGGCCGGTGATCACCGCGCCGACATTGGCCTTGGCCACGTTCTGGGCCGTCTGAATGCCGGCTCCTTGAGCCAAGGATAAATTCTGTGCGTTCTGCAGGTATTCGAATGAGTTCGTCTCCAGATCGTAAATGATGAAGCCGGATGTACGACCGAATCTGGGGTCCACCGTGCCTTTCAGATCCTGGTTTTGCGAGCTGATGGCGATCTTCATGATAACACTCCTTGGTTGTTGCAAGGTCCAACGGTTTAAGGGTTCATGGTTTCAGAAAAAAAGGAAAGCCGGGCAGGTTGTGCATAATCGCCTGAGTCATCTCCTCATTTTTTGATTTTTCGATCCTCTTGTTTGTCCTTCCCTGCGGCATCGGCCGCGGCCACCGCAACCGGGCATGAGCAACGAGGCGAGGCGGTTTTTGCCCAGTGCCGCGAGTACGACGTCCTGGGAACCGGTGATCCACGGCTGAACCATGATGCCGTTGGCCTCGAGAATGTTGCGCACACAACCGGACATGGCCCCGCAAATGAGCAAGCGCACGCGCATCTTGCGCAAAACGTCCACCCGGCCATGCAGGCCGAGCCCTGTAAGGATGCTTGACCCTTGACAACTCCAGCCGGAACCGTTCCAAACATGAATCTCGATGCATTCCGCCGTGTCCCAGAGGGCGGCCAAACGCCCGCCGCAACAGGCCAGAGCGACGCGTTCCCCATGACCTGTATGGTCCGGGGTGAACAGGCAAGCCGTATTTATGGCCGGTGGTTGCATGTTTTCCTTCTTAGCAGGGATTGTGCCATATAAGAAAAATTTATTATTTCAAATTGTTATGAAAACGGGGCCGAGCGCAAGCAAAAAATATGGAAGCAAAACACGCCTTTTTTTGCGACAAGGACTCATTTTACGCCTTTTTTTTGCGGTTTAAGATTCGGCGCAAGGTGTCCTTGGAGATGTTCAGTTCCCGGCAGGCGGCCATTTTCTTGCCGTCGTGCCGGAGCAGGGCGTCCTGAATCGCCTGGTACTTGACTTCGTCCATGGTCAGGGCCTTGGAGAGCATCGAATCAGGGAGTCCGTGGGAGGAGGAGGGCAGAATGTATTCGGGCAGGTGTTCCGGATGGATCAGTCCGCCGGGACAAAGTATGAAGGCGTATTCCAGCGTGTTTTCCAATTCCCGGATGTTGCCTGGAAAAAGGTGGCGCAGAAAGAGTCCGAGGACTTCGTCCGTCACGCCGGTGATGTCCTTGCCCGTAAGCAGGTTGAATTTGCGGATGAAGTGGGCCGTGAGCAGGGGGATGTCCTCACGCCGTTCGCGCAGGGCCGGCAACCGCAGGCGAACCACGTTCAGTCGGAAAAACAGGTCTTGGCGAAAACGGCCTTCCTGAACCAGTTTTTCCAGATTCTGGTTGGTGGCGGAAATGATCCGCACGTCAGCGTGGACAGGAGCCACGCCGCCCAAGGGTTCAAAGATTTTTTCCTGGAGTACCCGCAGAAGTTTGGCCTGCAAGGTTTGGGGCATATCCCCGATTTCGTCCAGAAAAATGGTCCCGCCTTGAGCCTGGTCGAACCGTCCGGGCTTGTCCCTGCGCGCATCCGTGAACGCACCGGCCTTGTAGCCGAACAGTTCCGACTCCAGGAGGGTATCTGGCAATGCCGCGCAGTTTACGGCGATAAAGGGCTTTTTTCGGCGCGGTCCCAGGTTGTGCAGGGCCCTTGCCGCAAGCTCCTTGCCCGTGCCGGACTCCCCTTCCAAAAGCACGCTGGCCTCGCTTTCCGCGACCTGGGGAATGAGGCCGAAGAGACGGCGCATGGCTTGGCTTTTTCCGACCATGTCCTCCAGGGTATAGGCGGATTCCAACTCTCTGCGCATCAGATGCAAAGCGCTTTCGTCGCGGAATGTCTCCACTCCGCCCACGAGGCGGCCCTGGCTGTCCTTCAGCGGAGCGGCTGAGACGCTGATGGGCACCTGGGATCCGTCGGGGCGCAGAATGTAGACCGAGCGGTGGTGCACGGGCGCGTGTTCGGCCAGGCAGGACTTGAGGGCGCAGGAGCCGTCGCAGAGGCTGGAATGAAATACGTCCCGGCATTGCCGGCCCAAAGCCTCTGAAGCAGGGATTCCGGTGATTTTTTCGGCGGCCCGGTTGAAAAAAGTGATGTTCCAGTCCAGGTCCACCGTGAACACGCCATCCGCTATGCTGTCCAGAACGGTCTTGAAGGGGATGTGCCCGGTTCGGGATGCGGCCATGAATGTTTTTCCAAAGTGCGTTGATGTGATGCTCGAAAAAAAATGATCTTCGTCCCCTAAAGCTTCGGAGTCAACCTGCGTCAGGGAAAGCCTCAGAGCCCCGTCAAAGTCATTTTCCCTTGGCCGGCCATGCCGGTTTTACGAGGGCTGTAAACTCCCTCGCCGCCTGCGTAAGGAAAAACCGATGCGCCCCCAAAACCTTAACCATGTACTGTCATTGACCGGCATCGGTTTTACCAACGCAGGGCATGCTCGGTCAGACAGAACACCCCTCGCAAAGCCGGAACGGTCGGCCTTCTTGCTGGCAGAATTATTTCTTGCCGACATCAAAGAAAGGACTTTGACGGGACCCTGGGGAAAGCCTTTGCTGTTATTGCCCAAAGGACCTGAATGCTGTAAGCACCTGCTCTGTTCAAGACGATGAATGCTGCCTTTGTCACAAAAGCCCTTCTTTTCAGGGAAGTCTCAGCGGGAGGACAATACAATTATGCCGTTTCCCAGTTTGCGTTTCGGCGACCTGATCGCCAAGGTGCCCATTATTCAAGGCGGGATGGGGGTGGGTATCTCCCTGTCCGGCCTGTCTTCCGCCGTAGCCAATCAAGGCGGGATCGGCGTCATTTCCGCGGCCATGATCGGCATGAACGAGCCCGATCTGCTCAAGAATTACGCCGAGGCGAACATTCGCGCATTGCGGCGCGAAATCAGAAAAGCCAAGGACATGACCAAGGGTATTCTTGGCGTGAATGTCATGGTTGCCCTGACCAATTTCGCCGACCTGGTGAAAACATCCATACAGGAAGGCGTGGACATTATTTTTTCAGGCGCCGGGCTGCCCTTCGACCTGCCCAAATACCTGAAAGAAGGCGCCCAGACAAAGCTGGTGCCCATTGTTTCCTCGGGCCGGGCCGCGGCGATCATGTGCAAGAAGTGGCTGTCCAAATTCAACTATCTCCCCGATGGGTTCGTGGTTGAAGGTCCCATGGCCGGGGGACATCTGGGGTTCAAGGCGGAGCAGTTGGATGACCCGGCGTACAGTTTGGAAAGTCTGGTGCCCGATGTCCTGCAGGCGGTCAAGCCTTTTGCGCAGGAACACGGCAGGCCCATTCCGGTCATCGCGGCCGGCGGCATTTTTTCCGGAGCGGACATTTGCAAGTATCTGCGCATGGGTGCTGCCGGGGTGCAGCTGGGCACCCGCTTCGTGGCTACCCACGAATGCGACGCGGACATGGCCTTCAAGCAGGCTTACATTGACGCCAAGGAGGGGGACGTGGCCGTGATTAAAAGCCCGGTGGGCATGCCGGGGCGGGCTCTGCGCAACGCTTTTCTGGAAGACGTGGAGCAGGGCAAGCGCAAGCCCTTTAAATGCCCCTATCATTGCATTATCACGTGCGACTACAAGAAAAGCCCGTATTGCATCGCCCAGGCCCTGGCCAATGCCAAGAAGGGGCGGGTGAAGCTGGGTTTCGCCTTTGCCGGGTCCACAGCGCCCAGGGTGGACAAGCTTTTGTCCGTCAAGGAGTTGATGGATTCCTTGCGGGTTGAATACGAGGCCGCGTGCGGATGAGGCAGGCGGTGGAACAACCCCTCCTTGCCGCATGGCGTTAAAGGTTCACGCCCTTACCTGTTGAAACTTGCGCTGCGACCTTGATTTTTTCCCCTCTTGTACGTGATCGGAAGACGGAAGGGTGCCCATGCGCCCGCCTTTGTTGTTCAGCCCGCTGATGCGATGGCCGTGCTGATCAGCAGCGCGGTATAGCCGATGTAGCAGGCCAGGAGCAATCCTCCCTCGGCGCGGTTGATGCGTCCCTGGCCGCGCAGCCGCAGACCGAAGATGAACAGGCCCAAAGTCAGCGCCGCGGTGAACAGAACATCCCTGGAGAGGACTTCCGGCGGCACGGCCAGGGGGTGAACGATTCCGGCGATGCCGACCACGGCCAGGGTGTTGAACAGGTTGGAGCCCAGGACGTTGCCCAGGACGAGATCGTGCTGGCCCTTGCGCGTGGCCGCCAGGGACGAGGCCAGTTCGGGCAATGACGTGCCCACCGCGACAATGGTCAGTCCGATGATCAGGTCGCTGACGCCGAATCCGTGGGCGATTTCCACCGCGCCCCAGACCAGCATCCGCGAGGCCGCCACCAGCAGCATCAGACCGATCACCAGCCAGAACAGTGCCCTGGGCATGGGCATGGCCGTCCCGGTCGAAGCCTTTTCCCGCGCACCCACCAGCACGTCCCGGCGCAGGCGCAGTCCCTGCAGGACAGTCCAGCCCATCAGGGCGAAAAACACGCCCAGAAGGACCCACCCTTCCGTGCGGTTTAAAAAACCATCCCGAAACTGCAGGGCCGCCAGTCCGGTAAGCATGAGCAGCAGCGGCAATTCCTTGCGCAGTGCCTGGGCATGCACGGCAATGGGGGTGATCAGCGCGGTCAGCCCGAGGATCAGGGCGATATTGGCGATGTTCGAGCCGTAGGCATTGCCCAGGGCGATGCCTGGACTGCCCTGCCAGGAAGCCAGGGCCGAGATCACCATTTCCGGGGCCGAGGTCCCGAAACCGATAATGACCATGCCGATGAGCAGCGGCGGCATGCCCAGGTGTCTGGCCGTGGCCGCGGCGCCGTCCACGAAGCGGTTTGCGCTCCAGATCAGCAGGGCCAGCCCGAAGATGACGGCCATTGTTGCCGGGATCATGTGCATGGCGTTATTCCATGGACGCCGGCAGATCCCAGCGCACCTTGCCCATGTTCTTCTTGCATTTTCGCAGCAAGACGTACAGCGCGCCGGCGCCGCCGTGCCTGGGAAGGGCCGTGCAAAAGGCCAGCACGATCCGTCGCAAGGGGTCGCGGGTCAGCCACACGGGGAGTTCCTCGCGGATCAGGGCCTGGCCGCCGGGGGAGTTTCGACCGCGGCCGGGTATGAGCAGCAGGCAGCGTCGGCCCAGATTGTACTGGTCGCGCAGGAAGTCCAGCGCCGCATCCCTGGCTTGGAGCGCATTCAGGCCGTGCATGTCCAGGTGCGCTTCCACGCTGAATTGTCCGGCCTTGAGTTTTTGCAGCACCCTGCGGTCCAGGTCCTGGATGTATCCGTGCATGTATTCTTCCGAATAGCTCAGCTCGAATTCCACGTTGCCCTGGACCAGGTTGCGCAGGTATTCCATGACCCAGTTCCCTTCCCCGCCAGGGTCCTGCCCCGTCTGGTTGGACTTGACCTCCGGGCATGGCGCGACGTGGACCTCGCGACCCTTCTGGCGGCCGCCCAGGGGGTGGACACCGGTCATGGCCCGGGCGAAATCGTCATCCCCAACCAGGGATCCGGTGCAATTCGGCCTGTCTTGTTCCGGGGTCTCAAGGGCTTTGGAAGCTTTTTCAAAGCGTTTTTTGGGGAATTTTTTCTTGATTCCGCTGAGATCGTCCAGGGAGGAGAGTTTCATGGCAGTCAGAAAAGTGGTTGGTTCATGCGGTGTGGTTCAGGGGGGACCGGAAATTTCGCCTTGATTCGGTTTCCCTGAGGCATTAGAGACACCTGAAGTAACTACTCACCATAATATGGCCTATGGCTGGCTTGCCTTGATTTGGCTTCGTCGCAACTCCTTCGCCGACCTCGTAACGTCGAACCATTGCAAGCCATGAACAAAAGCATGTGCCTTCTGCGTTTGGCAATGGTTCGACTGACGATGTCAGGCTCAGTCAGACAGGCGGCAAAGCCAAATCAAGGCAAATCAGCCATGCTGTGCATGCAGCAAAAATTGTG
>DSBL01000045.1 GCA_011049455.1 Desulfonatronum sp. | reverse complement strand
CCTGTTGGGTGCATTTGTGAAATCACTGCGTCGATGGCTGAACATATCGAAATAATTGAGGAAAGTCAAGCAACAGGCTGTACTGTCACTGTATTAACAATGCAACAACTTCACGGATTCAGGGTCAAAGTACGCTTGTATGCTCGTCTCTCCAACCGCATATCGTGCATGCCACCCCGAGGGTACCGGCATTTCAGCGTAAAGTTGTGTTCGCTTCATTTCCAAGAGCCGCTTTGGCCTGCCCATGAAATCCGCAACACAATACACTCGCTTGCCGACCGCTGCTGAAACCTTGTTCAGCCACTCCACTCCTTGGGCATTGCGCATGACATGGTGATCGAGGATGACCACATGAACGTTTTGGGCCAGCCGAATCGCATTGTTCCAAGCGCGCTTCCGGCTTGCTTCGCCCAGTCGGGCAAGATACAGCGGAGGACCGGCGGCAAGGACCACCGTCGGATGCCACGCAAGGATTCGGTCCACCGCACAGTCGTCCAGAAGCTGGATATCGGATGCATGCACGAATACTCGACCGCCACTTTCCACCCGGGTCATCATTACGGTTCCCAGCCGGCTTTGCGGCGCACCGTGAGAAACGGCCCGTGAGAACGCAAGCGGTCCTTCTGAAGCCCCCTCGGCAACACGCAGATTACCGCCAAACACTTTGGTCAGGTCCATGAAGCGCCTGCGCATTTCCGCGGACGGACTCTCTTCAAGCTTGCTCCAACAGGGCAGTTTACGCGCCCGCTTTGGAAGATCTTCAATGGAGAGTTGATAAGGGTTTGCGTCGGCCAGGGGAATATGGTCGCCGTGGAAGTGGCTGAAAACAATATCAGTGGCTGTGGCCAGCGCATTGACGATTCGCTTTCGAATCGTCCGTCCGACCGCCACCTGCAAAGGATGGGGCATCAACCCATGTCGAGAATATCCCAGCGAGATTCCGGGGTCGATCACAATGCGTCGATCCGATAGCGTAATCAGGCAGCAAAGACTCCTAACACCAAGGGATTCAGCACCGATAATCGTGAGGTGCAAACCGGCCCTCGCTCTTTTGAATTCTGTTCCTTTCAACCGCGTTCAGCCCAGACGTGTTCGATACGCTTTCAGACCCCATGCACACGTTGTTTGCTCATCAAGGAAGACCTCCGGCATCACGCCGCTCGCCAGGGCCAACCCGATCACGGTGCCGACCGATTCCTGTCACAGGGCGCGAAGCAGGCAGCCCGATAGTTGCAGGCGAACCCAGTGGCGAAAACCTGAGAAAATGATCGGCCCTAATCTGAAAAAACGTCACAAACCGCCTTCTATTGTCTAATAAATGATGGACCCCCGACGGATTTGCTCTTTTCTGGACTCATATTCCTCTTGCGTGATTTTCCCGTCCTTATACTCTTGCTCCAATCTGTCCATCTGCTGCTTGTTCCGCAGCTCGTAGGCCGCACCGACCCCTGCGGCGCCCACGGCCGCTCCTCCGAGGAATCTGCCGCATCCAACCTGTGTCCCTGCAAGACCAAGTATCAATAACGCAACAACCGCCATTTTTTTCATTTTCCACTCCTGTAATGTCTCATTGTGCAAACTTGTAGTATTGCAACATATTGAAATAACAATTATTTTATTATACCGGAAATGAATGTTTGTCAACACATATGGTCCATACGTTGACCAAGCCATGGGCATGTTGCCGCGAACCGCACCTGTGAGTATGTTCTGCATACGCATGTGAACGGCAACAAGGCCCAAAACCGGATGCAGGCCAAGAACCCCAGGACATTCTGTCGGGCCCCGGCCTTGTATAGCTTTCGTTGCGCGGCATTTCTTGAAAGGAAGACTGATTATGAAAAAAACACCGTCGACTCACAAAATGCGTGAACACTGGCATGCGCTGAGCAGTTCCGTCGTTCTGGAACGGCTGGAAAGCACCGCTGACGGTTTGAGCTCCCAGGAAGCGGCCCGCCGTCTTGAACGTTACGGGCCGAACCAGCTTCCTGCGGTACAGGGTCGTGGCGCACTGGTACGTCTTCTGACGCAGTTCAACAACGTGCTCATCTATCTGCTGCTGGCCGCCGCTTTGGTAACGGCGCTGCTCGGCGAATGGCTGGACACCGGGGTGATCATCGGCGTGGTCCTGGTCAACGGCCTGATCGGTTTCATCCAGGAAGGGAAAGCTGAAAAATCCCTGGACAGCATCCGGAACATGCTCGCTCCCGCGGCCCTGGTTCTGCGCGACGGACGCAAAAAGGAAGTGCCGGCTCAAGAGCTGGTTCCCGGCGACGTGATCCTGCTCAAGGCCGGGGACAAGCTGCCTGCGGACGTACGCCTTTTGGAGTCGCGGGATCTGCAGATCGAAGAAGCGGTTCTGACCGGCGAATCCGTACCCGTGGACAAGAACTCCGAGGCCGTGAATGCGGACAGTGCCTTGGGGGACCGTTCCTGCCTGGCCTTTTCCGGCACACTGGCCAGCTACGGGCAGGGGCAAGGCGTGGTGGTGGCCACCGGCGCGGATACGGAGATCGGAAAAATCAGCGCCCTTCTTTCTGACGTCCAATCCCTGACCACCCCGTTGCTCAGGCAGATGGGGCGTTTCGGCAACCTGCTCAGTCTGGCCGTCATCGGCTTGGCCGCGCTGACCTTTGCTTTTGGTTTTTTTGTCCAGGGGTTTGCCCCCGGAGCCATGTTCATGGCTGCTGTGGGCTTGGCCGTGGCGGCCATCCCAGAGGGGCTCCCGGCCATCGTGACCATCACCCTGGCCATCGGGGTGCAGCGCATGGCCCGGCGCAACGCGATCATCCGGCGGCTGCCGGCGGTGGAGACCTTGGGCTCGGTGTCTGTGATTTGCACGGACAAGACAGGCACCCTGACTCGCAACGAGATGACCGCGCAGACCCTGCGCAGCGCGCAGCACCAGGTGAGCATCTCCGGCGTGGGCTACGCCCCGGAGGGAGGCTTTCAGGTCGACGGGCAGGACTTCGACCCGCTGGCCAAGGCCGGCGACGTTTTGGAGCTGCTGCGCAGCGGCCTGCTCTGCAACGAAGCCGAGCTGATCGAGACCGACGGCACCTGGACGGCCCAGGGCGCGCCCACCGAGGCGGCCCTGGTGGCGGCGGCCAGGAAGGCCGGGCTGACCGCGGAAGATGAACATCGTCGGACCCCCCGTCTGGACGTAATTCCTTTCAGTTCTGAGCACAAATTCATGGCCACCCTGCACGAAACGCCCGAAGGCGGTCTGATCATCCTCAAAGGGGCCCCGGAAAGGGTGCTGGAACGCTGCCGGACCCAGCGCACGGCCGGCAAGGACGAGCCCATTGACCATTCCTTCTGGGATGCGGCAGCGCATGAGATCGCCTCACTAGGTCAGCGTCTGCTGGCCGTGGCCATGCGCAGCGTTGCGGACGGGCGGAAGCAATTGCGCATGGATGATCTGGACAGCGGCTTCACCATGCTCGGCCTGTTCGGAATCATCGACCCGCCCCGGGAAGAAGCCGTGGAGGCCGCGGCCAAACTTATCGGCGACTGCGTTTCCATGGAGCAATGCCGCAGCGCCGGAATCAACGTGAAAATGATCACCGGAGACCATGTGGTCACGGCCACGGCCATTGGGGCCAAGCTGGGCATCGGCGACGGACGCACTGCGCTGACCGGCCACGAAATCGAGGCCCTGAGCGATGCGCAGCTCCAGGAGCACATGTCCGAGGTGGATGTTTTTGCCCGGGTTACCCCGGAGCACAAGCTGCGCCTGGTCAAGGCCTTGCAGGCCCGCAACCGGATCGTGGCCATGACCGGAGACGGGGTCAACGACGCCCCTGCCCTGAAAAGGGCCGACGTGGGTGTGGCCATGGGCCGCGGCGGCACTGAAGCGGCCAAGGAGGCCTCGGACATGGTTTTGGCCGATGACAATTTCGCCTCCATTGCCAGCGCCGTGGAAGAGGGTCGCACGGTCTACGACAACATCAAGAAGGCCATCCTGTTCATCCTGCCTACCAACGGCGGCCAAGCCCTGGTGGTCATCGCGGCCATCTTCCTGGGCCTGGGCATGGCCGACACCCTGGGCGGCTTCACCCTGCCCATCTCTCCGCCCCAGATCCTCTGGATCAACATGGTCACCGCGGTGTCCCTGGCCCTGGCCCTGGCTTTTGAGCCGGCTGAGCGCAATGTGATGCGCCGGCCGCCCCGTCGGCCTGACGAGCCGCTGGTCTCCCGCTTCCTGCTGTGGCGTATTGTCTTTGTTTCCCTGCTGCTGACCATCGGGGCACTGGGACACTATCTGTTGACCCTTGACCGCGGCGGCTCCCAGGAACTGGCCGCCACCGCCGCCGTGAACACCCTGGTGGTCGGACAGATCTGCTACCTGTTCAACAGTCGCTCCATTGTGGGGAATTCCCTGAACCGCGAAGCCCTTCTGGGCAATTCAGCCGTACTGTGGTCCATCATCGTGCTGGCCCTGCTCCAGCTGATGTTCACCTATGCCCGGCCAATGCAATATCTGTTTCGCACCGAGGGTCTGGACCTTTTGACCTGGCTGCGTATCTGCGCCTTTGGCGCGGTTCTGTTTTTGCTGGTGGAAGGCGAAAAATTTCTCTGGCGACGCAAGCGCGGCGCGGACTGCGGCTGCTGACGACGCAAGCTGTTCATGGGGCACGTCGAACCATTCCCTTGATCAATACATGATATTCATCACGCGAATGATGCATTCATCGGTTTCTTGGCCAGCCTGATGAATCCGGACAATCGCAAGAATTCTATTTGACAGAGGAACGAGAGTGCTTCAAAAGTTCTTGGAACGAATACGGGGTGGAAAAATCAAAAAATGCTTGCCCCTGCTCATGAAGCTCGGGCATACAGAAGCCCGGCCGAGGCAAAGAGATCTCCAGCCACCTTCATCATAATTCAATATTTTTTGTGTCCTGACGCAACAAAAAAGGGGTTGCGACTTTCATCGCAACCCCTTGATTTCTCTGGTGGGTCACCAAGGAATCGAACCTTGAACCTCCGGATTAAGAGTCCGCTGCTCTGCCAGTTGAGCTAGTGACCCAGGCAAGCTTGCCGCGTCGGCAAGCCATGCTGTTTAGACTTCACAACGATATTTTGTCAAGGCGGATTTCATGACCACAAATTTTTCTGCCCGCAACGCCTCCGCGCACTCTGCGAAAGCTTCATCTCGCGCCCCTGTCACTCGCCTTTTTTTGGCAGTGGCCGCGGCCATCCTCCTGTGTGGATCGGTTGTTGCCTCATCCGTTCCAACCCAGGCCCAGACCGCTTCCCCGCCATATTCCTCCACCCTGGAACTCATTCGTCTGGAGGACGGCCTTGGATCGGCGCCCGCCGGCTCACTCTTGGGCCTCTATTGGATCACGCCGGATCCTGGCTGGTACACCTACTCCCATCAACCCGGTTCCACGGGCATTCCCACGACCATGCAGGCCATGCTCGCGCCCGGGGAAAAGTATCTGCAGGTGTATTATCCGCCCGGGATCGTCAAGGAAGACAGCCTCGAGCCCGGTACCATGGTCGAGGCCTTTGTGGAACCCACGCCCATCTTCCTTGTCCTGCCCGGAGAAATGCATCCCGAAGACATCCTGCACCTGCGGCTGCGGATGCTGTTCTGTTCGGAGCGCAGCTGCTGGCCCGTGGACAGCCGGGAAGAATTCACCTTTGGGCAGCTGCAAAGCCTGGTCACGGTTTTTGGCCACGACCAGTCCCGGGACACGCAGTGGTCCAAGGTTTTCTTGAACGCCTCTCCCGGGAGCACGAAAACCCCTTTTGCCCGTCCGGCGATCCCGGATCAGGGCCTTGCCGCTGAGGCCGAGACCATCATTTCCACCCTGGAGCCGATTTCCTTCCAACCCGGCCTGGAGGTGCGCGGTCTGGGCAAGGCCTTGGCCCTGGCCCTTTTGGGCGGGCTGATCTTGAATCTGATGCCCTGCGTGCTGCCGGTAATCAGCTTGAAGCTGCGCGGCCTGATTCCGGATCCGGAAGCCGCTGCCGGCGACCTGGCCGGCCAGCGCAAGGCTTTTCGCAACCACAACCAGCTTTTTGCCCTGGGCATCCTGACTTTTTTCCTGTTTCTGTCGTTTTTGCTGTCCCTCACGGGCATGGTCTGGGGACAGCTGTTCCAGAACCCGACCACCGTGATCGTCCTGGCCACTTTATTGCTGGCCCTGGGTCTGAGCCTGTTCGGGGTGTTCAACCTGCCGGTGATCGACTTGAAGCTGGGACGCAAAGGCCAGTCTTCCATGTCCGCCGAGGGCCAGGCCTATTTCACGGGAATCCTGGCAACGCTTCTGGCCACGCCCTGCAGCGGGCCCTTTTTGGGGGGCGTGCTGGCCTGGTCCCTGGTGCAGCCGCCTCTGGTGGTGGCCGGAGTGTTCCTGTGCGTCGGTCTGGGCATGGCCTCGCCCTATTTCATGCTCAGCTTCTTCCCTTCGCTGGTGCGCTTCCTGCCCAAACCCGGCAACTGGACCCTGCATTTGGAAAAAATCCTGGGTTTTTTGCTCGTGGCCACATGCATCTACCTGCTGACCTTCCTGCCCCCGGAATTCCTCTTTCCGGTACTGGTCCTATTCTGGTTCACCGGGCTGGCGGCGTGGATCTGGGGCAGCTGGACCACCCTTTCCCAGTCCGCGTTGCGGCGGTGGTCCATCCGCCTGCTGGCCGTGGCGCTGGTTGTGATTGTCGGGGCCTGGACCCTCTCTTCCAGGCCTGTGGTCAGTGACTGGGAAGCGTATTCCGATGAGCTGTTCGCCGAAATCCTGGGCCAGGACCGGATGCTGGTTGATTTCACGGCGGACTGGTGCCCCAACTGCAAATTTCTGGAAAAAACCGTGCTCACCCCGGAAAACCTGGCGACCCTTCAACAGGCCTACGGAGTGCGCCTGATCAAGGTGGATCTGACACACGAACACGCCCCGGGCATAGACCTGCTGCGCGGCCTGGGCACCCAGAGCATTCCCATGGTCGCCATCTTCGAGCGCGGCCACGCGTCCAGAAGCCCGCTGATCCTGCGTGACCTGTTCACCATGGGGCAACTGGAACAGGCCATGGCCCAAGCCTTTCAGGAGCAGTGACTTTCCGCCGAGCCCCGCGCTGGAATCGCAATGCCGGCCCTGTTCAGGCCGCCAGCACATAGTTCCGCCCCTGGGTGTATCCTCGCTTGTCCAGAAATGCGGCTATGTCCTCGGCCGCGCCGTGGCCGGCCACATAGGAAAGAATGAACACCCGGCCCGGGGCTGGGATGTCGTCACGGTGAAAAACCTTTCTGCCGGCTACTGTCCTGCCGATTTTTCGCGGATCAATGTCCGCCCAGGCCGTTATTTCCACGCCGTGTTCCAGAAGCAATTCCGCCCTGCGCCGGGTGATCCGTCCCGCGCCCATGACCAGCACCCGGGGATGGAAGGGATTGTTCGCTTTCAACCATTTGGCCAGATAACGGGCCTTGGTCCGGTAGAAGGCGGCTGTGCTGTAACGCGGATGCGTCCGGGAAAGCCTGGCCGGGGGATCGTTCCAAGTGTACAGCACGTCCGGAAGCTTGGCCATGCGCATTCCGGCTTCCAGCCAGCGCAGCCAGAGTTCATAGTCCTCGGGGAAAGGGCCGGCGCGGTAGCCGCCGTACCGCTGCACCACGGTCCTTCGGAACATCACCGTGGGATGGACCAGGGGGGATTCCCGGAAACGGCCCAGGGCCATCTGCTCATGACTGAGCAGACCATTGGTCCAGTCCAGGTGGCGCTTATACCCTCGGGCTCGCTCCGACTCCCCGCCGAACGCGGCCCGGCAAGCCGCCAAGCCGACGTCCGGGCGCTCCCGCAAATACGCGGCCTGCAACTCCAGCCGCCGGGGATGGGAAACATCGTCCGCGTCCATCCGTGCGACATACTCGCCTTGGGCCAGGTCCAGACCGAGATTCAGGGCGTGGACAATGCCGCCGTGGGTGAGAAATACCGGGCGGAGCCGGTTGTCTCGTCGGGCATAGCGTTCCAGGATATGACGCGACCCCTGTCCCATGAGATGGTCGTCGGAACCGTCGTCCAGGCAAAGGACCTCAAAATCCCCGTAGGTCTGGGCCAGCAAGCTCTCCAGGGCATCGGGCAAGGTCGCCGCGGCATTGCGGATGGGCAGCAAAACGGAAATCATGGATGTGTCAAAAAAATACAAAAATATGGACAGGCTCCATCCTGCTCAAAAGGTTTCACGAATGTCGTCGTGAAGTGTTTTTCAAGGAAGACGCGGCGTGATGAGGACATCCCGGGCCTGTCGGCTGATTCGTTTCATTAAAAAATCGAAAATCTGATCATCGGTTCCCGTGCCCAGCCGCCAGTCAACCTCCTTATCCGCCTCAAACCAGACAAATCCAGCCACGCCCCACGCTTCCATGGTCCGCACGGCGTGTCTGATCCAGACGCTCTTGTCGCCGCCCAGTTCGGTGCTGGCAGTCTCGAAGACCACGATGGGTTTCTCCGGTGCCAGGGCGCGCAATTCCTCATGCATGGGGGCCATGATGTCCTCGAACGAACGAAACGTGCTGTCCCATCCATGCTCTTCCTTGTTTTGCGTAATCCCCCAATTGTAGCCATCCAGCCCCAGGACATCTACGTAGTCGTGGCCAGGGTAATAGGCCGCGGCCGTGTTCCATTCTCCCTTTTCGTTCCAAATTGGATGGGGGATGGATTCAGCATTGGGACAAAAGACAAAAAGGACGTTGTTCGCTCCTTCTTCTTGAAACATGCGCACCACATATTGGAACATTTCTCGGTACAGAGCCGGAGAATCCGGGCCGTAGCGCTCCGCAGTCGTCCCCCAGTGATAGCGCGAAAGATTCATTTCATGGGCAAAGCGCATCAGAAAAGGTCCACCGTATTCCCTTGCGGAACGGGCGAAATCCCGGATATACGGATCATATTCTCCGCCAAGAATCCGTTCGGCCAGAATCACGTTCTCCTGATCCCCATGCATATACATGGGTTCCCAGGTCACACACGGCAATGCTCCGAAGGTATCCACGGCATGTAGGGTTTCCAGGGGAAAATGTCCGGTGCCGGGCTGGCTTGGCCACTGCAAGAAAAAGACGACCATGCTGGGAAAAATTCCAAGTTCGTCTTGCACCTCGTATAGGCGTGGCAGCGTGATGGGGTAGCCGTCCAAGGCCGCACCCAAAAAAAGACCCGGCCCGCTGCCGGAAGTCGATTCGTTCAAATTTTTGCACGCTCCCAAGGCCAGAATAACCAGCAAGGCCAGAGCCCCTGTCGTGCGGCTCATGGGGTTTCCTCGGGATGGTTGAAGTAGATGACCGCGGACAAGAGCACTGCGTGATAGGCGCACCAGAGTCCGTTGATCGTGATGGCCCAGACCGGCTCCCCCTCAAAGTACAAGCGATTGGCGCTCCAGACCACGGCGGCGGAACAGGTCCCGGCAAGCAACACTTGAGGCCACAGGGAATACAGCGGCAAACTCTTGCTTCCGCCCTTGGGCGTAATCCCGAAAGAACCACGCACCCCCAGGATGCCCAGCAAGGAAGCGCGCATATACACAGGAAAGGTGATGGCCTGGAGCACGATGCCGATGCCCAGCTCCTTGAATCCGTAACGTCTCTGGCTCATAGAATAAATAAACAGGGTGACGGTCAGCAGGATATACGGGAAAAAGAAGAGAAAATAGATTTCCGGGTGAGCGAAATAACTGGGCACTGCAAAAAACTGATAGAGAATCGGACAGAGAATCATCACAAAAAGCACCCACCCGATGAAGTAATGGGTCCCGGAAAGAAAATACTCCCACCATTTGTGGGGGCTGAGCAAACGAGGGTTTCTGACGAACGCGCCGAGGATCTGGCGAAACAAGCCCACTGTTCCCAAGGCCCAACGAAACTGCTGCTTGAAATAGCCGCCCAGGTCTTCCGGCCCCATGCCGAAAGCGCAGACCTTGTTCAGGTAGGCCGAACTCCAGCCCCGGGAATGAAACTTGAGCGACGTGGCGAAATCCTCGGTGACCGAGGATTCCTCAAACCCGCCGACGTCCGTTAAGGCGTCGCGTCGAAAAATGACGTTGGTCCCACAGCAGAACATGGCGTCCTGCATGCTCTTGCCCTCGCAGATGTACTCGTAGAACACGGCTTGTTGCAGGCCCGCGGCCCGGGCCACGCGGTTGGTCTCGAAATTGGTGTAGTATTGCGGGGTCTGGATAAAAGCCAACCTGGGATTATCTTCCATAAAGGCCACGAGGGGATCGGCGAAATCCGGCAGGGGGTTCATGTCTGCATCAAAGACAATGATATATTTTTCCATTTCCGTGCGCGACCGGTCTTCAAAGGAATGAAATTCAAAGCCCTGGCCTGGCCGGCCCTCAATGAAGTCCAAAAAATCATTGATCATTCCGGCCTTGGCGCCGCGCCACTTGCGGCGGAACAGGTTCACCCCGATACGCTTGCACAAGGCGTCAATATCCCCGCGATATCTACGCATTTCTTCCAAATCCTCGCCGGGCAGATCATAGCGGGTATCGTCCAGAAAATAGATGTGCTTGTTGGGATAGGTCATGTTGTAAAAACAGATCAACGTGTCTTCCACCACATGCAACGGTTCCTTGAAGGAGGAGACAATGACGGCGATGGGCGGATAGCCCTTGAGTTCCGGGACATTTTCCGTAGACAGCTTAGGTTGGCGTCCCGGCTTGGAAATCACTCTGTACAAATTCATAAAATAGCCGAACGCATGGGTCATGGTGAAGCCCTCGGCGAAAAGTAGCAGCAGGGCCAAACTTTTCTCGTACCAGCGGTAGTCAGCGACGAGAAAAAGCGAGGTCCTGGCCATCAGGTACAGGAAGACGGTGATCATGGTCAGGACCAGGACCATGGCCAGGATGGTGCTTTTTCTGCTTGGCGGTTGTTCCATGGATAGCCGATTCAAAGTTGAAAGCCCAAAGCTGAAAGATCACGTTTCAGTGTGTGATCAAACTTCGTCAGAGCTGGTTGTCTTGCGAAAAATCCCTTTTCGCAGGCTTTTAAAACCGATACCCGACTCCCAGCCAGAGCCCTTCAGCGTCCCATTGCCGTGAACGGTGAATAAGACCCTGGGCGATGAGACTCCACTGTTTCGCAAAATCAAAGTGGTATGCGCCCTCCATCCGGACTCCGGGATTGCCGTCGCTGTCCGTGCCCACGAAAAGTTTCAACGTATAGACATGCTGCCCTGCACCGCAAAAGAACAACTCCGCCAGATCGTGCCGCCATTGCAGGCCCACGGTTCCCGAATAATAATTTTGGGGCGTCCAGTAGGGGTGCGTGATATCCTCCAGGTTTGCGCCAAGATACGTGTAGCTGCTGTTCTTTTGAAAATCGCGGTGCTCGCCGCTCAATGTGATTTTCAACTCCCTGGGGTGATCGGTTACCAAAAAACCCAGATCGCCGCGCACACTCAGTCCTTGGTTGTCGTCGTTCATCTCCTTAAATTCACTCACCAAACCCAGATCCAGACGGCGCGTCAACGAGGAGGAAGCCGTGGCCCGCCAGACATGGGACATGACCTTCTGCCGCAGAGAAAAACCGTTGGCAAGTTCTTCCATGCGTTCGTATTCTAGGCCCAGTCTGGCATAATCCCACAGGTTCACTTCCAGGCCGGCCTGTCCCAAGTCCCGCTTTCCCAACAGAGCCTTGGAGTAATCCTTGCGAGTGAAGGAAAAATTGCCGCGCAGCCACGGGCTGAAAACGCCGCGCAGGCCCATGGTTTGACCCTGGGCGGCATAAGAACCGGCATAGTCCTCGCGTGCGTCCGCCAAGGACTTGGGGCGCTCCGTCCAAAAATGCTGGGCCGCAAACAGATGGTATCTCGCCGTTTGCAGCGGCAGTTCAAGGGCCAGTTCCCCGTGATGCCGCTCCATGGCCGCAAGCCGAGAACCGCCCTGACTCTGCTCGTTCCAATAGCCGTATCCGGCGCGCAGACCGAGCCGGGAACGAAGCGCAATACGCTCCATGGCGGCTCCGGCCCTGTTGTGCAGAGGATCAACATGCACAAGACGTTCAATGGTATTCAATTCATGATCATGCAAACCCAGAATGCATTGCGCTTGAGCCAAATCGAACAAGGCCTCCTGATTGCCTGGCTGAACATCCAGTAATTCTTGATTGGCCGCTTGGGCAGACATGAAGCGGCGCTTCCAGGCCAGCATCTTGGCTTGTTCCTCCAGTTGGGCGGCCTTTTGGATACGATACGTCGGCCTAAGATCCACAAGCAGGCGTTCCATGCGATCGGCCAAGCCGGACTGAAACTCCTCACGGCGCCTGAAAAAAGTCTCTTCCAGAAGCGCAAACCCTGAAGAGACTCTACCCCGGCGCAATTCATTTTCCAGCTCGGCCAAAGCTGTACTCGTTTCGGGTTCATGTATCAGGCTCGACAGCGACTGGGTCTCGGCAAGCATTTCCTGAAGATCTTTGGACGCCTGCATGGTTTGATAAAGCGTTTCCGCCCTGCCGATCTGCTTGTTCCACATGGCCACGCGGGCCGCCTCGCGCAATGGGACGGGGTCCTCTGGTTGCAGCAGGTGCAGGGCATCGTAAACGGCCAAGGCGTCCTCGTAGCGCTGCGCCCAGGAAAGCACCCGGGCCCGAGTCAATAAAAGCTTGGATGTCATGGGCATGTCTTCAATTAATGCCGCCAAGATATTCAAGGCATGTCGGTAATTCCGGTTTGAAGCGCTTGTCTCGGCCAATCCCAGCCGCGCCGGGAAGTATTTGGGATCCAGTTTCAAGGCGGCTTCATAACAAGCCGCTGCCTGCGCGTGAGCCCCGGCCCGGGCGTAGAGCTCAGCCCACCGTGTCAGCTGTTGCGGCGAGCGAACGTCCCGACGCAAAGCGGCCAAAAATGCCGGCTGCATGACTACGGACTGAACAAAAGGTTGCAGGCTGGCCCAAAGAAATCTGGCTTCGACATCGTCCGGATTCCGCGCCAGAAGGGCCTCCAGGATCCAAACCGCCCTATCTGCCCGTTCCAAACGGAGCAGCGTCCTGGCCAAGGCCAGATCATCGTCGGGTTGATTGCCGTATGTGACGCAAACATGCTCCTGTATTGTCAGGGCCGCTTCCAAATCACCGGACAAAAATTCGGCTTGGGCCTGAAGACGCAAGGCTTCAGCGGCATGATGCTCGCTGGGATCAGAAGCTGCTGAAGAATTCATATCCGAAAGCATGCGCAAGGCCCCTGTGAAGTCTTTTTCTTCAATGCGCAACCGTACCAGGGCCAGCCAGACTTCACGATCCCGACGGTCCCGCAGCAGCAGGCTCTGCAGTACGCCATCGGCCTGTTCATATCGTTGAGCTGCAAGCAAGGTCTTGCCCAGCTGCAAAAGAGCGGCCCGCCGTATTCGGGCATCCAATTCCGGGTGCGCCAAAATGCCGCGAAGAATGGTTTCCGAACGGTAAAAGTCGCCCCAGGCCAACATCAGGCTGGCAATGCGCAGACGCAGATCCAACTCGTCTTGATGGCGCTTTACAAGCTCCATGGCGATGTCGCGAGCCTCACAGGCGTGTCCCAGGTTGGTCAGCAAAGCGACGGCTTCCAGCAGATGCGATGCGTCTTCCAGTTGGTCCACGGAAAAATCACGGGTCAAGGCCAGCGCCTTCAGGTGTTCCTGTCTTTGCATAAAAACTGCGGACAACCCGAGGAGCACGCGAGGATCATTGGGATCATCCTCAAAAAGCAAAGCATATTGCTCTTCGGCTTGCGGCAGGGTGTCCCGGTTCAAGCTCAGCAAGCGCGCCAACTCCATGCGGGCCTCCCGATCGGGAATGCGAGACCATTTGGGAACAATACTTTGCATGGCCATGATCGGCGCGGGCATAAAAAAAACAAAGACCAAACCAAGGCTCAGCGCTGCGCGGAGAACATGCCGGCCAATGCGGTGCTTTAGCGACACGCCACAGCATGAGCGCAAATCAAGAAAGTCTAGATTCCGCATCGTATCCGTAAGATCATAGCAATACGTTCGTTGCATTCATCCCCATTGTTCACGGAACAGAAAAACACAGAACGCCAACGCAGAACATGCCGCCCGGTCTCACCTTTTCAAGACATGTCCTCTGCCTACGGCAGTGTCCGGCGCAGTTCCTGGATGGCGTCCTCGTGTTTTCCGGCCCATGACAGAACAAAGGCGTATTTGCGACGCAGTTGAACATCGTCGGGAAAATCCCGTAGCAGAATCGAAAACTGCTTCAAGGAGTCCTCGTAGCGACCGTCCCAGGAAAGCACCTCGGCCAGCTTCAGACGCACCGCGGAATCATCGGGCTTGCCTTGGAGATGCTCCTCGAAAATCGTCCGGGCCTTATCGTATTCCAGACGGGAGGCGTACAGATCGCCCATGAGCAGCCTCGCGTCAGCGTCAAGACCATCTTCGGGAATGCTATTCAGTTCCACCCACGCTTCTTCATGACGACCGGCCCAAGACAGCACCTTGATTCGCTCCAGCCTGGCCTGGAGATGATCGGGCTTTTCCTTGAGCACGCGGACGTAAGAAGCCAGGGAATCGTCAAACTGGCCGACATAGCTTTGCAAACGGGCCAATTCCAGCCAAGCCTGCCAGTCCGGAATCACGTTTTCCGGCTGATGTAAAGGCGGTTCAGGACGCTCCGGCTTGATTAACTCCTGCTGCGGACGGACAGATTGCGCCTCCAATCGAGCTGCTCCACAAGACAACACTATGAAAACGCAGAGGGAAAAAAGAAAGAAGCGTTTAGTCATACCTCACCCAATGCTTTTTTGTACTCCGTTATTGCTTCAATGAACCGGCCGTCCCAGGAAAGCACCCGCCCCAAGATGATCCGGGCCATGCGGTTTTCCGGCTCCATTTGCAAAATACCGCGGAGGAGTTCCTCGGCATCAATGTAACGCCCCTGCCAGCCGTACATTTCGGCTTGCTCCAAAGCAGCGGTGGTCTTCATTCCGGGGATTTCAGCAAGCTGAGTGTAAAGCAGATCCGCCTCCCTGTACCACATTGATCGTCTGTACAACCCGGCCAAATAAAGGGTCAAATCAGGACTGGCCAGCAGTTGTCTTGGATAGTGCTCCAGCAGCTCGCGGGCCAATTCCGGCCGGTCGAAGCGATCAAACAAAACCGCGAGGTTCAGTAGCTCGTCAGGCAGCAGCCTGGTCTTGGAGGTCAGCAGATTTTCCAATCCTTGTTCGGCAGCAATATGATTCTGGGCGGCCAAGGCCGCTTCAATTACTCGAATCACGGCCCTGGGCCATCGCAACCCCAGATCCAGGGCCTGTTGATAGAGCTGCATGGCCTGTTCTGGATTGCCGGCCTGAAGGTGCTGCTCGGCCCGGCGAAACAGCACACGGTCCGGATAGACGGCTGCGTACCCAAAATGGGCTGAGGCTCCAAATAAAAACAAAAGCAGGATATACAGCCCTTTCTGCCGGACCGCGCTGGATGGTTTCATGATCCTCGCATGGCCCGGATGGCGGAATCGATATCGGCATACATGGCGAAAAATTTGTCCAGCTTTGTCAGTTCAAAAACCTTGTACACATTGTCGTTGAGCGAACACAAGGCCAATGAGCCGCCCGGGCCGACACTTTTAAGAATGGAAATGAACACCCCTAGCCCTCGGGAGTCAATGAACTCCACTTCGGAAAGATCCAGCAGCAACTGTTTTCCGCCTTTGCGAATCAGGTCGGTCATTTCGGCTTTGAACTCATCTGAATTGGAATGCACTACTTTCCTGGAAAAAATTCTCACCACCAGAACGCCGTTACGTTCATGTTGTTCAAATTCCATCAGCAATCTCCAGATCAAGGTCCAGACAGGCGGGATCGGACTTTGCCAGCCCATGGGCATAGATCATGACCAATGTGTTGTAATTATAAAAGACCTTTTTCTCCAGGCTGACAATCGCTCCAATGTATTGGCGCATGACGTCCTGTTCAAAGGCGTTGCTCCAGACCGAAGCGTCCAGTTCCGGTTCCATGACCAATCGCAGTTCTTCAAGATCGAATAGTTGCTGCATCCTGGACTGAGAACAGGCATCGTCCTCGATAATATGGAGATATCCGGCCAAGATTTCAATATTGCGTTCAATGTTCTCCCGGACGTGGGCGAACAAAAAACTTTGCAGTTGTTCCAGTTTAAGCGCGTCATACCCAGTGATCCTGGGCAATACCGGCTTGATATGCCTTAAGTAAATCAGTATCCCCCTCTTGAGAAGAATGGTGTCTTTGAGAATTTTTGCCAATAGGTTTCTTGAGGTTTGAAACTCGGTCATGTCCATGGTGATGGATTGCCCCTCAAAAGACACGAACACCGGGTAGTACAGCGGCGCCCGGACGTCGATGCGAACTCCGCAGACCTGACCGCCCTTCTCCTCGTCCCATTTGGCCCAGGCCACGCTGCCCTTGTTGAAAGTTTCCCCGTGGAATAAAAACGGCAAATGAAAGTCGATCCCTTCGTCCTGGTGCAGCAGTTCCCGCTTGACGACCCACTGGGGGAGGATGATTCTGGCCCCGTGCATGCTGATATCCAAAAGCAGGTACTGGAACAGGGCCATGTCCTCGATGCGTGTGGCCAGAAACGGCAAGGTCACCGAATTAATGGAAAAACGTTCCTCGCGGCGTAGCTCAATATTTGAATCGTCGGTTGTCATTCAATGTGACCTGGCAATGGAATGAAAACGGATCAATAGTCTTCTCCGGTCCACAGATCCGGGGTAAAGCGGACAACCTGGTTTCGACCCCGGCGTTTGGCCTCATACAAAGCCACATCCGCGAACTTGATGGCCTTGTAAAAAGCCTTCGCGTCCACCGGATGCTCGCACACCCCGATGCTTACGGTTTTGTTGATCGAAACACCATCGGACAGGACGAATGCGTGCTGTTCCACTGCGGCCCGGATTTTTTCGGCAATCTCTTCCAAGGGCATGTCCTGAATATTTTGGAGCAGAATGAGAAATTCTTCTCCACCGTAGCGAATCAACAGATCTGATCTGCGGATGGAACTCAACAGGATCTGGGCAAGTTGCTGGAGCACGGCATCGCCGGCCTGGTGCCCATACTTGTCGTTGACCTGCTTGAAATAGTCCATGTCCACCATTAAAAAACCGCTGCGCTTGCCCTCCCGCTCGGCCAACGGCTCGTACTTGGCAATGTACTCGTCCAAAAATCGACGGTTATGGCATAATGTCAACGGATCGCGCAGGGACTGCTCCCTGGTGAGGCTCAGCAGCCGCAGCGAGTTGAGCACCGGAGCGGATTCTTCCAGATATTTGCGGATCACGGGAATCTGCATGCGCACCCGCTCCCAGTCCCGTCTGAAGACCAGAAAAGAAAAAACAGCACCCACCTGTCCGCCCATGACAATAGGCAGACAAAAGCGCACGTCCTTGTCCAGATCGGCGTTGAAATACAAGCACAACTCGGGGTTGTAGAAGGATGTCACCTCCTCGGCCACGCGCTTGGCCCGGCAGGCGTCCGGACTGGCCAGCACCGTCTGCTTGCACAAGGGCTCATCGGGCAGGGTATCCAAGGCAATGTGAATGCGTTGCTGATCATGCTCCATCTCGTAGAACACGAACCGGGTCAGACCGAAACGTTTTTCAAAGATGTGGGACAATTGTTTGTATACTTCCTCTTTTTCCACCACACCCTGCAGATCATGACTAAAAAAGGTCAATCCGGCCATTTGCTCCAGCCGATCGGAAATGTCGTCCAGGGAAGGGACCTGGCCGGCGCGTTCCTGATTGCGCAGAACATGAGCCAGAAGATGGCCGACCCGATTCAGGAAATTGCCCCACAAGCGCATCATGGTGTTCACCACGTTGCGCATCTCGGTCACCTCATCCCCCCTGCGCGTGCTGTAGACCGGACAATTCTCGCACCTGTCGTATTTGTTCAAATAGATGCAGGTATTCCGCCAGCGGGGCGAAACCGCCTCGGTGCCGGTTTCCAAATAGCATATCAGGGAGGGATCCTGGTGCACCGGGCATTCTTCATTATGGCAATCCATGATGTCCAAACAATGCACATGATCGCTTTCAAATCGTTCGCTGAAGTAGTTGGCATGGGAAGAAACCAGGATTTTCTTGAGTCGGGCCAAAAAACGCTCGATCCGGGCGACATTGAGGTACAAAAAGACCCAGAGCATGATCGCTCCGGCGGAATAAAACAAAATGAACTGGGAAATCTTGCTCCACATGATCTGGCGTTGCAGCGAGGCGTCGTAGCTCAGGACCAGTCCTCCCAAAAGGCGGCCTTGAACATCCTTGAAAGGAATAAAGGAGGCAAAAAAATTTCCAGATCGGGAGGAGCCCGCGCCCCGGGCGATCTGCATCGCCTGCTCCGCACTCAGCCTCCTGTCGCCGTACTGTTGGATCGCTCTCCATCCAGCCTCAGACCCGCTGTCGCCAAGCAGGACGATCACGCTGTTCTCCCGCGGCAGGCGCAGGTTGCGAAGGGTCTCGGCCAAGCTGGACAGGGCGGTCACGTCGGCCAGATGGGACTGACCGTTGCTGACCGGCGCTGCGGCCATGATGTCCAACCCGAAGCGTCCCGGGACAATGCCCTGGGACCTGGTCCCGGGCTGCGCCCCATTTTGCTCGAAATCCTTTGAGTTTTCCTTCGTTGGTTCGCTTGCACCGGGCAGGAAAAATTGCTCCCCGTTGGCCAGCCGAAAATGGAAATAATGGGAATTGATCCCGGTGGCCGACCGCAACAGGTTCACATAAGGCAGCACCATGCGCCTGAGCCGTTGGATGTCTCCATTGACCAGGCTTTCCCGCACCTCGGGGATGGCCGCCAAAGCCATGGCCTGGGCAGTGAGGGCCTTTTGCTGTTGCTCAATTTCGCTTTCCAGCCACGCCGCGAGGATATCCAGGCGGTCCGCTGCCAATTGCCGGATGTTGTTTTGCTGGGTGAAGT
>DSBL01000021.1 GCA_011049455.1 Desulfonatronum sp. | reverse complement strand
TTCAGTAATTTTTCGACCGGATTTTTACAGTTTTACTGCATGAACTGGTCGAAAATGTTACAGTAAAGACGATGAAATGTCAAATGTTTTTAGAGTGTTGCTGTGTTTTTCAGGACTGACTAATTAGTATAGCAAGACGTTGGATAAAAGAAAAGAACGGTCTTCACTTGCTCTTCGCAAGGATGAGAAACCGGATATGAAGCGGAAAGTCTCGCGGCCGCCTGGCGGGTGCATGAGAAGTGTGTCCGAAATGGGCTGGGCTCTGCTTTTCAGTGTTGGGGCACTGTCTGACCGAGCCGGGCGCACGCAAAAAAAGGCCGGACATGGGTCCGGCCTTGCTGGTTTGATCGGTGTTGGGCCTGGGGCTAGTACATGCCGCCCATGCCGCCCGTGCCGCCGCCGGGCATCGGGGGCATGTCCTTCTTGGGTTCGGGCTTTTCCGCCACCGCGCACTCCGTGGTCAAAAGCAGGCCTGCCACGGAAGCAGCGTTTTGCAGGGCGATCCGGGCAACCTTCTTGGGATCGATCACGCCGGAGGCGATCAGGTCCTCGTACTCACCGGTGACCGCGTTGAAACCAAAGCCGCCCTTTCCACCACGGACCTTTTCCACCACAATGGATCCCTCGAAGCCGGCATTGGCCGCGATCATCCGCAGGGGCTCCTCAATGGCCCGGCGCACCAGGGCCACGCCGGCGGTCTCGTCGTCGTCCACGGCCTTGATGCTGTCCAGGGTCTTCACGGCGCGGACAGAGGCCACGCCGCCGCCGGGCACGATGCCTTCCTCCACCGCGGCGCGGGTGGCGTTCAGGGCGTCCTCCACCCGGGCCTTCTTTTCCTTCATCTCGGTTTCCGTGGCCGCGCCGACATTGATCACGGCCACGCCGCCCACGATCTTGGCCAGCCGCTCCTGCAGCTTTTCACGATCATAATCCGAGGTGGTCTCGTCGATCTCGCTGCGGATCTGCTTCACCCGGGCCTTGATCTGCTCGGGATCGCCGGCTCCGTCGATGATGGTGGTGTTTTCCTTGGTGATCACCACCCGCTTGGCCTTGCCCAGGTCGTTCAGGTTGATGTTCTCCAGCTTGATGCCCAGGTCCTCGGAAACCATCTGTCCGCCGGTGAGGATGGCGATATCCTGGAGCATGGCCTTGCGGCGTTCGCCGAATCCGGGGGCCTTGACCGCGCTGACCTGCAGGGTGCCGCGCAGCTTGTTCACCACCAGGGTGGCCAGGGCTTCGCCCTCCACGTCCTCGGAGATGATCAGGAGCGGCTTGGACATTTTGGCCACCTGCTCCAGCACGGGCAGCATGTCCTTCATGCTGGAAACTTTTTTCTCGTTGATCAGGATCAATGGCTCGTCCAGTTCGCAGACCATCTTTTCCGGATCCGTGACAAAATAGGGCGAAAGATACCCGCGGTCGAACTGCATGCCTTCGACCACCTCAAGGGTGGTTTCCAGGCCCTTGGCTTCCTCCACGGTGATCACGCCTTCCTTGCCGACCTTGTTCATGGCCTCGGCAATGATGTTGCCGATGGTCGCGTCGTTGTTCGCGGAAATCGTGCCGACCTGGGAAATTTCCTTCTGGTCGCGGGTGGGCTTGGACTGCTTGGTCAACTCCTTGGTCACCGCCTCCACGGCCTTGTCAATGCCGCGCTTGATGGCCATGGGATTGCGTCCGGCAGCCACGAGCTTCACGCCGTCGGTAAAAATGGCCTGGGCCAGGATGGTCGCGGTGGTGGTGCCGTCGCCGGCCACATCACTGGTCTTGCTGGCCACTTCCTTGACCATCTGCGCGCCCATGTTCTCGAACCTGTCGGACAGTTCGATTTCCTTGGCCACGGTCACGCCGTCCTTGGTGATCACCGGGGAACCGAAGGACTTTTCAATGACCACGTTGCGGCCCTTGGGCCCCAGGGTCACTTTCACGGCATTGGCCAGGGTGTCCACTCCCTTTTTCAGTTTTTCACGCGCCTTGGCGTCAAACAATAATTCTTTGGCAGGCATGATGCATACTCCTTAACGTTGCAATTGGTAATGTTGATTGATTCATCCGTTGACGAACCGGGCTTGGCGGCGTGTTGCCGAAGACCAGTTCCCCGGGCTGTTCAAAACCCGAAAGCGTGGCGCACAAGGCGTTCAAGACCGAAGCGTATCGATCATGCGCGGGCGTTGAACCCTTTGCAGCGGCGCGGCGGGCGGGCATTTTGCAGAGCCTCTCAGCCTTCGATGATGGCCAGGATGTCGTCCTCGCGCATCACCAGAAACTCCTCGCCGTCGATCTTCAGCTCGGTTCCGGCGTACTTGTTGAACAGGACCTTGTCCCCCTTGGAAACGGTCATCTTCACCTTTTTCCCGTCGTCGCCCACCTTTCCGGGACCCGCGGCGATGACTTCGCCCTTCATGGGTTTTTCCTTGGCCGAATCCGGGATGATGATGCCACCCTTGGTGACCTCTTCGCCCTCGAGTCGTTTGACCAAAACACGATCATTCAATGGTTTCAACTTCATTTTTTTCCCTCCATGGATTTTTTTGTTAGCACTCGTTAATGGTGAGTGCTAGCAGGTGGAAGCTTATTGGCAAGGACGGCAAAAAAGGCAAGCGCATTTTTCCGTGATTTTTGGCGAAATTTATCTATACTGACTAATTATACGCACAAAATAGCAAAACACTCAATATGAAGGATAATTTCATCCTTGATCATCGGCATGCACGATTCAAAAACCCTTTGGGGCATTTCCAAACAAACGGCTGGGCAGGCACGACCTTTTGGTGTATTGTGCCTTCAACAATAAATGAGCCTGCCCCGGCCAAGGAGGCGTCATGTCCATATGCCATGTCCTGCGTCTGATCTGCGCCGCCGCGTTGCTGGTCCTGCCCGGATGCAGCGACCAGCCGGAGCCGCTGAAAGTGGATCTGTCCGAACGCGAGGAGATCGTCCCCGGTGCGCATCAGCCGGTGATCACCTATGCCTACCTGCCGCAATACTCGCATACCGTGTCCTTTGAACGGCACCAGCGTCTGGTGCACTATCTTTCGGAGGCCACGGGATTGAACATCCAGCAGGTCTTTCCGGAAACCTTCCACGAGCACATGCTCATGCTCGGCCAGGGCAAGATCGACATTTCCTATGCCAACCCCTTTGTCTATGCACTGACCGCGGAACGTTTCGGGGCCAGGGTCTTTGCCAAGATCATCGAACTGAGCGGAGAAGCGGCCTTTGGCGGCCTGATCATCACCCGCCAGGACAATCCGGACATCCAGGGCATTGAGGATTGTCGCGGCAAGCGCTGGATCGCCGTGGACCAATTTTCCGCGGGCGGCTATCTATTCGGCCTGGGCCACTTTATCGATCACGGCATCCGGCCGGAGGACTTCGCGGAGATCGTTTTCGCACCGGGTCCCGGCGGAAAGCAGGAAAGCGTGATCCTCGGCGTGTATGCCGGACGCTACGATGTGGGCACGGTGCGCGAAGGCGCCCTGGAACTGCTGGCGGACAAGATCGACCTTTCCCAGATCCGCATTCTGGCCCGCACCCCGCGCTATCCCGGCTGGAATTACGCGGCCCGCCCCGGGCTGGCCATAGACGTGGTGGAAGCCGTGAAAAAGGCCATGCTCGCCCTGGACCCGGCCAATCCGGAGCACCGTGTGATCCTGGACAAAGCGGCCATGCACGGCATCATTCCGGCAAAGGCCGAAGATTTCGACGCGGTGCGCGCCCTGGTGCGCCGGGCCGGACTGCAGTGACAAGAACCCCGTGTTCGGGATTCGCGGAACAGACACCGTTTCCGATCAACTCAGCAGAAGCGCCGCATCTTTTTTCACGCATGTCAGACAAGACCACGCAAGGCCATTAACGCATGCACACCTTTTTTCGGTTTCTGTCCCGATTATCCTTTCAATCCAAGATCAACATCGGCCTGGCCCTGATCATCATCTGCTTCGGGCTGCTTTTGGGCTTCATGAGCCATGCCATCAGCTCCCGCACGGTATTGTCCGAAACCCTGAAGCGCGGCCGGACCCTGGCCGTGAACCTGTCCGCGCGCTCCGCCGAATCCATTCTGTCCATGAATTTCTTGCGCCTCACGGTCCTGGTCTCGGAGATGGTCCAGATCGGAGCGGAAAAAGACGTTGTCTACGCCTTTATCCAGGACCGGCACGGACAGGTCCTGGCGCACACCTTCCGGGAGGGATTCCCCGTGGCCCTGCGCCTGGCCAACCAGGTGCAGGACGATCAGCCCTTTTCCATCCGGCTTTTGGATACAAGCAACGAGCGGATCTATGATTTCGCCGCTCCCGTGATGCTGGATCAAACCCGCCTGGGAACGGTCCGCGTGGCCTTGTCCTACACCGCCATCAAGGCCTCCATCGACCGCCTGATGTGGCTGATCATGGGCGTGACCGCCGGGGCGACCCTGTTGGCGCTTTTGGGCGGCAGCTTCTTTGCCCGCACCGTGACCAGACGCATCAACGCCCTGCGCTCCTCGGCCGAAGCCGTGGTCAAGGGCGATTTGGACGTCCAGGTCAGCTCCGTTTTGGACCGCAACTGCTGGGAAATCATGAACTGCCGGGAAACCCGCTGCCCGGCTTACGGGGATCGGCAGCGCCGCTGCTGGTACATTGCCGGCACGTTCTGCCCGCATTGCGGCGCGGGCGGCTTTCCCGACAAGGTCGACAGCTGCCTGCGATGTCCGGTGTACCGGCGCAATGTGGGCGATGAGATCCAGAGCCTGGCGGGGTCCTTCGACTACATGGCCTGGGCCTTGAAAAACCATATCGAGGAACTGCGCCTGTCGCAGCAAAATCTGGCGCGGCAGAAACAGCTTTTGAAAACCATCCTGGACGTCACCCCGGACCTGGTCGCCCTGCAGGACGAAGAACTCGTCTACCTGGCCGTGAACAAGGCCTTTTGCCGGCATCTGGACCGGGAAGAGCACGAAATCCTCGGCAAAACGGATTTTGACATCTACGGCCCGGAACAGGCGGATCAAAGTTATCATGAGGACAAGCAGATCCTCCTGACCAGGCAGCCCTTGTCCAAGGAAATCATGAGCAAGGGCGGCAAGGGCAAGAAATGGCACCATGTGGTCAAGGTCCCGGTGGTGGAGCAGGACCGGATCATCGGCCTGCTGTCCACGGCCAGGGACATCACCGTGGTCAAGCAGTATCAGGAAAAATTGATCCAGTCCCAGAAAATGGAGGACCTGGGTCGGCTGGCCGGCGGCGTGGCCCACGAGATCAACACCCCGCTGAGCATCATCCTGGGGTATGCCCAGCTGCTGCTCAAGGACATCCCGGCCGAGGATCCCGTGGCCCAGGACGTGGCTTTGATTGAAAAGCAGGCCCAGGCCTGCCGCAAGATCGTGGCCGATCTGCTGAATTTCTCCAGAAGCACGGAAAAAACCCACGCCCAGATGGACATCAACACCTCCGTCCGGGAGGTGACCGCCCTGGTGGAACACATCTTTCGCCAGAACCGCATTATCGTGATCCAGAACCTGGACGATCAAATCCCGCCCATTTCCGGGGACAAGGAGCGCCTCAAGCAGGTCTGGATCAACCTGTTGAACAACGCGGCCGACGCCATCGGCTCGGACGGCTGCATCCAGATCAAGACCAAGCTCTGCGCCCACCGCCGCCGCCTGGTGGTTTCCGTGGCGGACACGGGCAGCGGCATCGCGGAGGAGGATCTGAACAAGATCTTCGAACCGTTTTTCACCACCAAGCCGGTGGACAAGGGCACCGGGCTGGGGCTTTCCGTGACCTTCGGGATCATCAAGGATCATGGCGGGAGGATCAGCGCGCTGAGCCCCGTGCCCAGCGAATACATGGACGTCTATCCGGCCTGCGAGGGCGAGCCCGGGCCGGGCACGGTGTTTTTCGTCGAGCTGCCCCTGGAGGGGCAGACCCTTCCGGATGACGAATGCATTGAAATACCCAAGAAGCCGGAAGCGGAAACCGAAAACTAACGCCTTGGCACAATTTTGATCAGCGCATGAGGCGCTCGGGGCATTACCTGAAGGAGGCACGTATGGCGGAGATCATGGTTTTGGACGACGTGGAGGACGTGGGCATGATGATCCGGCGCATCCTGAGCCGCAAGGGGCATCAGGTGCATGTGTTCAGCGACGAGGAGCCGGCTTTTGACCATGCCCGCAAGACCCCCCCGCATCTGGCCATCCTGGACATCAAGCTGAAAAAAATGAGCGGCATCGAGGCCCTGGAGGAACTCAAGAAAATCAACCCGGCCATCCGGGTGATGATGCTCACCGGGTATCCCACCCTGGAGACGGCCAAGCAGGCCCTGCAGCTCGGGGCCGACGAATACAGCGTCAAGCCCATTGACATTGACGAGCTGGAGGAGAAAACCGCCCAGATCCTGGCCAAGGACGGGCACGCGTAATTCCCGCCCTTCAAGGTTCAACGGTTCTGGACCAGGGGGCGCATCAAGGCCGTGACCCCCGGAGCGCAAGAAGCTTATGGCCTATGCAAAAATCACATCCTGGGCCCAACGCGTTTTCACGCCGGACAAGGCCGTGCAGAAACAGTTCGCGCTGTTTCAGGAACTGTTGCGCGAGGACAAGAAATGCCTCAAGCTGATCACAGCCTTGGAGGAAATCGCCCAAAAACCCATCCTCACGGACTGGGCCCGCATCGCCATGCTCAGCCGAACCCTTTCCGCGGCAGCCCAACGCCTGACCCGCTGTCTGATGCAGATGCGCCCAGGCGCCTACGATGCTTTGGCCGCCGGCCATGACCGGATCGACGAACACCTGCAAAAGCTGCTCCCCCAGACTGATTTTTCCGGCGAACCGCCCTATGCCCTGCCCCTGGCGACAGCCTGGGATCATCAGGAACTGCTGGGCGGCAAGGCCCTGGCCTTGGCTCGCATCCTCCGGGACACCGCCATCCCGGTACCCCCGGGATTCGTGGTCACCACCAACGCCTATCACGCCTTTTTGCAGGGAAACAACCTGCAGCCGGTCATTGCCCGCCATTTGCGCGGCCTGAATCTACGACGACCGGACCGGCTCCAAAAAATTTCTCACAGCCTGCAGCAGGCCGTGATGGCCGGAGAAGTCCCTCAGGCCGTGCAGGAGAGCATCGCCGCCGCCATGCAGGACATTCCCCGCTGGGCGCAAACCAACGCCTGGGCCGTGCGCAGCAGCGCCTGGGCCGAGGACGGCCAGGTCTCCTTCGCCGGCCAGTACGCCACCGTGCTTGACGTGCAGCACAAGGACGTGCTTACGGCCTACAAAACCGTGCTGGCCAGCAAGTACACTCCCCGGGCCATGACCTATCGTCTGCACTACGGCCTGGACAACGCCCAGACCCCCATGGCCGTGCTGGTGCTGCCCATGATCACGCCCCGGGCCAGCGGCGTGATGTACACGCTGGACCCCCTGGACATGTGTCAAGGGGCCTGCCTGGTCATCTCCGCGGTGCAGGGACTGGGAGACCGCCTGGTGGAGGGCAGCGTGGTCCCGGACATTTTCCTGGTTTCCCGGCAGGATCCCGATCAGTTTCTGGCCAGGCAGCCAGCGCCCAAACCAGCGGCCGCGGAGTCTGCCGCGGCAAAAACGAACAACCTCTGCCTGGATGATAAGACCGCGTCCACGCTTGCAAAATGGGGGCTGGAGCTGGAGGCCCTGACCGGCTCGCCCCAGGACGTGGAATGGGCCCAGGACCAGGCCGGCGGTCTCTTTGTGCTCCAGTCCAGACCCATTCAGCGCCTTGAACCCGCGCAGACCGGCGAAGAAAGCCGGGAAACGCCGCGACCCGCGGACCACGTCAGCAAGCTGTTGGAAGTGGGCACGCCGGCCAGCGTGGGCATTGCTGCGGGACCCGTGCATCGCCTCGTTGGTGAGGCCCGTCTGGAGGACGTGCCCGCGCAGAGCATCCTGGTCACTCCCGCCATCCCGCCGTCCCTGGTCCGCCTGGTGTACAAGGTTAAGGCCGTACTCGCCGAAAGCGGCGGCAAAGCCAGCCATTTCGCCTCCGTGGCCCGGGAGTTCGGCCTGCCCCTGGTGGTCGGCCTGGGCGATCTCACGCAAGTCCTGGAGGACGGACAGATCGTCACCGTGGACGCCTATCGGGGCCTGGTCTACCAGGGGGAGGTTGCGGAACTCATTGCCTGGCAGCAGCGCCGGGAAGCCAAGCCTCCCGTTCCGTTCCAGGAGAAAATGGGTCCGCTGATGGACCTGGTCAGCTCGTTGACCCTTGTTGATCCGGCTTCGCCGGATTTCTCGCCCGGCAAATGCCAAAGCTTTCACGACCTGGTCCGCTTTGTTCATGAAAAAGGCACCCAGGAGATGTTTTCCCTGGTGGACGACAAGAGCCGCGGGCTGCGCCGCGCCAAAATCCTGGAGACGGACATCCCCATTGTCATGCATGTCCTGGATCTGGGCGAAGGCCTGACCGCCTCGGCCCGGCAGGCCAAGGCCGTGCTGCCCAAGCATTTTCAAAGCGCGCCCATGCAGGCGGTCTGGGCCGGTCTGGCCGATGAGGACATTGCCTGGGCCAAAGGCTTGCTGCACATGGACTGGGACCGTTTCGACCAGGTCAGCGCGGGGATCTTCAGCCTGAAGTCTTCCCTGCTTTCCAGCTATGCCCTGGTCGCCAGGCACTACGCCCACCTGCTGCTGCGCTTCGGCTATCATTTCGCGGTGCTGGACGCGCTTTCCGGATCACGGCCGGAAGAGAACCACATCCAGTTCCGCTTCAAGGGCGGCGGCGGGGCCTCGGAAAAAAAGGCCTGGCGCCTGACCATGCTCAAAAAAATTCTGACCTCTTTCGGTTTCCGGGTGGTGATCAAGGAAGACCTGCTGGAGGCCAAATGCATGCGCATGGATCTCGCGGCCACGCAGCTGCGCTTGACCGTCCTGGGCTATCTGCTGGGACGTACCCCGCTGCTGGACATGGCCCTGGAAAGCGAGGCCGACGCCCTGCGCCTGGCCGAGGAAATACTCAAAAAATGGCACGACAAAGGCAAAAATCAATGAGCACCTCATCCGACTACCCGGTCTACTGGATCACCGACCAGCTTGCCACCGGCCCGGCGCCCATGTCCTACGACCACCTGGACGCCCTCAAGGCCGGGGGCATCGACGCGATCATGAACCTGTGCGCCGAATATTGCGACCTCCACGACATCGAGTCCAACCAGGGCTTCGAGGTCCATTACCTGCCCATCGAGGACGAGGAAACCCCGCAGCTGCAGGCCCTGGAAGCGGCCCTGGCCTGGCTGGACGAGGCCATCTACCTGGGCAAGAAGGTCTATGTGCACTGCCGCCACGGCATCGGCCGGACCGGCACGGTCATCTCCGCCTACCTGCTGCGCCGGGGTCTGGGCAGCAAGCTGGTCAAGCAGAAAATCAAAAAGCTCCGCTCCCAGCCGGCCAATTTCGACCAGTGGTGGCTGGTGCGCAAGCTGGGCAAAAAAGAAGGCCGCCTGACCATCCGGGAGCCCTCCCTGGAATGGAAAACCCTGGTGGACTTAAGCCCGTTCTTCGCCGACCATGAAGCCCTGCTGGCCAAGGTCGACGCGCGCTTGGCCGAGGAAAACGCCGCCTCGCTTTGCGGTGCGGGCCATGACGCCTGCTGCACCCGCTACGTGGAGGTCAGCCTGAGCGAGGCGGCCTACCTGACGCATCACCTGAACCGCAAGCTGCACAGCAGCGAGCGTTTGGCGGCCATTGAACGCTGCGGAAAGGCGTCCAAATCCATTCGGGCCCTGCGCAAGGTTTCTCCGGAACCGGATGCCGAAACGTTCCGGAGGCTGTACGTTAAGGAGCGGATCGACTGCCCCCTGGTCCAGGAAGGACGCTGCCTGGTCTTTGCTTCGCGGCCCCTGGCCTGCCGGTTCTTTGACCTGCGCGCCCGGCCGGAGGACGCAAATCTGCGCGAGGCCTGCGAACGCAGCCTGGAGGACCTCTCCCAGGGCCTGTTTCTGGCCCTGACAGGCGGTTTCTCCCGCCGCAAACGGATCTGTTTCCCCCTGGTGGACGTGATCTCCGGCCGGTTCGTGCAGTCCTTTTTCCACCTGCTGTCCACTGAAGCGTCCTGGAACAACGGCCCAGCGCCTTCCCGGCGGAGCGAAGCCCCAGCAACCGGCAGCGAATAGTCGTACGCGATCAGGAAATGCTCCAATGGGATATGCAGGACATTTATGTCCTCACGTAACCATCTGAAATATATGAGGCTGGTTGGCCCTGTTTTGGCCGGGTCGTCTGTCTGATCGAGTCAGGCATCGTTCATCAAGGCGTTGCCAAGTGTACCATGCGTAACTTCTTGTTTTTACAACGCAACGCCTTGATGGTACGAGGCCGGCTAGGGAGTTTCGAGCCGGTCGAAACGGGGTGAACCAGCCGTCTTCACAAAGAAAAAGAGATGAAAGCAAAAATGCCCTGCGGGGCATGCCCTCGTGTTTGACACGCATATTTGGAACTTGCTAATTGATAAATGGAACGTTTACCGGGATATTCCTTGTCCTTGAACCCAGTCCCGATCATGTCCGCACCGCTTTGCACGATTACGATAAAAAATCTTGACGCCGGCATCCTGGGTATTGCCGCTGCACGCGTGCTGTTGTCCCCTGCAAGGCCGAAAACCTTGGATACCGCCTCACCTGCCCGCTTTCGCCCGGTTTTCCTGATCCCCCCGGTCCGCCCCCGGAGGCCTCGCTCAAAAAACCCCTCAAGGCGACTCGGCCGCACGTCGTTCCCAACCCTTCGACAACCGCCATGAGCCGCCTGGAAGCCCCCGTGCACCACCATGCCCCTGACGAGTCCAACGACCATTGGCCGCATTGCATCCCTTCGACGGAAAATCGCGGGCAGTTCACCCAAATGCTTCTGGAAGCCCTGAACGAATCTGTGGTGGTGATCGATGACCAGCACAGGATCTCCTACGCCAACCAGAAATTCTTTGCCTTGACCGGCTTGGTCTGCAAGGATGTTTTGGGCAAGGAATTCGCCTCTCTCCTGCCTGGATGCTGCCACACCCAGCTGGATCATGCCATCCGGGCGCTTAGCGAGGGACAAAAGACAACCGTGGAAATCCAACTGTCGGACACAAACGGCTCGCCCCTGCACCTGATCATGTCGGCCTCTCCCCTGCCCGGCCCCGCAGGGGCGTTCTCCGGGGGCGTTGCGCTGCTCACGGACATCACCGCGCAAAAACGCGTCAATGACGCCGTTCTCAAGGCCAAACAGGAGTGGGAACGAACCTTTGACGCGGTCCGGGACTTTCTGTGCATCGTGGACCGACACAACACCATCAAACGGGTCAATATGCGCCTGGCGCAATATTTTGAGGCCCACCCGCGCGAACTGATCGGCAAGTCCTGCGAGGACCTCTTCGACTTTTGCCTTCCGCCTTCGGGCAACGCCCGGAACTTTGCCCTGCAAAGCAAGGAAACGGGTCTGCAGCGGGAAGTCTATTCCTACAATCTGGGCGGCTTTTTCCAGGTCAGCGTCTATCCCTTCAATGATCCTTCCACCGGCATCCAGGGACTGGTTTACGTGATCCGCGATGTAAATCCCCAAAAAAAGCTGGAAACCCTGCTGCGCGACGTCCACAAGCAGGTGGAGGACCAGGTCCGCCGGCGGACCCAGGACCTGCGCCGGGCCAACAAGGATCTGATCGAGCACATCCAGCAAAAAGAGGCGGCCAGGCAGGAACTCGCGCGCCTGGCTTCCATCATCGAGCAGGTGGACGAGAGCATCGTGCTCGCGAACACCGATTGGACCGTCACCTACGTCAATCCGGCTTTTGTCAAAATGACCGGAACGGACTGGGAACAAGGCCTCTCCCAGGGGATGAACCTGCTGGGCTTCATTGAACACCCGACGGTAACGCGATCCAACATGGATGAGGTGATGCGCGGCAAAGGGATGTGGCGCGGATACTTTACCAAATACCGCCGGGACGGCTCGCGCTATGACGTCAAGGCCCAGGTGTCTCCGCTGAAGAACAAGGACGGGGAAATCATCAACTTTATTGCCATGCTCTGCGACGTGACCCAGGAATTGCGCATGGAACGGCGCATCCGCAATTCCGAAAAGATGGAGGCCATCGGCATTTTTGCCGGAGGAATCGCCCACGACTTCAACAACATTTTGGGAGGAATCATTGGCTCCATTGAACTGGCCGCGGATCAACTGACCGAGGAAGACCCGGTTTTCGAGGATCTGCAAGAGGCGCTGGCATTCGCGGACAACGCCCGAAAGCTGGTTCGTGAAATTCTGAGTTTCAAGCGCCAGGACTCTTTAGCGGCCTTTCCCCTCTCGGCGCTGTCCGCCATTCAGGAGGCCGTCGAGATCACCCGCCATCTGATGCCTGAAAAGATCCGCATCATCGAAAACCTTCAGCCCACGACCTGGCTGGTGTTGACCAACTCCACACATATCCAGCAGATCATGATGAATCTTTGCACCAACGCGGCCCATGCCATGAACGGTTGCGGGGACATCGAAGTGGGCCTGGTGGAAAAAATTCTGCCCTTGCCCACGGCCGTGCACGACAATGTTCTTCCCCCGGGGGAATACCTCCATCTCACGGTCAAGGACACCGGCTGCGGCGTTGCCCAGGGAATCCTGGAACACATCTTTGAACCCCTTTTTTCCACCAAAAAGGGCTTGGGCTCGGGCATGGGATTGCCCATTGTCAACGCAGTGGTGCATCGATTGGGCGGAGGCATGCACCTGGAAGGCCGGGAAGCCCAGGGAACCACCATTCACGTCTATCTGCCGCGATGCGTGCCCGAAAATGAAAACAGGCCCTGCTGATCCATCGCCTTGGCGGCGCAACCCGGAGGGAACATGGCCCACGTGCTGATCATTGACGACGATCAGGTCATTTGCACTGTCCTGTCCAAGAAAATCGCCCGTCTGGGGCATCAGGTCCAGGTTGCGCATACCATGCGCGCTGGCCTGGAACTCGCCGGCAGCAACGACTTCGACGTGATCTTTCTGGATGTCCGCCTGCCCGACGGAAACGGCCTGGACGCCCTCCCGGCGATCAACCAGGGCAACCTGCCTCCGGAAGTGATCATCATCACCGGCGAATCCGATCCGGACGGGGCCGAACTGGCCATCCGCAACGGCGCCTGGGATTACGTCCAGAAGCCCTCTTCCCTCAAATCCATGGTCTTTCCCCTGATCCGGGCCCTGCAGTATCGGGAGAAAAAAAAGGTTTCCAGTTCCAAGAAAGCCCTTCAGATCAGCAACATCATCGGCGCCAGCCCCCGGATCAGGGCCTGCCTGGATCTGCTGGCCCAGGCCGCGGACAGCGACATGTCCGTGCTTGTCACCGGCGAGACCGGCACGGGCAAGGAGCTTTTCGCCAGGGCCATCCACGTGAACAGCTCCAGGGCGCAATCCCCTTTTGTCACCGTGGATTGCGCCTCGCTTCCGGAAAATCTCGTGGAGTCGGAACTGTTCGGCTCCATCAAGGGGGCCTTCACCGGCGCCACCGCGACCCGGGAAGGCCTGATCATCAAGGCCCACGGCGGGACCTTGTTCCTGGACGAGGTCGGGGAACTGCCCCTGACGGTCCAGAAAAAATTCCTGCGCGTGCTCCAGGAGCATCGCTTTCGCCAGGTCGGCGGAACCAGGGAGATCTCGTCTGATTTCCGCCTGGTCTGCGCCACCAACCAGGATCTGGAATCCATGATCCGGGCCGGCGTCTTTCGCCAGGACCTGCTCTACCGCCTGAAGTCCATGTCCATCGAGCTGCCCCCCCTGCGCGATCGGCGCGAGGACCTCAAGGGATTGGCCATCCACCGCATGACGACAATCTGCGAACATTACAAAATCCCCACCAAGGGCATGTCCCGGGAATTCGTGGAGGCCCTGCTGAACTACGACTGGCCGGGCAATGTGCGGGAACTCTACAATGTCCTGGACAATGTTCTGCTCTCCAGCAGGGATGAGCCGATCCTCTATCCCCAACACCTGCCCTTGAACCTGCGGATCAAGGCCAAACGGGCCTCCCTGGGCCAACAGGCCCGCTCCGATTCCCAGGACCAGTCTCCCCCGCGGGAAACCTTTGAAGAGTCCCTCGAGGGTGACGCGCGGTTCGACCCGGCCCAGCCCCCCCGTGACGCTGCGCCCCAGGCGCCGGGCTCCGTGCAGGCAGCCCCGGGAGCGCCAGCCGACATCGATGACCAGGCTTTTCCGACCCTGCGCGACGTGCGGGAAAAGACCATCAGCGCCATGGAAGAGGAATACCTCCAGAAACTGCTGCGGCGCTCCGGTTCGGATCTGGCCGCGGCCCTGCGCCTCTCCGGCCTGTCCAGGGCCAGGTTCTACGAACTGCTCAAGAAGCACTCCATTTCCCTGCGCTGAATAGTCGCAACAGCTCGCGTCCGGTCCCCACCCTTACCCATCGAGTCTTTTTTTCCCGGACAGATGCGCCCGTCAAGGCCTTCAGTTGTTCGAAACATTCCCCCGCATTCCCCCGCAATCCGGACAAGCCGGATAGCATTCCCGTCCAAAGGGATCCACTTCGAGCACAACAATCGGATGGCCTCTCACAATACGCTGTGATCATGAGACTTCTTTTGCGCCAGAGAGCATGCCCTGGTTGGCATGCATCTTGATAGATAGATGGGGTGTTGAACTCGATTTTCCAGACCCGGCCGCCGTCGCAGACCGCATCACCCAGGCTGATGCCGCGAGCAGCCGGTCTGTCCACCCTATCGCAGGCTCTCATTCGCATCCGCGCCGATCATGCTCCAAACGCTTAAAACCTACGCCACGCTTGGCCCCCAGGACCGTCTGGCCATGGTCTACGCCAACCTCAAAGAGCTGCGCGACAACAACCAGGCCCACTGGCAAGGCGCAGTGCACCGGCAGGCCAAGTGCCTGTGCGTCACCGCCCCGGGGACCAGACGTCACGCCGTGCTCCAGTCCACGAAAAAAAGACTGCGCAATCAGGGGCTGCAACCCGAACAGGTCTGCTTCATCAATCCCGGAGACTGTCTGCGACGCGGCCGGCTGTCCCTGCCTTTGCTGCTCAAGCGCCTGAGCAACGAATATCGCCTCGCCCAAAGCCAGGGGTTTCGGGCCTGCGACATCTGCTGCGACATGCTCGCCCTGCACTCCCTGCAGCCCCGCCTGTCGCCGCTCCTGGACGCCCTGACCAACGGGTTCCAGGACCAGCAGCCCAGCGCCCTGCTCCTGCACTTTCCCAAACGAGGTTTGCCGCCGGATGTCTTCCAGACCCTGCTGCAGTTCGGTTCCCTTGTGCTGCTGGATGGACGCATCCGCCGCAATATCCGGCGCCTTCCCGCGACGTCGCCGCCTGCACGCCGCCCGAAACACAGCCTGGAATTGCTCCATGGCATTGAGCGTTACAATCGCGTCCTGGACCAAAACGCGGCGCTGTTTGCCCTTTTTGAGCAGCACGGCCCGGCATTTTGCGTGGTTGACGACCAGGCCCGGATGATCCACTGGAACCGCGCCTTTGCCGGCTTGACCGGGCTGGATCACGACAGGGAAGCGCTTTCGCTGCCCCTGTCCGCCGTATTCCACCCCGGCAGCCCCCCCGCGATTGGCCCGGCGCTCCCGGACCAGGGGCCGTGCTCGACAGTCGGAGAGCTCGTCGGCCCGGGCGGCGAGCCCATTCCCGTGACCCTGGCCACGCACGTCGTGCCCGATGCCCGCACCCAAAACACCTGCCTCAGACTGGTCACGGTCCATGAACTCAATCCCGATCCAGGCGCAAAGGATGCGCTCAGCCGGGCTGAAAAACAGTACCAGCGCATTTTCGAGCTGTCCCGGCGCGGCCTGGTCAGGGTTGCCGCGGACGGCACGATCCTCCACGCCAACCAGACCTTCTCGGACATGCTCGGCTATCGGTTCCAGGAGGCCTTGCACGGCCAGGGCATGCGCTGGTGGAAAGCAAACTGCACCGTGGCCGAGCAATACCTGACCCTGTTTCGCGAAATTCGAGAAAGCGGCTCGGTTTCCAGGTATGAACTGGAGATCCTCGACGCCACCAAGCAGCCCCGCCAGCTGCTCCTGGACGCCTTTGCGGCCGACGACCGAAAGGACGGAGAATTGTCCTTCATCGCCGTGGTCGAGGACGTTACGGAACAAAAGAAGTCGGAACGGCAGCTCCTCCACCAGGCCTTTCACGACCAGCTCACCGAGCTGCCCAACAAGGCCCTGCTCATGAACAGGATGGCCATGGCCCTGCAACGGACCAAACGCTGCAAGAACAACCTGTTCGCCCTGGCCTTTCTGGACATCGACGATTTCAAACGCGTAACGACCCTGGGGCACGTCCTCGGCGATCAGGTGCTGGTCAAGGTGGCCCGCAAGATCATGCGCTCCGTGCGCAATGTGGACACCGTGTCCAGGTTTGGAGGCGATGAGTTCGTCATCCTGCTGGACGGCATTGAAGATGAACACGAGGCCGTGCGCATCCTGGACCGCGTCCGGGAGGAACTGGCCTTGCCCATGCCCTTGTCCAGCGGGCAAGAGCTTGTCTGCACCGTGAGCGCCGGCCTGGTGCTTTCACCGGGCTATGCCTCAACCACGGACATGCTGCGCGACGCGGACACGGCCATGTACAAGGCCAAAACAGGAAACAAGGGCAATATCCACCTGTTCAAGCTTTCCCGCAGGAAAACGTCCCCAACCGCGGACATCTCTTCCCGGGATCTTTCCAAAGCCATGGACCACGGCGAGTTCCGGCTGCATTACCAGCCCATTTTCCGGATCGCCGGAAGCCGGATCGTCGGATTCGAGGCCCTGATCCGCTGGCAGCACCCCGGACACGGCCTGCTCCACCCCGCGGAGTTTCTCTCCCTGGCTGAAAAATCCGGACACATCCTTGCCCTGGCCCATTGGGTGCTGGGTACGGCCTGCGCCCAGATGCGCACCTGGCAGTTGAACTTTCCCTGCGACCCGCCGCTGACCATTTGCACCAACCTGTCCGCGGAGCAGTTCATGTATCCCGGCATTGTGCAAAGCGTGCAATCCGCGCTCGAGGCCACGGGCCTGGACGAACGCAGTCTGAAACTGGAATTCTCGCGCACGGCCATGGCCCGGTCCGGCAACATCGGGGAGCTGCTGATGCGCCTGAAGGAACTGGACGTCCAGCTGTCCATCGACGACTTCGGCATGGGCTACTCCACGCTGCTCCATTTGCAGCGCTACCCCTTCGTGCCCATCGACACGTTGAAGATCGACCGCTCCGTGATCTCCAGATTGACTGATCACGCGGATTACCAGGAAATGGTCTGGACCACGATCATGCTGGCCCACGGTCTGGGCGTGGAAGTGGTGGCCGAGGGCGTGGAAACCAGCGAACAGCTTGCACTGTTGGCGGAAATGAACTGCGACCATGCCCAGGGATATCTGTTTTCCAAACCCCTGGAGAGCGATCCGGCCGGGAAGTTCTTGCAAAGCCATATCCATAAAAAGCCTTTGATGGGCAAGCGAACCGAAAATCCCCGCGGTCAGACCCTGGCCCGGACCTGAGATCCAAGGTATCAAAGCAGATGAAAAGGGCGCGGGCTGAGTTCATCCGCATCCATGGAGGACATCTTGATGCACGACACCAGCTCCTATGAACACGTTTTACACCAATTGCGGCGCACGCCCAGGACCTGGCTGGTCACGGGCGCGGCCGGATTCATCGGCTCCAATCTCGTGGAAGCCTTGCTCCGCCTGGACCAGCACGTGGTCGGGCTGGACAACTTTTCCACCGGGTACCGGAAAAACCTGGACGAGATCCACGACCTGGTCAGCTCCGCGCAGTGGGACAGGTTCCGGTTTCTCGAGGCGGACATCCGCGACCTGGATGCCTGCGGCCATGCCCTGCGCAACGTGGACTTCGTCCTGCATCAGGCCGCCCTGGGCAGCGTGCCCCGCTCTTTGGAGGATCCCATCGAGGCCAACGCCAACAATGTCACCGGCTTCCTGAACATGCTCACGGCGGCCAGGGACGCCGGGGTGCGCCGCTTTGTCTATGCCGCCTCCAGTTCCACCTACGGCGACCACCCGGACCTGCCCAAGGTCGAGCAGGCCATTGGCCGTCCCCTGTCCCCGTATGCCGTGACCAAATACGTGAACGAACTCTACGCCCAGGTCTTTGCCGGATGCTACGGCTTCAAAACCATCGGCCTGCGCTACTTCAACATCTTCGGCCCCCGCCAGGACCCGGACGGGGCCTATGCCGCGGTGATCCCCAAATGGTTCGCGGCCCTGCTGCAGGGACAAACCCCGTTCATCAACGGCGACGGGGAAACCAGCCGGGACTTCTGCTTTGTGGACAACGCGGTGCAGGCCAATATCCTGGCCGCCTGCTCGGACAACCAGGACGCCCTGGATCAGGTCTACAACGTGGCCTTTGGCCGGCGCACCACATTGAACGAACTGTTCGGGTACATCCGCGACCTCGTGGCCGCGAAGCATCCCGGCGCGGCCACGGTCGTCCCGGAATACAGGGACTTCCGGCCCGGCGACGTGCGCCACTCCCTGGCGGACATCTCCAAGGCGGCCCGCCTGCTGGGCTTTGCCCCCAAATACTCGGTCCACGACGGCCTGCGCCTGGCCGCGGACTGGTACATCCGGAAAATGCACTGACGCGGGCCATGCCCGCATCCCAATGCCGAAAGAAGAAAGTTTTGCAACAACTCACCATATATGGCCTAGCTGAGTGTTGAAAAAGTCCTTATCCGGCAGTCCGTTCAAAAACCCCAAGTGCAAGGAGCAAAAAAAGTTCAAGGTCGAAGCGTATTTATTCATACGTGAGAGTTTGAACTGTTTGCAGCGACGCAGCAATTGGGAGTTTTTCAACGTATATGGCCCCGCCCCGGAGTCAAGAACAAGAGTTTGAGACAATAATGGTTGGATGCAAACGTATATCCGGCATCATGCCGTTCTGGCAGCGCCCTGATGGTATATCCG
>DSBL01000111.1 GCA_011049455.1 Desulfonatronum sp. | reverse complement strand
CTTCGCCTTTTAAGCAACTGAGATTATTTGACTAATGTTCCGGACACTAGTGCAACAAAACATCAAAATGTCTAGGAAGAATGGCTGGATGGCCTTGTTTTGGCCTCGTCGCAGCTCCATCTCTGGCCTCGTACCGTCGAACCATTGCAGGCGGAAAACAAAAGCATGTGCACCCTGCGGTGGGCAATGGTTCGACAAACGATGCCACGTTCAGTCAGACAAGCGACAAAGCCAAAACAAGGCCATCCGGCCATGAACTGATTATGCCGAACAGCTACTCCCCACAACCAATTCACGGAGGTTCATCATGGACGTCAAACAGGCCATCGAGAGCAGACGCAGCATCAGAAAATTCACCAATCAACCGGTTTCAGAGGAAGAGCTGCAGGCCCTGCTCGAAGCGGCCAGGCTGGCCCCGTCAAGCTGCAATTGCCAGCCCTGGCGATTCAAGATCGTCACCGGACAGGCCGACATAGGCTGGCTGTCCGGCAGCGGCTCCAAGGGGCAGGGCTGGGTGAACACGGCTGGAGCCGTGGTTGTCTGCTGCGCGGACACGAGCCGCTTTTTGGAGGATTCCAAGGCCACGGTGCGCCTGCTCAAAGACAGCGGCATGCTCCCGCCGCGCATGCTGGAGGGGCTTGAAGAGTACATGAACAGGGCGGAGAAGGCCCCGCTGGAGGCCATCCGCTGGGCCGCCGCGACCAACTGCGCCATCGCCGTGACCCAGATGATGCTCCGGGCCGTGGAAATGGGCCTGGGAACATGCTGGATGGGCATGTACAACGAGGAGGCCGTAAAGGAACGCTTCGCCATCCCCGAGCATCTGGCCGTGGTGTCTCTTTTGGCCGTGGGCCGCCCGGCGGAATCTCCCCAGCCCAGACCGAGAAAACCAATGGAGGCGATTTTGCTGCGTTAACCGTGATAAAATGGCTTTGCGCCTCAAAGAGGGATAAACGTCAAGGGCACATCAAATCTTGCAGGAGGCCGTCCTACCACTGTTAAAACGCGAACCTTCGCTCTCCCTCATGATCCTTGAGCATCATTTGCCTGAAGGAGACCACGGAATCGGCCTTGGACCACAGCCCGCAAAACCCCTGGACAGGCTCCTCGGCTCGCCATTCCAGAACCGTTTTGTTGTCCACCCCGGCTTGGATATGGCTTTTCTGCACCGTGACCGCCAGCTCATACCACTGCCCGGGATCCAGGGCCATTTCCGCCCTGGCCAGTTCCCGCCGTTTGCCCTTGGAAAATCGAAACAGCACGGTATTGCCCTTGAGGGCGTCGATGCGGAAGACAAGGTAGTTGCCCGCGTTGGATAAACCGAAGACAAGTCCCGCGGCCATGTCGATGCACCCTGACTCGCATCTAGCCGCAACACGCACGCTTCCGTCTTCCAGGCGGCTTTCCTTGGCAACGGCCAGCGGGTAGTAGGAATACGCCTTGATGGACTCCAGAAAGGAGTGGTAGCCTGAACCCGTGACCCGGCCCAGCAAACAGGCCAGCCCAGAGGAGACCGGGTCCACGATCCTGGTCCCTTCCTGACGGCAGATGACCTCGTTGTTCTCCTGCACGCGGATCCAGTGTCCTTCGCGGACGTAAAACCCCTGGATCGAATCCTGGTCTTTTTTGGCCAAAAAGTCATAGTCCTCGTTGAAAAACATATCCACCAGCCGCCCCACATCGTTTTCATCGGTCAGGGCCACGTCCAAAAGCCGGCTGCAGGCCAGCAATCGGCCCAACTGATCAAGCGTGTCTTGAACCACCGGGGCGTCGTATCCTTTCAGGGACGCGGAAAGGAAATCCCCTTTCAAGTGCGTGCGAAATTCCAGCTTTTCCAGAATTTCAGAAAGCAGCAGCACCCTCAGGGACTTGCCGTAGTAGCTGCCGGCCCCGCCGGAAAACTGGAAGGTGATGTGGTTCTGCGTCCCCTGGTCCGCGCAAAGCACGTCCAGATTGGCGAAATGAAAACCGAACTTGGCGTTCAGGTTGAGATAGTCCCGGGCTGCCAGGGCGAAGCTTTGCTGGCCCACCCCGCGCTCCAGCTCGCCCGCCCCGCCGCTGGCCATTAATCCGGCCAGGTTGCGCAGGTTGAAATCCACAGCGCTGGACCAGTTCAGGCCGGGATGGGTCAATCCCTTCCACAAGGCCAGCATGGGGATGGAGCGGATCTGTTCCGGGGATACGGTATCGCAGTCAGTCAACCCTTTTTCCAGGCCTCCACCCAGATCGATAATCCTGATGCGCAGGGGGATGTCCGTGACCAGTTCCACCGACGGATGGCGCTGTTCATGGGTCTTGCCGGACAGGGAAAACAGCTCGGTGATGCTTTTCTCGTGCAGATAGCGGATCACGTCGTGGATGGTCCGGCAGTTCTCCGGGGAAAAATCTTCGGATGAGGGATCGGTCAGGTTCAACGGGGATATTTTTTCCAGGATCGCCCCCAACCGCTTGTGCATCGGGCCGGGCATGGACCGGCCCGAAAAGGTCGGCCCGCTGTCCAGCCACTCCTGGATGCGGCCCTTGTAGACCGTGGTTGTCCCCGCATCCATGGTGATTTCGCTGCCTTGGGCAATGCGCTGCGTGGCCTCCTTGGCGTCGACAATGGCCGGGATGCCGAACTCCCTGGCCACCGAAGCCAGGTGGCTGCTCACACCGCCCATGTCCGTGATCAGTCCCTGAACATGACGCATATGTCGGGCCAGCTCCGCGGAGGTGGTCCTGGCCACGAGAATGACGTTGTCCGGGACGTTCTCGATATCCGGCGATGAAACCAGAAAGGCATCCCCCGCCACAATGCCCGGTGAGGCGGTCTTGCCGGTGCTGAGCAGGACCGGATGCTCCCTGGCGTCAACTTTTGTGCGCTGTCCGGCCTGTTCCTCGATCACCTTCAATGGCCTAGCCTGCAGGATCAGCACGCGGCCGTCCCCGTCCATGGCCCACTCGATATCCTGGGGAAACGCAAAATACTCTTCCAGCTGGACCGCATACCGGGCCAGCTTTTCGACCCGGGCGTCATCCAGCGCGGGTTCCTTTTGCTGCGCCCGCGGCACTTCCTGCAGACTGGTTCCGGCACCGCCGCCGTCTTTTTGGCCCTGCACGACCAGCATCTGCTCCTTGCGGGCGATGTCGCGCTTGAGAACGACAAAATCTTTCTTGCGCACGTGGAACACGTCCGGGGACTGTTCCCCGCCCACCAGGGTCTCACCCAGCCCCCAAACCGCGGAGATGGTCAAGGCGTCCGGGTTTTTGCCCGCGGGGTCCGTGCTGTACATCACGCCGCTGGCACGGGCGTCGACCATGGCCACCACGGCCACGCACATGGGGGTTTCGTCGTCCCCCAACCCATGCTGGAGGCGGTAGGAAATGGCCCGGGCCCCGAACTTGCTGGCCAGCACCCGCTGATAGGCATCCAGCAGGCCGGTCTTGTCCACGCCCAGCACGGAAGCGTACTGTCCGGCAAAGGAAATCTCCCCGTCCTCGCCCACCGCGCTGCTGCGCACCGCCACCGTGCAGTTCTCCCCCAGCCGGTCCTCCAACGTGGCGTAAGCCGAAGTGATCGCATCGGCCAGATCCCGCGGCACGCTCGCTTCGAAAACGGCTTGTTGCAGGCTTTGGCTCACCCTGGTCAGGGATTCCTGGGAGTTTGGGTCGAGATCCTTCAGCTCCTGCTCCACCTTCTTCAGGAGACGGTTCTCGCGCAGATAGGTCCGGAAGCCCTCGGCCGTGACCACAAACCCTTGGGGCACTGGCAGATCCAGCTGACTGGACATGATGCCCAGCTTGGCGGCCTTGGCCCCGACAAAAGAAATCATCTCCGGGGTGATCTCCGCCAGCGGCATGACCAAATCTTTCCTGGACTCGGCCATGGGCTGCAAATCGGAAAACACCTCGGCGCTGATTTTCTCCACCACGCGCTGCAAGGGGGCGTAGCGCTCTCCGGCCAAGGCCTGCATGTTCTCGGCCATGGACTTCACGGCCGTAAGCAGCCGCCCCAGATCGGCATTGATGTCCGAAACGCTCATGGAGCGGCCGCCATGATATGCCTGCTCCACATCGGCCATGGCCTCCAGGGCCGTATAGTTGTCTTCCAGAAAGGCCTTGAAATGTTGGTATGCCTTGGCATGTGGGGCATTTTCATCCACCAGCAGAGCACATTGGTATTTGTCGTCGCGGATCTTCACGTCAATCCCTCCGTTTTGTACATCCCCTTAAGCCACGTCCTGCATGGAGGTAAAAAAGGCCTCGGCATCCCAGTCCGCCCCGAGCATTGGGCCGATGCCGTCGAAAAAAGCGTCCCAACCTTTCAATTCTCCGAGTTTTTTTCGGTTTTTAAAGACCTTGAAAATGGTCCCGGCCGGGCATTTGGTCAAATTGATCTCCACGCTGGCTCCGGACGGCATGACCTCGGTCCAATGCGCAGACCAGGAGGTGCGGTCTCCTTCGGTTTTTTTGTACTTTTCAAAAAACGCCTCGAATGTCTGGACGATCTGATCGCGTTGCACGGCCGCCTCCTGGATGGTTAGCGTTCATGAAAGATGATCAACAATACTCAAAACAGCATGCAATTCAAAGTAAACCTCACTGCTGGAAAACCTCGCCAACACTTCGACAGGGCACAACAGCTCCAAAGGTCGCAAAATCAATATTCCTACGCCTGGATATTTTTGGCATATGGGAGCATAGTATTAAAAAAGAACGTTGACTTGGAGCAGGACGCTGCGCGCTTACTAAACACGGATTGGGAGCTGAACCTGATGCATGTACATTGCCTGAAATACCAACCATTGCACCGGTCCGGCGGGAACATTCCCGCCTTTCGGGTCAAAGGTCGGGCTGCAAGTGTCGAGTAAGCCTTGCACAGGGTGCGGCTGGTGCTGTCTGGACAACCAATGCATGGAATCCCATCGTTTGCACGGCTATCAGCCGCGTTGTCCGGAACTATTCTGGGATAATGGCCAGGGACGCTATCTCTGCCGTCTGGCTAAAGATCCCGTGCACGGCGAAACCTTCCGCAGGGCGCTGCTCATCGGCAAAGGATGTTGTGCCCCGCTGAACCCCTGGCGGGAAGAGGCGCGCAACCGCGAAAACACGTCTGACAAATGAGGTAGTAAACAATGAAGCAATGCCTTTCCACGGACAAAGCGCCCCGGGCTGTAGGGCCTTATTCCCAGGCCATCCGGACCGGGAACCTGCTGTTCATTTCCGGGCAACTGCCCATGGACCCGCAGACCATGCAGTTCGCCCCGGGGGAAATTGCGGAGCAGACCCGGCAGGTGCTGACGAACATGGCGGCCATTCTGGAGACGGCCGGCGCTTCCCTGGCCGACGTGGTCAAGACCACGGTGATGCTCAAGGACATGAACGACTTCAAGGCCATGAACCAGGCTTATGCGGATTTTTTCCCCTCGGACCCTCCGGCTCGTTCCACCTTTCAGGTGGGCAGACTGCCCCTGGACGCCATGGTCGAAATCGAGGCCGTGGCCGTAATTCTCTGAGGCATGTACGGAGCCGAGTGCAAAAAGTCATTTTCGCACCCGGACGAAAACGGACGACAGATGACGGGATACGAAAACTCAATAGGCTCCATCCGTTTCCCAAACCGGGAACATGGACGCCGCTCCTTTTTGCAGTAACCTCTGTACGCGTCCGTGCGCCAACTATTCCACGGTCACGCTCTTGGCCAGATTGCGGGGCTGGTCCACGTCCTTGCCCAGGTACACAGCCATTTCATAGGCGAACAGCTGGAGTGCGGGCAAGATCAGGAAGGTGTTCAGCGGACCATACACTTCGGGGATGGACCAGACATGGTCCACGGCCAGGTCGAATCCCGGATGGGCCAGGGCAATGATCCGGCCGTTGCGTGCCTGGACCTCCACCAGGTTGGAGATCACCTTGGGAAGCAGATCATCACTGGGGGCCAAGGCAAAGGTCGGGAATTCCGGATCGATCAGGGCAATGGGGCCGTGTTTCATTTCCCCGGAAGCATAGCCCTCGGCGTGGATGTAGGAAATCTCCTTGAGCTTGAGCGCTCCCTCCAGGGCCAGGGGGAAGGACGACCCCCGCCCCAGATAGAAAAAACTGCGGGCCGCGCTGTATTCCTGGGCCAGTTCCTGGGCCTTGCCGCGCATCCTGGGCAGTTCCGCCTCCAGAATCCCGGGCAGGCCAAGCAGCCCCCGGAGGATTTGGCTCTCCGTCTCCCGGGGCAAGGTCTGTTTTTGGCGTCCCCAATACAGGGCTAGCAGCAGCAACAGCACCAGCTGGCTGCACATGGCCTTGGTCGAGGCCACGCTGATTTCCGGGCCGGCCTGGGTGTGGATGACCCGGTCCGCCTCCCTGGCCACGCTGGATCCGACCACGTTGCACAGCCCCAGGACAGGGACCCCTTCGCCCTTGGCCAGACGCATCCCGGCCAGGGTGTCCGCGGTTTCGCCGGACTGGCTGATGGCCAAGACAAGGTCCGTGGGCCTGAACAACGGATTGCGATACCGGAATTCCGAGGCGATTTCCACGCGCACCGGGATTTTGGCCCAGGATTCCAGCAGATGCTGGCCCCACAGCCCGGCATGATATGACGTACCGCAAGCCACGATCTGGATCTGTTCCGGAATCGGCAAATCATCCAGTTCCGGCAGAAGCACGCAGCTGCTCTTGGGGTCCATCCGTCCGGCCAGGCAATTGGCGATCACCTGGGGCTGCTCAAAGATCTCCTTGAGCATGAAGTGCCGGTAGCCGCCCTTTTGCGCGGACTGGAGGTCCCAGGAGATGTGGTGAACCTCCTTGTTCAACGGTTTCAGGGTTGCGACATCGAACACCTTCCAGGACAAGGCGTCCAGTTCCACGAGTTCGTTGTCTTCCAGGAAGATTACTTCCCGGGTATAGGCCAGAAACGCCGGGATGTCCGAGGCCACGAAATTCTCGCCCGTGCCCATGCCCAGAAGCAGCGGGCTGGACTTGCGCGCGGCCCAGATCCGGCCGGGCTCGTCCAGGTTGATCAAGGCCATGGCATAGGTGCCTTCCACCTGGGCCAAGGCCCTGCTGATGGCCTGGAGCAGGGTCGTATCCTTGCTCCATTCTTCGGAAACAAGCTGCACAAGGACTTCCGTATCCGTATCCGAGACGAACTCGCGGCCCTTGTTTTTGAGCATTTCTCGCAGGGGATGGTAGTTTTCGATGATCCCGTTGTGCACCAAGGCCAAACGGCCCTGCCCATCCTTGTGCGGATGGGCGTTGCGTTCCACGGGCAGGCCGTGCGTGGCCCAGCGGGTGTGGCCCAGGGCCGTGGTGGCGTGAAACGCGTCACAACCGCCCAGCTTGTTTTCCAGCTCACACAGCTTTCCCTGGGCCCGGATCACCTCCAGGCCCTGGTGCTGCACAAAGGCCACCCCGGCCGAGTCATACCCCCGATATTCCAGCCGCTTCAGACCCTCGACAATGACCGGCACCGCGGGCCGATGCCCGGCATACCCGATGATTCCGCACATGGTGATTTCCTTGTTGATCTCCGGATGGTTCAAGGTCAAGACGACCATTCGCAAAACTCGAACCGACTGCACGACATTCTTGTAGCCACTAGAACACGCCGCCATAAAGATCAATATGCCCGGGTCATGGGCCCAGGGCCCCGTCAAAGTCCTTTTTCCCTTGTCCCGGGACGCAAGTGACGGCCATACGGGCCGGGCTGATCATGTTTGACGAGCGTTGCTCTGCTGACCGGGCTTGTCCTGCGTTGGCAAAATCAACGCCTGACGATTCCGCTTGATCTTTGGCGTTTTCACTGCATTGGTTTTGCTTTACGCAGGCAGCGAGAGGAGCTTGCAACGCGAGAAAAACATATCCAGGCCGGCTGTTTTTACCGGCTACATTGCCTCTTTGCAAATGGCTTTGACGAGATTGCATTCGTGGACCACCCGGGCATGTCATGGGAAACCATGCTTGCTCCGTCCAGCATGCTGATGTAAACATCAGCCAAACGGATCAAGTTTCTCCATCTTGCCCACAACCTTAAAAAATCTTCTCCCCACCATGTCCACAAGTCTTATCCACACCCTGATCAGTTATAAAGATTTGATCGTCAATTTAAGCGCCCGTGAACTCAAGGGCCGCTATAGCGGGACCATGCTCGGCTTCTTCTGGAGCATTCTCAACCCGCTGTTCATGGCCCTCATTTATATGATCTTTCTGCGTCTGCTGGTGGGGCGTGGCGTGCCCACGGAAGACATTTTAATCGGGGTGTTCGCCTGGCAATACACCGGCCAAAGCGTTTTCGGAGGCCAGGGATGCATCAACAACAACGCCAACCTGGTGAAAAAGGTTAACTTCCCAAGGTTGCTGCTGCCTTTGTCCTTCAGTGCCGGCAACCTGATTCATCATCTGTTGGCCATTGGAGTCCAGATCGTCATGATCACCGGCATCCTGCTCTGGAAGGGCAGCATGCTCAGCGCCTGGGTCGTGGCCCTGCCATTGCTGATTGCCTACCACAGCCTGTTCAATCTGGGACTGACCCTTTTGGTGTCCACCTCCCATGTCTATTTCCGGGACACCAACCATATCGTGAGCATCGTCATGCAAGCCTGGTTCTTCATGACCCCGGTCATATACAATCTGTCCTTCATCGACCGGTTCATGGAACGGGCTCCCTGGCTGTGGAACATCTATCTGCTCAACCCCATGGCCGGAATGGTCACGGCCTACCGGGCCTTGCAGCTCCCGGAAAGCACCTTTCCCTGGTCCTGGCCCATTGTCATCGGCCTGGCCCTGCCCGTTCCGCTGCTTTTTATCTCCTACCGCGTTTTTCAGCGCTACCAGAAATATTTTTCGGATTTAGTTTAGTAGAAGCATTCTGGTTTCAGAATGCTGGTGATCAGAAACCGAGGGGGTCGGCATGAACAGAAAAACGCTCATTGGGTGCATCCTGCTGCTGATTTGGCTGGCCGGCGTGACCATGTCCTGCGCTACCCTGTCCGGTCAAAATGCAACTCCCCCGGAAACCACGCCTGATCTAAAATTGTCAACGACTCAGGTGCCTCCAGGTCGGGAACCTGGAACCGTGGATGAAAAATGGTTCGCCGAGATGATGGGGGACCTGCCCTCGGATGTTCACCTCGTGGATGTGCGCTCCAAATGGGCATTTGCCAAAGCGCATTTACCAAAATCCATGAACATGCCCAGAAAAGACTTCTATAGCCAGGGTTGCGAAGCATACATTGCCAAACTGCCCCAACACGGGACCATCATCTTTATCTGCACGGCCGGAAACTACTCCAGATCAGTGTATTCCAGTATTCGGGATCGATGCCGATATCAGGAAATACACCGGGTTTTCTTTCTGAATGCCAGGATTGACTATGAAAACGGCACGTTAAACATCCCAGAATAACGATGCGCGAATCACTGCGCAATGCTTGATTTCAGATGATCACCCAACACCAAAATCGTGTGAAATCAACATTGCGCCAGAAGATGCTCACAACAGAACGAGTCCCCGACGCTTCCTCACTAAAAAAGGGGACCGGCCAGAAATCGGCCGATCCCCTTGCGGAAATGAATTCCAAAGCTCTCGAACACACGTCACGCTCAACATTCCAAAGTCGCCCCTGGAACATCTTCACGCAACGTGCCCCGGCATTTAAAACATGCCTTTGTGTGGTTCACACTCCTCGATATTGATCAAATTCGAGCCATGACAATTCATGCAATTTTCCTTGGTCTGGGTGAATGGCGGGTTGTCCGCATGGCATGACATGCATTCCGCAACAACAGGATTCGGTTTGTGCACGGCCACAAAAGTGCCCGTATCCATATAATCATCCAGCATTTGCACTGTCTTCTTGGCCACGTCAGCGGACAGACCGGCGCATCTCTCCTTTTTCTCCTTGGAAGAAGCCGCGACGCATGCGCCTTCCGAATTGCACCATGTAGAGACTGAAATATGACATAGCGTCGATCCCACGGCGACCCTGGGCAAATTCAATTGTGAAGGCTGGTATTCAGGAAACGGAAACTGAATATACCAGGCCATTAACTCCTCAAGCATCTGACCTCGAACATCCTTGTCCGCGACAACCCCGCTGATCAAGGCCACGGGTGCCACGAGCGATCCACAGATCGTCCCCCAGGAATTGATTCCTCCGCCAAAGCCGACAAACATGGCTGGGAGTATTGCATTGTAGGGGGAACCAACTTCCTCCGCCAGAGAGCCGAAAAGACCTTCGGCCGGTGCGAGACCTCACCCGCCCTTGAAATAGTATTCAAAGGTTCTTGCCGCCACCTTGTCTTTATCCAGTTTGACATAAGGCCATGTCATTGCTTCGGGTTTGACCGAGGCTTCCTGCTTGGCAATGGCCGTATTCCTCAACAGCAACCCTACGGAACCGACCGCGGCCAGCCCGGCCACCGAGGCGCCGGCACCGCGCAAAAAGTTTCTCCTGGTCACCTCTCCCGCGCTCCGTTGCAACATGTCGACCTCCTTGTATTTTGTTCCAGCAATACGTCGAGGAATGCCTCAAAAGTCATTCCCGGTCCGCCTGTCTTCCTGGTCCGCAAACAGATAGACCGGCACAGTCAGGCGTGAATGGGAATCCATGTTTTCAAAATACAAAAAAACACGGATCCCCTCCTCAAAGGGGATGACGACTTCTGCAGGAACCATTTCTATCATTGATCCAGGCAACTGCCGCCTCTTCGTGATGTAAAAAAAGAGGCAAGGCCAAGTGATCCTCATGTCGCAAAAGACGTTCTTGAAATAAGCATATCTTGGGCCAACATGTATATATTATTATATTTTGAGAAGATGATTTTGTTTTCTCTGACAAAAATCAAAAAAATAGGCGCATTCTGCGCCATGTTGTCAACCCTTTATGAAGCAAAATACGCCTGGTGTGCGTCTTGAATTAGCCTCCATTGAAGCCGCAAAAAGCAAGGGGATCAACCCTGTACTGGGTTGATCCCCTTGTGAGCATGGCTCACTGAGCTCAAAGCCGGACAACGCGGCGCATGGTTCACCGCGGCCGAAGCATCACCCACGATCTGCCTTGCGAATCAAAGCAGGTCCCTGTGAGACTCGCAATCATCGATGTTGATCAGGCCTGATCCATGACAGCTCATGCAGTTTTCCTTGCCCTGGGTGAATGGCGGCGCACTTTCCTTGTGACATCCCATGCAGGAGGCCACGATGGGATCAGGCTTATGCGTCGCGGAGAATGCGCCTGTATCAGCATAGGCATTCAATATTTCCACCGCCTTTTTAGCCGTGTCTCCAGACACTCCGGCGCACCTGGCTTTCTTCTCCTTGGAATCCGCAGTAACCGGCGGGTCCATGGCATTGACCCATTTACTCACTGATATATGGCAAAGGGTCGATCCCACGGCAACCTTGGGCAGGTTCAGTCCGGCAGGCTGATACTCTGGAAAGGGGTGATGGATGTACCAGGCCATCAGTTCGTTGATCATCTCCTCCCTGAGTTTCTTGTCCGCAACAACGCCGCTGATCAGGCACACGGGTGCCGCCAGGGCCCCGCAAATGGTGCCCCATCCCGCGATGCCTCCGCTGAAACCCAAAAACATGGCCGGAGGAATGACATTATAGGGAGTCCCGACCGCTTCCGCGAGATAGCCGAAAAGACCTTCGGCCGCGCCGATGCCTCAGCCTCCCTTGGAATACCCCTCGTAGGCCCTTGCCATGGCCGCGTCCGGATCCACCTTGGCATAGGGCAGGACACTCGGCGCGACCTGCTTGGCGATGGCCGTGTTTTTCAACAACAACCCCACGGAGCCCACCGCGGCCAGACCGGCCACCGAGGCTCCCGCGCCGCGCAAAAAGCTTCTCCGGGTCACTTCACTTGTCGTACACTGCAACATCTCGACCTCCTTTGGATGGGTACATTGTGTTCACCAATAGGATTGCGTCATTCACATTGAAAAATATGGCAAACGAGGTCGAGTTGCCATGGGGTAAACCATGTAGTTTTGCGTAGAGTAAAGACAGTATTTTCTGGTGATTGATTTTTCCAAGAGCCTGTGTGTAGAAGATGGACAATGGTCGATTAAGTCCTTGACCAAACATGTCATAGGAAGGGGCAAAGGGGAAAAAGCGCATCGTGATCGCCGAGGATCACGACATTCTGCGTCAGGGGTTGAAATCCCTACTCGCCTCCCATCCGGACCTGGAAGTCGTGGGAGAGGCCGACGACGGCCACGAGGCCGTCCGGCTCGTCTACCACCTGAAACCGGATTTAGTCCTTCTGGATCTGTCCATGCCCAGAATGCACGGCCTGACAGCCATGCAGAGCCTGACAAAACACTGCCCAAACACCAAGATCATTGTCCTCACCGTGCATCAGACCGACGAATACATTTTTTCCGCGTTCCAGGCCGGGGCCAAGGGGTACGTACTCAAGGACTCCCCCTACGACGAACTCCTTCTGGCCATCACCCATGTCTTGGAAGGACGGACCTACATCAGTGCGGGCATCTCCGAACGGGTCATCCGACGCTTTGTGCATAAAAAAGGGGCTTCGCTCGAAACGCCGTCAGCCCTGGGCATCCTCACCACCAGGGAGAAGGAGGTCCTTCAGCTCATCGCCGAAGGCCTGAAAGGACCGGCCATTGCCGAACAGCTCTGCATCAGTCCGAAAACCGTGGACAAGCACCGCGCCAACCTGATGCGCAAGCTGCAGTTGCACAACGTCGCAGCCCTGACCGCCTTTGCCATCCAGACAGGTTTGGTGGATATGGAAAAAGTTTAGCCTGTTTCCATTTTACAAGGGCCAAGAAGCTCGGATTGTGGTCCCTTTTCCAGGACCGGCGAGAATCGTGAAGCAGCCGCCGGACATTTCCGTCTGCTCCTGCATGCTGGCCAGCCCCAGCCCGCCGGCACCCTGCTCCTGATACGTAATCCTTTGCGGGTCAAACCCCTGCCCGTTGTCCCTGATTTTCAGCTCCAGGATGTTCTTGTTTTTCTTGAGCACCAGCAACGCCTTGGACGCCTGGCTGTGCTTGGCAATATTGTTGAAGGCCTCCTGCATGATCCTGTAGATGATGATCTTCAATGGCTCCGGGACCTGATTCTTCTTGACGAAAATCCTCTTGACAAGGCGCGGCTGGGAATATGTATTCCGGAATTCCCGGCAGAACCAGTTGATGGTCGCCAGCAGACCGAGATCATCCAGCATGGACGGCCGCAAATCCATGGCAACCTTGCGGACTTCGTCGATGGTAGTCTGGATCATGGCCACCCCGGATCGCAGGATCTTCTGTCGCTGCAAATCGTTCTGCACCAGGGAACTTTCCACACAGTACTTGATCGCGGTCAGGGATTGTCCGATACGGTCGTGCAGCTCCAGGGCGATGCGTTTTCTCTCCATTTCCAGGGTCTGCAGCAACTGGGCCGAAAGGTGGCGCAGTTGCCGCTGGGAATCCTGCAGGGCATTTTTCATCGCTTTGTCCGAAGTAATGTCATCCATAACGAAGATAACGCAGCAGACCTTGTTTTGGTGATCAATGCTGTGCACCGGCGCTGAAAAAACAGCCACGTCCAGAAGCGGCCCTTTTTTGGTCCTGGCCTGCACTTCAACACTTCCCTCGCCCAGTCCATGCAAGATCGAGTCACGCAGGGCGTTGAACTGCATAGCAGCAGTGCCTGCAAACATGGGAAAATCCTGATCCAGAACTTCCTTGTGCGACCACCCGAAAATCTTTTGCGCGGCCTTGTTCCACAAGGTCGTCTCTCCGTCCCGGTTCACGACCATGATCGGCAGCGGAGAGGCCTGAAGCAACCCGTTCAGGTGCTGGTTTGTCCACCGCAGATGTTCTTCTGTCAGCTTGCGCTGCAGGGACAGGGCGTAGATGTTCGCCAAGCGCTCGGCCACGGCCAGATCCTGGGACGAATAATCATGGTCCGCGTTGGCCAGGGCGATCATGCCCACGGGCTGGTCGTTGAAAAAGGCCGGGACGCACAGCAGGCGGCGAATCGACAAGTGCCCGTCCGGCGTGCCTCCGGAGCGGGGGTCATTGGCCGGATCGTTGGTCAGCAGGGATTTATGATTGCGCAGAACCCAGCCCCAGAGGCCCTTGTAATGCTCGAATACTTCTGTTTTTCCCCGCACCTTGCAGAAGGTCCAGACGTCCCTGGTCATGGTCGAGCTGACGAAATGACCGGTTTTGGGATCAATATGACCCACAAACCCCAAAGGGCTCCCGGTCAGTTGCTTGGCCTTTTCCAGGACGAGATCCGGGATCTCTTCCAGAGACTTCGGGTTGAGCAAGGCCCTTTTCAAATCCACCAGGACCAGACACATGTCCTGCTGGAACTTCAGCTGATGGCTGGTCTGCTTGTGCTGTTCGATTTCCCCCTGCAGGTGGGCGTTCAACCTGCTCAATTCCTCGGTCCGGCGGCTGACGCGCCGTTCCAGTTCGTCATGTGATCGTTGCAGGACAAATTCGTTGATTTTTCGTTGCGATATGTCCAAACCCACGGCCAATACGAAAGGTTTCCCATCCTCGCCGCCATAAGGAGATCCCGCGACCTGAAAGGTGAGGTCATCGCTGCAAACCATTTCCCTTTCATGCACGCCGGATGACTCCAGGACCCTGGACAACACGCATTCCGCGCATGGCTTGTCCAGCCCTCGAATAACCTGATGACAGCGGCGCCGGCCTGGATCGCCGAAGTGCCTCCGGAAAAGCCGGTTGGCATAGTGAATGGTGTGATCCGGGGCCAGCACGTAGACGATGGCCGGCAGGTGTTCCAAAATGCTGGCTTGAAGTCGGTTCATGATCGTGTTCCTTGGCAATGGATCAAATATCCATGGTTTTTAAAAAACCAAGAAACCAGCAATTGGCTTCATGTGTCCTCGTTGAAAATGAAAACCCCATACATACCGCCCGATATACCTTCCGTCCTCCACCTCCCTGGCCTTGCCCGGGGCCGTCAGGGTTTCCAGGATTTCGGCGACCCGGGCGCGGCCCGCGCGGGCGTAGTATTTGGCCGCGTCGTCCGGGGTCAGAGGCGCGGGTGAGGCGGAATACTGGGTAGAATCAGGTCATAAAGGGGTTGTGCAGGCGCATTCCGTCGATCACCTGGTCGTGTTGCAGATCTTCCGTGAACAGGGTTTTCGCCCCGCCGGACAAGGCCGCCTCGATGATCATCGCGTCCCGGAACGACAAGCGCATGCATCGGCTGCGGGCAATGCCTTTGCAGACCAGCGCGGCGTCGTTGGCTATCACCGGCAGGGAAGCAAGGCCGGTCGCAACTCCAGCGGCCGCTTGTTCCTCCAGCGGCCGCGCAAACTTGCGGGTCACAATCACATAGAACTCCTGCAAGACTTGCGCACTGACAATGGCCCGGCCGGCCAGGGCTTCGGCCTGGAACAGCTCGCGGGCTCGGGATCGTTTGGCCGGGGCATCCCTGTCGAACATATACGCCAGGACATTGGTGTCGAAAAAAGACCGCATGGCCGCTATTGTCCCGCTTGGCGTTTTCCGCGCCGTTCATGCAGTTCTTCCCGGCTCCAGGATTGGTCGCCGTGACCGGATTCAGCCGTATCGGATATGTCCAGAATTTTGTGCACCGCGTCACGGCGCAGGTGCTCAGTCCCTGCGTAACACTCCAGGTATTCCCGCAGCACCGCGTTGACCGAGGTGTCCTGCTCCAAGGCCCGTATCCGTGCCCTTTTCAAGGTATACTCGTCCACCGTGATGGTCAGATTGCCCATCTTTCGACCTCCCTACACACTTTTTCGTGTTGCGCTGAATTCGTGTAACACGAGATAAAGGACGAATCAAGCACAGAAAATTCATGTGCAAGGTGAATATTTATTATTGTATCTCTTGATACGTAACGACCGTTACATTAAATATGTCCCATGCCTTCCAAGAATTGGCTCCTCATCACCTATAAAGTCCCCCCGGAACCGGCCCGGAAGCGGGTCGCGTTGTGGCGTCGGCTTAAAGCCATGGGGGCCGTGTACTTGCAAAACGGCGTTTGCCTGTTGCCGAAAACCGAAGAGCATGTTCGACGATTGAAGATGCTGGAGAATGATATCGGCGAGGCGGACGGCGAGTCCGTGATCTTGGAAACAGTAGCCCTGGACAGGTTGCAGGAGGAGAAAGTGATCGCCCGGTTCAAGGCCGACCGTGACGAGGAGTACCGCGAATTTCTGGGCAGATGTACGGACTTTGTGCAGGAAATCGTTAAGGAAACGGCATCAGCGCACTTCACCTACGCTGAACTGGAAGAAAACGACGTGGATTTGAAAAAACTCCAGTCATGGCTGGAAAAAATCCGCAAGCTGGACTTCTACCAGGGGACCTTGGCCAAAGAGGCCGAACAACGCTTGAAAACGTGCGAGGAACTGCTCGGTCAGTACGCGCAGCGGGTTTTTGACGCCCAGGACGAGAATCGTTGACTCTCGGTCCAAGGAAGAGGACCGCCCTCTGTTCACGCTGAATCCAAGGCCAGGTGATGGTCATGCCTGAAGATAATCCCTCTTGTTCGACTTCTCCCGCAAACATGGATCAAAATTCTGCAGGGCGGTGGCTGAACCGCACCGTGGGCGGCGTGGGGCTGACCAGCGCCCTGGGCGATTTCTGCTACGAGACCACAACGGCCCTTCTGCCCGGATTTCTGGCCGTTTTGGGGCTGCCCGCGGCCATTCTGGGACTGCTCGAGGGCATTGCCGATGCCGTGGCCAGCTTCACCAAGATGGTTTCGGGCTACATCGCGGACAAACTCGGTCATCGCAAGTTGCTGGTGCTGGTCGGCTATGGGCTGACGCCCATCGGCCAGGTTTTCATCGCCCTGGCCTGGGGCTGGCCGCTGCTCTTTTTCGGCCGGATCGTGTCCTGGTTCGGCAAGGGGCTGCGCGGACCTTTGCGGGACGCCATCGTGGCCCAGGCCATCAGCCCCGGGACGCGGGGCCGGGCCTTCGGCTTCCATCGGGCCATGGACACGCTGGGGGCGGTGCTCGGACCGCTTTTGGGCGTGGCCCTGCTTGGCTGGGCCCAGACCCTGGAATGGGCCGACCCTTCCGGGCCGTTCCGCACGGTGTTCTGGCTGTCTCTGATCCCCGGTGTGTTGGCCGTGCTGGCCTTTTTGACCTTGGTCAAGGATCCCGGGCACAGCCCGAATCCGGCCCTCAAGTTCTGGGTCGGGTTGCGTGACTTGCCGTTACGCTTTAAGCGTTATCTGGGTGCGGTGGGGCTGTTCGGAATCGGGGACTTTTCCCACACTTTGCTCATTCTCGCGGCGACCCACCTGCTTACGCCGTCCATGGGAGTGATCCAGGCGGCCCAGACCGCAGGCATGCTCTACGTGCTGCGCAATGTGACGCAGGTGGGGGCATCATACCCCATCGGCATGCTGGCGGACCGCTCCGGGGCCATGCCCGTGCTGGTCATCGGCTATGTCCTGGGGGTGTCCACCGCTCTTTCCATGGCCGCGGCCTTCTGGTTTTCCGCGGACGGGATCGTGGTTCTGGGAGGTGTATTCGTTCTCGCCGGTCTGTACATGGCTGTCCAGGAAGCCCTGGAAGCGGTGGTCACGGCGAGTATGATCAGCCGGGACCGGCTGGGTATGGGCTATGGAGCGCTGGGCACGGTCAACGGGACAGCCAAGTTCGTTTCCAGTTCCCTGGTGGGCGTGCTCTGGACCGCTGTTTCACCGGTCTTCGGGTTCGGTCTGGCCGCGCTGCTCATGGCAGCGGGGACGGTGAGCTTGTTGCGCTTGCGTTAACAGCCCGCTGAAATACACCCAATTGCCGCGTTGAGGTGTATCCGACATCACGTGTCATGAACCGGCCAACACACGCATGACCACTTCCCGGTCGACCATGCCCAGCAGGCGATCCTCGTCGTCCACCACCACCAGGCGTTTAGCCCGTTTGTCCACCATGAAAGCAACCACGTCGATCAGGGGCGCGTCCGGTGAAACGGAAAAGACCTGCGTCTTCATCACGTCCTTGGCCGTGCCTCCCAGAGGCGACGGCCTTTCCCCAGAGGGAGAGAGGGCGCCGATCAGGGAGCGCAGCACTCCCGGTTCTTCCATCTTGGCGTAGAGTGCGACCATATCCCGGTCCAAAACGATGCCCAGCACTTTTCGCTTTGCATCGATCACAACGACCCGGCGCAACGGCGTGGCCACGATGGCCTCGAGCACTTCGGGCAGGGGAGTGTCCGGGGCCACGACGGGCACCTCGCGGTACATGACGTCTTTCGCCGTTTGAAGCAGACCTTGGGGCAGTTCGGGCAGGGTTCGCGTGACCGCGGCGGCCCTGATAATGGCCCGGAGTACGTCAATCCGGCTGACAATGCCCATCATCCTGCCGTCGTCGTCCACCACGGGCAGGCGTTTGATCTTTTTCCGCGCCATCAAGGCCAGGGCGTCGGCCACGCGGGTCTTGACGTTAAGGGTCACGACCGGCGAGGTCATAATGTCCTTGGCCAGCAAGCCGTTGTCTTTGAAAAGACGCATCTGTTCGGCACGCATATCGTCGGGCAGTTGCCGCTGCACGTCGATCCGCAGAGGCATGGCCGCTCGCTGGAGCAGGTCTCCTCCGGTGATGATCCCGACGATCTCCCCGCTTTCCAGGACCGGCAGGGCCTTGAACTCGCCGTGCAGGAGCAGCTTGGCCGCCTGGTCCAGGTGGGTGCTGGGAGCGATGGTGGCCACTTCACGGATCATCACGTCCCGAATGCGCATGGGGCAATGCATGATGGCCTTGGCCTCCTGAAGGACAATGGTCCCTTCATCGATCAATTTCTCCACGAGCGGCAGGAAATCGGCCACGCGTTCCGGGACGTCCACGATCTCCACGATCACCGGCAAGTCTTCCGAGAGCCGGAGAATCTTGGCCGTATGCACCAGACTGTTGGCCCCGAAGCCCATGAATCCCCGGACGACCGTGGCCCCGGCCATGCCCCGCTTGCGGGCTTCCTCGAGGATCAACTCATGCAGGGGCCGGCCGTTTCTATGCGCAGATTCTCCGGTAAATACCCTCAAGATGGCCACGTCTTGCATTGTCGGCATACGGTTTTCCTCCTAACCAGTCCGTTGAAAAACTCCCGATTGCTGCGTCGTCCCGCACTCACTTGCAAAATGCATATCACCCTTCATCACAACTCTTTTTGTGTGCGGCAAGTGAGTGCGGGACCCTGAGTTTTTTGAACGGACTGAGGATAAGGACTTTTTCACAGCTAGAGCACCCGACCGGTCACATACCCAAGATAGAGGGCCGCGAATCCTACAACGCTCTGTCCCAGCAGGTTCAAGCCCAGCTTGAGCCACTGGGCATCCTGCACCAGCGCGCTGCTTTCAAAGATATAGG
>DSBL01000059.1 GCA_011049455.1 Desulfonatronum sp. | reverse complement strand
GTGGATTCTGACTTTATCAACACGCTGCTGAACCGTTGAACCATGACCATGCATCCCGGCTACCTGAACCTGCACCGCAGCGGAGAACTTGACCGCAGAATGAAGCAGGCCCTCGAGGGCCTGGGCTGCTGCCAAACCTGCCCCCGCAACTGCCGGGTGAACCGCCTGGAGGGCCGACTCGGATTTTGCCGGACCGGCCGTCTGGCCGGGGTGGCCAGTTACGGTTTGCATTTCGGCGAGGAAGAGCCCCTGGTGGGCCACGGCGGTTCAGGCGCCGTCTTCTTTGCCCAGTGCAACCTGGCCTGCGCTTTTTGTCAGAACTACGACATCAGCCATCAAGGCGGAAATGCGCCCGAGGCCTCCAAGGAACAGCTGGCCGCGGTCATGCTGGAGCTGCAAAACCAGGGCGCGCACAACATCAATTTCGTCACCCCGTCCCATGTGGCGCCCCAGATCCTGGAAGCCCTGCCCCTGGCCGCGGACCAGGGGCTGCGCCTGCCGCTGGTGTACAACTCCAGCGGCTACGACGCCCTGGAGACCTTGCGCTTGCTGGACGGCGTGGTGGACATCTACATGCCCGACGCCAAATTTTTTTCTTCCGCGGCAGCCCAGCGCTATTGCCAGGCCGAGGACTATCCACAACGCGCCAGGCAGGCGATCAAGGAAATGCACCGTCAGGTCGGGGATCTGGAAATGGATAAGGATGGGACAGCTGTGCGCGGGCTTTTGGTCCGGCACCTGGTCATGCCGGACGGTCTGGCCGGGACCCGGCAATGGATGGACTTTTTGGCCAAGGAAATCTCCGTGAACACTTACGTGAACATCATGGACCAGTACCGGCCCTGCGGACGGATCGAGGAGTATCCCGAACTGCAGCGGCCCATCACCCCGCAGGAATACGAGGCCGCACTGCTCACGGCCGAAGCGGCCGGTCTCACCCGCCTGGACCAGCGCCGGCTGCGCCTGTCCCAGCGGCTCCTGCAGGCCCTGCTGCAAGGGCCATAAAAAAGCCGGCATGGTGCCGGCCTTTTGATTGGGGAGCATTACGCGTTTCTGAAAATTGAGTTGAAAACGTTTCGAGTTGTGCTGCTGGTTCACCCAGATCGAGTGTCATCGCCTGTTTGACAGAGCTGGACATCGTTGGACGAACCATTGCCAAACGCATTAACCCTACAATTTCGTTCTGGAAGTGCAATGGTTCGTCGTTACGAGGTCCGTGATAAAGTTGCGAGAGCGCTCGATCTGGATGAACCAGCAGCATCTCAGACAAAAGGGTTTTCAAAAACGCGTGATGCTCCCTTTGATTGAGGCACAAAAACGTCCCGCCCTTGTATGTCATTGAAAGGAAACGTATCGCGGGGGGCCGGCCGTTCACAAACTGCAGAGGCAAGGCGCGAGCAAGAAGGACGCCCGAAGCGCAAGCGGGATGCGTGAAAACGCATCCCTTTTGAAACGACGCAGCCTTTGCGGGATATTCAACGGCTTCGGCTTGCCCCTTTAATCTTCCAAAGTGGACGTATCGCCTATCTCCTGCCCCAGCTCCTCGGCCTTGAGCACCCGGCGCATGATCTTGCCGCTGCGGGTCTTGGGCAGCTTGTCCCTGTACTCGATGGTCTTGACAATGGCCACGGGGCCCAGCTCGTTGCGGATGTGCGTCTTCAGCTCCTTGGTCAGCTCATCCGACGCCTCGAATCCTTCCCTCAGGGTCACGAATGCCTTGGCCACCTCGCCCTTGATCTTGTCCGGAATGCCGATGGCCGCGGCTTCGGCCACCGCCTTGTGCGCCACCAGGGCGCTTTCCAGCTCTGCGGAACCGAGTCGGTGCCCGGCGATGTTCATCACGTCGTCCGAGCGGCCCTGGATCCAGATGTATCCGTCCTCGTCCTTGCGGGCCATGTCCCCGGCCAGATAGACGCCGGGAATCTTTTCCCAGTAGGTCTTCTTGTACCGTTCCGGATCCTTGTACAGGGTCCGCAGCATGGAGGGCCAGGGATTGCGGATGATCAGCTGGCCTCCCTTGCCCGGAGCCACGGAGTTGCCCTTGTCATCCACCACGTCCGCCTCAATGGCCGGCAACGGCTTGGTGCAGGACCCGGGCTTGAGCACGCTGACCGGCAAGGGGCTGATCATGATCGACCCTGTTTCCGTCTGCCACCAGGTATCCACCAGCGGGCACTCGGACCGGCCGATGTTCTTGTACATCCAGACCCAGGCCTCCGGATTGATGGGCTCGCCCACGGAACCCAGCAGACGCAACGAGGAGAGGTCGTGCTTTTTCGGATACTGGGTGCCGAAACGCATCAGCATGCGCACCAGGGTCGGCGCGGTGTACAAAATGGTCACCCCGTACTTGGCGATCAGGTCCCAGACCCGGTCGGCCTGGGGATACAAGGGATGGCCTTCAAAGATGACCGTGGTGGTCCCGGCGATGAGCGGTCCGTAGACCACGTAGCTGTGCCCGGTGATCCACCCGGCATCCGCCGTGCACCAGAAAATGTCCGTGGGTTTGATGTCAAAGACCCAGTTCAGGGTGCGATGAATCCCGACCATGTACCCGCCGTGGGTGTGCACGATGCCCTTGGGCTTGCCCGTGGTTCCGGAACTGTACAGCAGAAAGAGCATGTCCTCGGAATCCATGGACTCGGTGGGGGACTCCGAACTCTCGGCCCGCACCAGTTCCTCGTACCACAAATCCCGGGCTTCCTGCATCTCCACCTGGACATTGGCCCGGTGCACCACGACCACGGTCTCCACGCTGTCGGTATTGGGACCCATCAAGGCTTCGTCCACGATGGTCTTCAAATGCACGGCCCGGCCGTTGCGGTAAAAGCCGTCAGCCGTGATGACCACCTTGGGCTGGGCGTCCTCGATCCGGTCGCGCATGGCCTTGGCTGAAAATCCGGCGAAAACCATGGAGTGAATCGCGCCGACCTTGGCCGTTGCCAGCATGGCGATCACGGTTTCCGGCAAGGGCGGCATGTACAGCAATATCCGGTCGCCCTTGTGCACGCCCAGGGAGCGCAAGGCATTGGCGAACTTGTTCACCGCCCGGTACAGCTCAAAATAGGTCATCTTCCGGGAATCGCCGGCCTCCCCTTCCCAGATCAGCGCCAGCTTGTTCTTGATCCCGGTCTTGATGTGCCGGTCCAGGGCATTGTGCACGATGTTGCACTTGGCGCCCGTAAACCATTTGTAAAACGGAGCCTCGCTGTCATCCAGGACCTTGTTCCATTTCTTGAACCATTCCAGCTCCTTGGCCGCCTCCTCCCAATAGGCCAAAAAATCCTCCGCGGCCTGTTTCCTGGCCACGTCCAGGGTCTGGGGATTGACATTGGCCTCAATGACCATCTGCGGGAGAGGCCGAAAAACCCTATCCTCCTGCAACAAGCTATCCAGCGTGCCGTTTTGCGACATGAGTCTCCTCCTTGGCGGTACGGTATGCAATGACGTAGAAAAACGCGGTCCATGGGCGCTCCCACGACCCGCGACAGGCGCTGCCCCGGTTGTCAAAAAACAAACATCCAGGGGCCATGCTGAGCATGAAATAAAAATCAGGGAGCATTGATTCTCGACGAAAGGGAAGGCGGCAAGGGTAAACGGCAGTTAAAAAAAAGCGGTCACAAACCAAGGATCTGTTTCAATTCCGCGATGCGCCGGCGGCTGACCGGCAGTTCAATGCGTTTTTTGCCCGTGGTCCGAAGCATGAAATTGCTCCCGGGCAGTGAGGCGATTTCCGTGACCAGTTCCAGATTGACCAGGTACTTGCGGTGCACACGGAAAAAACGGTGCGTCCGCAACCGGTCTTCCAGATACTTCAGGCGAAAGGAGGTCAGGTATTTGTCCTGAGTGGTGTGCACGAAGCTATAGTCTTCATACGCCTCGACAAAGACGATCTGACCGTAGGGGACCAGAATCACGCGTCCTTCCAGGCTGATGGGCAGTTTCTCGATTTCCAGGGGCCGGGACTGATTGTAGTCCCAGGCATGGCGCAAGGCCTTGATGAAGCTGTCCTCCTCCTCCTCTCCCAGGGGCAGCTGCACGGTTTCTTCATCGTCGTCGCCAAAGGCGGAGGGCTTTGTTCCACTGCTGGGCTCGGCCAGGCGAACCTCCGAGGAATATTGCCGCAAACGGACCAGGGTACGCTTGATCCGATCCTTGGCGCAGGGCCAGAGCAGGTAATCCATGGCCCCCAGTTCAAAAGCCTTGAATGCCTGGGATTCGTCCGGAGCAATGAACACCAGGGCCGGGCGTTGCTTGCGCTGGCCAAGGATCTGGGCCAGCTCAAAGCCGCTGACCCCGTCGGGCAGGTCCACCCCCAGGAAAAAGGCGTGGTATCCCACCAGATCCAGCAACTCCATGGCCTCAAACGCGGAAACAGCCTCCCCCAAAACCTTCACCCCTTCCATGCCGCCGAGATGCTGGCGCAATTCATGTCTGATCTGAGGATCCGGGTGGATGATGAGGACTCGGGATTCTTGCATGAGCAAAACCGGAACAAACGGGCTGCAGTGGAGTTTTTAATGGCGTTGCTATGTTGGATGCCGCATTTCTAGCCCAAAAACGAATAAACAGGCAAGGGGTGCGATTCTCAGTAAAGTTGCTTTTGAAGCGAGACAAAAACCATCCCGGGTGCGGCCAGATGACATTTTGCACGCCCCTCATGCAGTCGTTTGGAACCCGGGCAAAGGCATTCTTACCCCGGGGGGGGAACAGCCCCTGGGGCAGCGGCGCCGGATGCGGGCCTTGCCGAGTGAAAAAACTCCAGGGTGCGCAACAAGGAGAGATCCGCGGGATGATTGACATTGAAGAAGGGGATCGCCTCGTTGCGCCTATACGGCAGATGGTGCCGAAGTGGCTCGGAAAGAATCCGGTTGAGCTGAAAAAGCCTGCGGGCCAGGGCTGTTTCCAGAAGCGGCAGGGCCTCGAGCTCATAGATGGCCGTCAGGGCCTCGATATAGCCGGTTTCCTGCTGTTGAAACGTGGTCATCACGGCCTGCTCCGGTTTTTCGGTTCTCCCCCGGATCAAACGGGTCACAGTGGCGTCATCCATCAGCGGCAGGTCGCAGGACAAAACCAGGCAGGGCCGCTGCAGGACCTTCAGGGCCGTGGCAATCCCTCCGGCCGGACCGCACCCCGGAACAAGGTCCAACAGCCAGGGCAGGTCATTGTCCAGATCCCGGCCTGCCCTGGCCGCGCATTCATTGGCCGGATTCCTGCCCACCACGCAGACCGTGGAGCAATGCCGCCGCAACAGGTCCACGGTTCGGCAAAGCAGGCTGGCCCCGGAAAAAACAATGCCCGCCTTGTCCTGGCCGAGACGCGTGCTCTTGCCTCCGGCCAGGACAATCCCCGCGAGACCAAGGTCGTTTTTTGCCGGTTTGTTTTCCATCATCGGCCCGGTTGAAAATAAATCCTTCGCCGCCGGTTCATGAGACGGTCATCAAAAACCCCAGGCCGAAAGGGTCGGCCGGACAAATCCCTTGCTCTGGGCCAACACGTCCAGGGTCAGGGATTCCAGATCATCCAGCACCGGCACCGACACCCTGTCCATGTTCCGGAAATCAACGGTCTTGATGCACATTTTACACTGGTCGCAAAGGTCGACGCGAAAGCCGGGTTCTTGTTCCGCCTCGAAATAACGCAGTTTCTTGAAATCCTTTTCCCCGCAAAAAACGCATCCCAGGCGCGGCACGCGGTAATCGCTGCGGCAAAAAGAGCAAAACATCTTGCGCAGACCTTCCTTGTTCTCCAACCGGGAAATAAAGGGCAGGCTGCCGCAAACCGGACAATGGCCATGCTCCCAGAGATTCTGCGCCGGCGTCGACTCCTGAATCCGATGGGCCAGCCCTTCCAGGAACGGCGCAAGGCTGCTTTGCACCAAAAAAAACATCAACCGCGGCGCGCCGGGCGTTTTCTTGGCCCAGGCCTCGAAAACGTCCTTGTCCTCGGCAAGATAGGCCTGAAAAAGGGACTCCAGGTTCAACGCGCCGCTTTTCAACTCGTCCTCCACCTGCTCGGCCCCGGCGCCGAGATCGCCGCCAATGGGTTGAACATCCTCCAGAATGCCCTGGAATAATGCGCCGGACTGCGGCAGAAACACCGGAAACTGGGCCCTGGGCAAAAGGCTCGCGCCTTGGGCATGGCGGTCTTGGGAGACAATGTCCGGGATGGCGACCTGGGAAAAGTCATACTCCTGGATAGCCTGAAACTGCCTTGTTCCCACACGCTCCAGCAAATCAAGCAGAGACTGGGGGAAGGTATCCTTTGCGCGCAACACGTCCAACTTTTTGATGAACTTTTGTCGATCTTTTTCCATGCGTTCCATTCATGCTTCTCCGGGGTCCGGTTAAGGTTGGGCAGAGACCGACGTCGGCAAGTGGACGCGGCCCCGCCGGCGCGTTTCGATTCCTTTGCGGACCGCCTTACCGCATTGGGCACGGACAATCAACCAAGGCCCTGCGATCAAAGCAAGGCACATGCATCCCGCACGCATGCAATGCGCCCCCTGCTTGTCCCCTTGCCGGCACCCCGCAGGAATCCATAACATGCTCGTGATGACCGGACCCCTTCAACGTCCTTCTCCCCTTTTTCCAAAAAGTGAGCCGCGGCCTACAAAGCCGGCCTGGGCATGTTCGACGAACGTTGCAATGTCTGACCGGGCTTGTCCTGCGTCGGAAAAACCGATGCCGGCCCAAAAAGGCACGCGGTAACTGTTCAGCACAATTTTTGCTGCATGCACAGCGTGGCTGGTTTGCCTTGATTTGGCTTTGTCGCCTGTCTGACTGAGCCTGACATCGTCAGCCGAACCATTGCCCAACGCAGAAAGCACATGCTTTTGTTCATGGCTGGCAATGGTCCGACGTTACGAGGTCGGCGAAGGGGTTGCGATGAGCCAAATCAAGGCAACCCAGCCATGGGCCATATATGGTGAGTCGTTACGGCACGTGTTCATGGTTTTCAAAACGCATCGGTTTTTCCCTGCGAAGGCAGCGAGGGAGTTTACGGCCCTCGAAAAACCGGTATGGCCGGTCTGGAACAAATAACTTTGACGGGGCCCTGGCATGGTGATCCCAAACAGTTGACTTTTTTCCCGGCAAAGGGCAAAGGTCACGGTTGCCGAAAGCACCGTAGGCGCGTAGCTCAGGGGGAGAGCACTTGCTTGACACGCAAGGGGTCAGGAGTTCAAATCTCCTCGTGCCTACCATCATGAATCCACGCAGGGAGGTCGCAACCTCCCTGCTTTGTTTCGATGCCAGAAGCGCATTGGGGTGCAACGGCCAAGGAGCATCATCGTGCGCATCACCATCGCAGACCAGGACCTTCACGTTGCAAACCGCGAAACCTGCGGGCAAATCCTGTCTCGAACCTTGAGCAAAAAACGTTTCAAGACAATCGTGGGCTGCCGTTGCGGCGAGCGTCTTTTGGACCTGCACACCCCGCTGGACGCCTCCGATGGAGCCGCGCTGGAACCTGTGGACATGGCCAGTCCGGAAGGATTGACCATCCTGCGCCACAGCGCCGCGCACATCATGGCCGAGGCGGTGCAGCGCCTTTTCCCAACGGCCAAAGTGACCATCGGGCCGGATATTGAAAACGGCTTTTACTATGATTTTGACTATGAACGTCCCTTCACCCCTGAGGATCTGGAAGCCATAGAGGGGGAAATGGCCGCAAGCATCGCCCAGAATCAGCCCTTTTCCCGCCGCGAGGTCTCCCGGCAAGAGGCCAGGGAGCTTTTTCAAAGCATGGGTGAAGACTATAAGCTGGAAATTCTGGACGAACTCGTGGACGGCCCGGTTTCCCTCTATGCCCACGGTCAGTTCGTTGATCTCTGTCGCGGCCCGCATGTGCCGTCCACCGGATACGTCAAGGCCTTCAAGCTGACCTCGGTGGCCGGCGCCTACTGGCGCGGGGACGAATCCAGGCCGATGCTTCAACGCATTTACGGTACGGCCTTTGCCGCGGAAAAGGACTTGCAAAAACACCTGCGGCAGGTGGAGGAGGCGAAAAAACGGGACCACCGCAAGCTCGGACCGCACCTGGATCTGTTCAGTTTTTCCGAGGACGCCGGTCCGGGAATGCCCTTGTTTCACCCCAAGGGCGCCATGCTCCGGTTTCTTCTGGAAAATTTCGAACGCAAGGAACATCTGCGCCGCGGCTATCAATTGGTGCAAGGGCCCCAGATGCTGCGCCGCGAATTGTGGGAGCGCTCCGGGCATTACGACAACTACCGGGAAAACATGTACTTCACGGAGATCGACGGCCAGTCCTACGGCGTCAAACCCATGAACTGCCTCGCCCACATGCTCATTTACAAATCCCAATTGCGCAGCTACAGGGATTTGCCCTTGCGTTACTTTGAACTGGGCACGGTTCAGCGCCATGAAAAATCCGGCGTGCTTCACGGCCTGTTGCGCGTGCGCCAGTTCACCCAGGATGATGCGCACATTCTGTGCCGACCGGATCAGCTTCAGGATGAAATCATCGCCATCCTGGAATTCGTGCGCGATGTGATGCAATTGTTCGACTTCGCGTATGAAGTGGCCCTGAGCACCAGGCCGGCCAAGTCCATCGGTTCAGACGAGGATTGGGACCGGGCCACCGAGGCCCTGCGCAACGCCCTGGAGACCCTGGGCCTGCCCTTTGCCGTGAACCCGGGCGACGGTGCGTTTTACGGTCCGAAAATCGACATCAAGCTCAAGGACGCCCTGGACCGCCGCTGGCAGTGCTCCACGATTCAATGCGATTTCACCTTGCCAGAGCGTTTCGACCTGGTTTACACGGGGCAGGACGGCGAGAAACACAGGCCCGTGATGCTGCATCGCGTGATTCTCGGGGCCCTGGAGCGCTTTCTGGGGATTCTGGTGGAGCACTATGCCGGGGCCTTTCCTGTATGGCTGGCGCCGGTGCAGGCCAGGATTCTGACGGTCACCGATGCCCAGAACGATTGGGCCGCGCAAACATTTCGGCATTTGCAGGCCCGAGGGCTCCGGGTGGAGTCGGACCTGCGCAATGAAAAACTTGGTTTCAAGGTGCGCGAGGCGCAGTTGCAAAAAATTCCCTACATGCTTGTGGTCGGGGAACGGGAAGCCCAGGCTGAAACCGTGAATGTGCGCACCCGCACGGGGGAAAACATTGGAGAAAAATCCATGGATGAATTCATGCACATGATCCAGCAGGAATGCGCCGAACCCTTCAAACGCGGAGGAATGCCCTATTACCCCGGTTAAATACACCCGCTGCAACAAGCAGATCAGGGCCCAGGAAGTCAGAGTCATCAGCGAGGACGGAAAACAGGTCGGAATTTTGCCCTTGGCTGAAGCGCTGCAATACGCGGAAAGCCAGGGAGTCGATCTTGTGGAAGTGGCTCCGGATTCTTCGCCACCCGTTTGCCGGGTGATGGATTATGGAAAATTCAAATACGAGCTGCAGAAAAAACAGCAGGAGGGCCGCAAGAGACAAACCTCCATCCAGCTCAAGGAAATCAAGTTCCGGCCCAAGACCGACGACCATGATTTCGAAACCAAGCTGAAGCATATTCGCAGGTTTCTGGATGCCGGGGACAAATGCAAGGTGACCGTGACCTTCCGCGGTCGGGAAATGATGCACAAGAATCGAGGGGAAATCGTCCTCAAGAGGGTCCTGGAAACCCTGGGCGACACGGTCAAGGTTGACCAGCATCCCTCCATGGAAGGGCGCACCATGAACATGGTCCTGTCCGCCGGGGAAAAAAAATAATTTCAGGGAGATAATGTCATGACCAAATTGAAAACCAAAAAAAGCGCGGCCAAACGGTTCAAATTGACCGGGACCGGAAAAATCAAGCGCCGCAGGGCGTTCTTGAGCCATATCCTGACCAAAAAAAGCCCCAAGAAAAAGCGTCAGCTGGGCCAGGATGTCATCCTTGATCCGAGCAACGCCAAGGCGGTCCGGAGGATGATTCCCTTCGCAAAATAGAAGACGGGGTTTGACGAAAATCTCCAACCCGGTGTCTTCAGCTTTTCAACATTCAACCGGAACAGGTTCCCGGCCATGAAAAGCAGGCCGGTACGCCCACTGTTTTTCGAGCCAGGAGGTAGTAAAAATGCGTGTAAAACGCGGCTTGGCGGCCCACCGCCGGCATAAAAAATATCTGGGCATGGCCAAGGGGTACCACGGTGCCAGGAGCAGGCTGTACCGTACCGCCAGGGTCACTGTGGAACGGGCCTTGGCGTATGCCTACAGGGATCGCAAGGTCCGCAAGCGGGAATTCCGCTCCCTCTGGATCATGCGCATCAATGCAGCGGCCCGCGAACATGGGCTGTCCTACAGCAAATTCATGCGCGGCCTGAGCCTGGCCGGCGTGGAACTGAACCGCAAGATCCTGGCGGATCTGGCGGTCCGGGAAAAGGACCACTTCGGGCAATTGGCTTCCATGGCCAAAGCCAAGCTGGTCTAAACATGCCCGCATCCGGTTCGGATCCAAGCGGGCAGTCGGCCCGTGATCTGACCCATCACCTGGAAGGACTCGTCCCGGAACTGGAAACCGTCCTGGCGGCGACTGCTTCAGACCAGGAACTGGAGGCCGTCCGCGTTCAGTTCCTGGGCCGCAAGGGCAGGCTTTCCGGAATCATGTCCGAGCTGCCCAAGCTGGCCCCGGATCAACGGCCGCTTGTGGGGCAAATAGCCAACCAGATCAAGAGCCGGCTCCAGGCCCTTGTGGACCAACGCCTGTCCAGACTGAAGCAGGACAAGGAACTGAAGGTTCTGACTTATTTTGATCCTTCCCTGCCCGGACTGACCGCGTGGCAGGGTAGCCTGCACCCGATCACCCTGGTCACGGAAGAAATCTGCGCCGCCTTCGGATCCCTCGGCTTTGAACTGGTGGAAGGCCCTGAACTGGAAACGGATTTCCATAACTTCGAGGCGTTGAACCTGCCCCCGGACCACCCGGCCAGGGACATGCAGGACACCTTCTACATTACGGAAAACACCCTGCTGCGCACGCATACGTCGCCGCTGCAAGTGCGCACCATGCTGCGCAAGCGCCCGCCCTTGGCGGCCATTGCCCCCGGAAAGGTCTACCGCCGGGATTCGGACCTGACCCACACCCCCATGTTTCATCAGATCGAAGGGTTTTTGGTGGACACGGATGTGAGCATGACCGATCTGCGCGGCACGCTGACGGCATTTGTGCACAAAATTTTCGAACCAAAGACCGTGGTTCGCTTCCGCCCCAGTTTTTTCCCCTTCACCGAACCCAGCGCCGAGGTGGACATCAGCTGCATGCTTTGCGGCGGCAGCGGCCAAAGCGCCGGGGCCCCCTGCCGGGTCTGCAAGCAAACCGGCTGGCTGGAAATTCTCGGATGCGGCATGATCGATCCCGCGGTATTCACGGCCGTGGGCTACGATGCGGAGCTCTATACCGGCTTTGCCTTTGGACTGGGCGTGGAACGCGTGGCCATGCTCAAGTACGGCATCGGCGATCTGCGGATGTTTTTTGAAAACGACGTCCGCTTCGTCTCCCAATTCGCTTGACCCGTCTGATCCTTTCGAGGTTTGCATGTACCTGAGCCTGAAATGGCTGCGCGAATTCACCCCCTATGACGGCAGCGTTGAGCGCCTGGCCGAGCGGCTGACCATGCTCGGCCTGGAGGTGGAGGAAATCACCCGGCCCTTTGTCCATCTGCAAAACATCGTTGTCGGACGCGTTGTGGAAACACGGCAACATCCCGGGGCGGATCGGCTCAGCCTGTGCCGCGTGGATGCCGGACAGGGCGAGCTGCTGCCCATTGTCTGCGGCGCGCCCAACGTGGCCCCTGATCAATTTGTGGCCGTGGCCCTGCCCGGAACCGCGCTGCCCGATGGAAAACGTATCACACGGGCCAAAATCCGCGGAGAATCATCCCGGGGGATGATCTGTTCCGAGGTCGAACTGGGGCTGGGCGAGGAAAACGACGGAATCATGGTCCTGGACGGTCCGCTTGTCCCCGGGCAGGATATGCTCACGGTGATGGATCTGGACGATTGGGTCCTGAACATCTCCATCACCCCCAACCGCGGGGACTGCCTGAGCATGGTCGGATTGGCCCGGGAAGTGGCCGTGGAATTCAACCTGCCCATGACCCTGCCCGACACCCGGGTGATCCAAGACGGGCCGTCCTGCGCGGACGCCCTATCCATCACCATTGACGACCCTGATTTGTGCCCTCTTTACCAGGCCGGGATCATCCGGGGCATTGCGGTCGCGCCCAGCCCGCCATGGCTGCGCCACCGGTTGTTGACCATCGGCCAGAGACCCATCAACAACGTGGTGGACGTCACCAATTACATCCTCATGGAATGGGGCCAGCCCCTGCACGCCTTTGACCGCGGCCTGCTCTCCGGCAACAGCATCCGGGTGGCCCGGGCCCGGGAAGAGCAATCCCTGGTCACGCTGGACGGCCGCACCCGCCGCTTGCTGCCTGCCGATCTGCTGATCTGGGACGCTGAAAAACCCGTGGCCCTGGCCGGCGTGATGGGCGGCGCCAATTCCGAGGTCACGCAAACCACCACGGACATCCTTCTGGAATGCGCCGTGTTCAATCCCATCAGCATCCGCAAGACGTCCCGCAGGCTCAGTTTGACCAGCGAAGCCTCGTTCCGCTTTGAACGCGGAGTGGACCAACCGGGCTCACGCCAGGCCATGAACAGGGCCTTGGCCCTGATCCGGCAAACCGCCGGCGGCACGGTGATGCAAGGCATCGCCGCGCATGAACCTCACCCCTGGCAGCCTCCGCGCCTTGTTTTCCGCCCGGCCCGCGCCAAGAAAATTCTCGGGGTGGATCTTCAACCGGAGTTTTGCAGGCAAAAGCTGGCCGCCTTGGGATGCGCTGTGGACGTCCAGGATGCCCAGGCCTGGCGGGTGCAGCCCCCGGGTTTTCGCCCTGATCTGGAACGGGAAGCGGATTTGATCGAAGAGGTCGGACGATGCCATGGCCTGGACCGCATTCCGGCCACACTGCCCAGAACCGCGCGATCCCTGGACTGGCTGCATTCCCTGGCCCCGGACACCGCCTTCCGGAAGACCGTCAAGCACTGGGCGCGCGGGATCGGCCTGACCGAGGCCATCAATTACAGTTTTGTCTCCAGCCAGGACCTGGCCTTGATGGGCTTGGACCGTATCCCGGCCATCGGCCTGCGCAATCCGCTGTCCGAGGACCAGAACGTGCTGCGGCCCATGTTGGCCCCCGGTCTGCTGCAGAGCGTGCGTCACAATATGACCCAGGGAAACACGACGTTGCGGCTGTTTGAAACATCGGTGATCTTCCAGCCTGATCCGGATTCTGAAACCGGGGCGCTTGAGCCCTCACGTCTCGGCCTGGCCCTGACCGGAAACCGGCATCCGGAAGGATGGCCCTGGCCCATGGAATTTGTTGACTTCGCCGACATCAAGGGTTGCATTGATCACCTCCTGCGCCATCTGCACCTTCCCCATGCCGCCTATGCCCCCCTGGACGAGCATCCGATCTGCCTGCCCTGCGCCGGCATTACCCTGGGTGGTGAAATGGCCGGGTGGCTCGGCCGGGTCAAATCCGAAATCGCCGACCATTGCCATGTCCGCCGGGATCTCTTTCTTGCGGAGCTGGATCTCACCCTGGTGCAGCGATGGCATGCGCAAAGCCGGCTGGAATTCAAGGCCCTGCCCAAATTTCCGCCCGTGCGCAGGGACATGACCCTGATCGCCCCCCCTGATCTGGCATTATGCAAAATTCTGGAGGCAATTCAGGCCGAAGCCGTCGACCTGCTGCAGGAAATCCTGCTCATCGACCGGTTTGTTCCCCTGGATAAACCAGAAGCCCGCCTGACGCTGCGCCTGACCTACCGTCATCAGGATCGCAGCCTGACCAACGAGGAAGTGGACAAGACCCATCAGAAGCTGAGTCAGCGCCTGGCGTCCCTTTTACCGGTCCGCTTTTCCTGATCAATCCCGACAAGTCGTGAAGCACCCGAGCCAGCCGCGTGATTTCGCGGCTGGCTCTTTTTTGTTGTTCATGCTACCTCAACGGCGACAGCAGTATTGTCGGCCATACCGAATGAACAGCACCAGGCAGCCCCATGTCCAGCCAACATGTCTTTCTGAACGTGCCAGCCAAGCAAAGACGCCTGCGCATCGGCGAGGCGGCCAAGCTGCTCGGACTGGAACCTTACGTGCTGCGCTACTGGGAGTCGGAGTTTCCCCAGCTGGCCCCCCCGCGCACGGAAAAAGGGCAGCGCCTGTACTCGGAACAGGATCTGGAAACAATCCGCACCATTCAGACACTGCTCTATGACGAGGGGTTGACCATCGAAGGCGCCAGGCGGCGTCTGGACGACACCGCCCAGTTCAGGCAACTGGCCCGGGGAATCGTCCAGGAGCTTCAGTCCATCCGGGAAATGCTGGCCGCCCCGAAACCGGCTTTCCACGGGCAGGAACATCCATCTTCCCAGGAGGAACAATGAAAGGCATCCTCATCCGCTGGCTGATCCTCACCGCCGCGGTCCTGGCCGCGGCCTATCTGGTCACGGGCATCCAGGTGAACAACTTTTTTTCCGCCCTGGCCGCCGCGGCCGTCCTGGGCATCCTCAACGCCCTGCTCCGGCCGTTGTTGGTGATCCTGACCCTGCCCATCACGGTACTGACCCTGGGGCTGTTTCTTGTCGTGATCAACGCCCTGCTGTTGATGATGGCCTCGGGCGTGGTCGGCTCCTTTCACGTGGCCGGATTCGGCTCGGCCCTGCTGGGATCGCTGGTGATCAGCATCGTGGGCTGGCTGCTCAATTCCTTTGTCAGCGACCGCGGCCGGGTGGAATACGTTGAACTGCATCATCAACACGGACGATGGGAATAGCACTCGCGTTGACCTTGCATTTTCTCAAAAAGGAACTCTGTAATGAACAACTTCCTGCACACCTTCTGGCAAATGCGCCTGGAAAAGGCCCGGGAAGCCCTGGAAGGCAACAATTTCGAGGTGCACCTGGCCCGGGACCTGGAGCAGGCCCGTACTGTCGTTTTGACCAAAATCCTGCCCGCAACCAAGGCCAAACTGGTTTCCTGGGGCGGGTCAATGACCTTGCAGGACTCCGGAATCCTGGACGCGCTCAAGGCCATGAAAGACCTTTCCTGGATTGATCCCTCCGAAAAAAAGGCCAGTCCGGAGGAAAAAACCGAACGCCGCCGCCAGGCCCTGCTGGCCGACCTTTTTTTCACCGGAACCAACGCCCTGACCGAAGGCGGACAGCTGATCAACCTGGACATGTACGGCAACCGCGTGGGCGCTTTGGTTTTCGGGCCGCGCCACGTGGTGGTGCTCGCGGGCCGCAACAAACTCTGCGTGGACGTGGAGGAAGCCATGCTGCGCGTCAAGGGATACGCCTCCCCGGCCAACGCCTTACGCCTGAAGATGAAAACCCCGTGCGTCAAGACCGGCTTTTGCGAAGACTGCAAAAGCCCGGAGCGGATCTGCAACGTCTGGACGATAACGGAAAAATCCTTTCCCAAGGGCCGCATCAAGATCGTGCTGATCAACCAGGAGCTCGGCATTTGATCCCTTGCCGCTCATCTTCATGCGTTGCGTGCACCGGTGCTTTGCGGGAACAACGAAACGGGCATGGAGGAAAAGAGAGGATGGAGTACCGCATCCGCCGTGACACATACAGGTTGAAAGCATTCCCTTCTCCCTTTCCAGGACCGCCGGCATGGGCACGCTGAGCATCATTCCTTTGTTTCTTTTGGGCTTGGCCGTCTATGTGGTCCGTGTCTACAACGACCTGATCCGCAAACGCAATCACGTGGACGAAGCCTTCAGCGGCATTGACGTGCAGTTGAAAAAACGCGCCGACTTGGTCCCGAATCTGGTGCAAACGGTTAAAGGGTATGCCCGCCATGAACGTTTTCTCCTGGAGGAAGTCACCCGCCTGCGCACCCAGGCCGCGCAGGCCGGACTCCAGGCCGACATCCGGGAACGAGCCAGGACCGAAAGCCTGCTGGGAGCAGCCTTGACCAGGCTGCTCGCCCTGGCCGAAAGCTATCCGGACCTGAAGGCCAATCAGAATTTTCTGGACCTGCAGCGCCAGCTGGCTTTGGTGGAGGACGATTTACAGCTGGCCAGGCGCTATTTCAACGGCACGGTGCGCAATTTGAACATCCGCATCGAATCCTTTCCCGGCAATATGGTGGCCAAGGCCTTCGGCTTTGCCGCGAGGGACTTCTTCACGCTCGAGGACCCGGCGGATCGCCGCCCTCCCGAGGTCGCTGTGTGATTGCAGAACGTCAACCGCTTCTCATCAAAAACAAGGGGAAAGCCATCGTCCTTTCCGATGAACAATGGACCCCTTCACACCGAATGCAGCTGGCGCACATTGCGTCAGCACCCAGCATGTTGATCGCCCCCAACCATGGAGACCTCCATGCCCGAACCCACTCCCAGCCGGATCCACAGCGACCCAGCGGCAGGTTTTGACCTCCAGGACATCTTTGACAACGCCCCCATCGGCATCTTCACCTCCACGCCGGAGGGCACGTTCCTGTCTGTCAACCCCGCCATGGCCGAAATATTCGGATATGATTCGCCGCAAGAGATGATCGCATCGGTTACGGACATCGCCGCGCAGCTCTATGCCGATCCAAAAGACCGCCAAGAGTTCGCTTTGCTTCTGGAAGAGCACGGCCAAGTGGTCAACCATGAATGCCGCATGCTCCTGCGAGACGGGACCGGGTGCTGGGTTTCCAGAAACGCCCATGCTGTCAAGGATGCGAATGGACGTACCGTCGCGTATCAGGGTTTTGCCACGAACATCACCGAGCGCAAGTCGGCCGAGGAGAAGATTCGGGACTCGGAACAAAATTATCAAGAGCTTGTGGAAAACATCAATGACGTCATCTTCAGGATCGATCTTGACGGACGGATAACATACCTCAACCCCTCCGCAAGAAACATCGGCGGTGAAATGGTCGACGCTCTCATGCACCACGATTTTCGTGAACTCGTCGATCCCAGGGATTTGCATCTGGTTCAAAAGGCCTGGGAAAACATTCTGCAAGGCCGGTTGCAAGCCAACGAATACAGGCTCCGCCTGAAACCTGGAGAGACCATCTGGGTGCGGACATCAAGCCGACCAGTCTTCAAAGACGGCTCAGTTGCCGGTATCGTGGGCATCCTCACGGACATTACCGATCGGAAAAAGACCGAGGAGGCCCTGCAACAAAGCCAGGAACTCCTGAAAGCCATTGTCGACAAGGCCCAGGACTCGATCTTCGTCAAGGATGCCGCGCTTTGCTACATCAAAGTCAATACAGCCATGGAATCCCTGTTTGGCATGTCCGCCGGGGATATCCTCGGCAAATCGGATTTTGATTTGTTCGGCGCTGAATTTGCAAAACATATTGAAGAAAAAGATCGAGAAGTCCTGGACGGAAATATTATCGAGGAGCACATTTCCAAGCCGGTGAACGGAGAACAGCGGCACTTTCACACGATCAAGGTGCCGTTGAAGGATAGCCATGGAACAATCGTCGGGTTGTGCGGGACAGCTCGTGACATCACGAAAATCAAACGGGCCGAGGAGGCGCTGCGCAATGAGGCTGTTTGGAGGCGGATCCTGATCGATCAGTCCAGGGATGGAATAGTGGTTTTAAGGGAAGACGGAAGCGTTCATGAAGCGAACAAGCGCTATGCCGAGATGCTGGGGTACGCTTCCGAGGAGGTCCTTCAACTCCACGTCTGGGATTGGGATACCCAGTGGCCTCGCGAGACGCTTCTGGAGATGATCAGGCAGGTGGATGCCGAGGGCGAGCACTTTGAAACACGCCACCGACGCAAGGACGGCACCCTTTATGATGTCGAGATCAGCACCAACGGGGCCGTGTTCGACGGACGAAAACTCGTATTCTGCGTCTGCCGCGACATCACCGAACGCAAGCAGGCAGAATACGAAAAAACCAGAAGCAGAGAAATGCTTCTCCAGGCTGAAATTTTAGCCAATCTGGGCTGCCTGGAATGGGATATCCCCAACGACATTTGGTTCGTGTCGGACAATTGGCGTTGTATCATGGGGCATAGCTCTCCCCGATTGTCTTCGACGGAATTGTTCGCCTATGTTCACCCGGAAGACAGATGGCGTGTCAAGCGGGCTATCGTCACAACAATGCGCACCGGCGAACCATACGATATCCAGCACCGCATCCTGCGGGGGGACACTGGCGATGTCCGTTATATTCAAAGCTATGGGGTGGTGGAGCTCAACAAGTCAGGGGAACCTGTTCGAGGCTTTGGGGCGATTCAAGACAACACCGAGCGCAAGCAGGCGGAAGAAGCGCTACGGGAAAGTGAAACCCGGTTTCGCGACCTGCTTGAACAGGTGCCCTCCGTCGCAGTCCAGGGATACGGAATGGACGGCGTGACGCACTATTGGAATCGAGCATCTGAAATGCTCTACGGATATCGTTCGAACGAGGTTATAAGGAAAAATCTGGTGGACCTGATAATACCGGACGAATTGCGACAAAGCGTTGTCCAGGCCATAAGAAAAATGTCCGAATCCGGTGTGCCGATTCCTGCGGGGGAACTGAACCTCAAACGCAAGGACGGATCACTTGTCACGGTCTATTCCAGCCATGCAATTGTCCATAAGCCAGGAACGAGTCCCGAGTTGTTCTCCATGGATATCGACCTGACAAAACTCAAGCAGGCCGAACAAGCCCTGCTCCAGGCCAAGGAGGCCGCCGAGGCCGCGAACAAGGCCAAAAGCGAATTTCTGGCCAACATGAGCCATGAGATCCGCACCCCGATCAACGGGATCATGGGCATGATGCAGCTTCTGGAGACCACGACCCTGGATGCCGATCAGAGGCAGTACGTTCAATTGTGCACCTCCTCGGCCAACAGGTTGACCAGGCTGCTTTCCGACATCCTGGACCTGTCCCGGGTGGAAGCGGGCAAGATGACCATTCATGAAGCCGAATTCATGTTCCGGGAACTTGGCGATTCCGTGACCGGCCTGTTCACCTTCAATGCCAGAAGCAAGGGCGTGGTCTTGGAATGCGGCATCGATCCTGCCATCCCCTCCACGCTCATCGGCGACGAGGCGCGGGTCCGGCAGATCCTGTTCAACCTGGCGGGCAACGCCCTGAAGTTCACGGACAAGGGGTCTGTCCGGGTTGCAATGACCCCGGCGGCTTGCAACGAGGATGGCGTCTTCAAGGTGCTGTTCACCATTTCAGATACGGGCATCGGAATTCCTGAAGACAAGCTGCAGCACCTCTTTTCTCCGTTCTTTCAAGTGGAGGCCTCCTACACCCGCAGCATCCAGGGAGCCGGGCTTGGTCTGGCCATTGTCAAGCGCCTGGTGGACCTGATGGGCGGGAGTATTTCCGTGGACAGCAGTGTCGGGCAGGGAACCACGGTCCATGTCGTGCTGCCGTTCAAGCTGCCCGCCGGTGCAAGCATCCCTGATCAACAAGGCTCAAAGCGGTTGACCGAGGCCCGGCAAAAACTGCGCATCCTCCTGGCCGAGGACGACCCGTCCAATGCCCTGCCCATTCGTCTCCTGCTGGAACAGGCCGGACACGCCGTGACCCTGGCCGAAGACGGACAGCAGGCCCTGGACCTGTTCCAG
>DSBL01000048.1 GCA_011049455.1 Desulfonatronum sp. | reverse complement strand
ATCGGAAACCTCCCATGACTGAACCTTTGGCATGTTGTCCTCCATGATCAAGGTTGAACATGGAGGACAACATGCCAGAAATGCGAAATAAAGTCCACATTATTTACGGATAAGCTCTTAATGTTGACGGGGTAACGGCTGGGATTGCCGGCATATTCTGACCTCCTGACACTGGGGCGAAACAACGGCGGTGTCCAGGTGCATGGGTTGAAAATCCTTGGATTTGTCCCTGTCCGGGATGGCGGCGTCCAGGCCGCACATCTCCGAGGAGAAGGCGTACAGGCCCGGCCTGCCCCCGACGATCCCGGGCCGCAGCTTCTTGCGGTCCTGGACCATGAACATGGTCTTGTCCGGCAGGCAGCCGATGACGCAGTTGGGGCCGTCGATGATCAGGCGGCGGCAGGCCCGCTTCAGGTTGCGCAAAAAGCCCTGGTCCGGGTGGGTTTCGATGTCCTCGTGCTGCAAGGGGGTGATCACATGCTTGTAGGCTTCCAGACCAAGGCCGAGTTCGCGCACCGTAAAGTGCAGGATATGGGTGAAGACCTCGGAGTCGGACTGCTACCCCGTGTAGCCGGGCACGCCCTGGGCGCCCAGGTATTCCTTGATGGGCACAAAGGCGGTGTTTTCGCCGTTGGTCATGGTGGAGAAACCCTGAATGAAAAAAGGGTGGCAGGCGTAGAGGTTGATCTCGTAGTTGGTGTTTTGCCGGCCCTGAGCCATGATGCGCCGGGCTTTCAGATCTTCCCTGTCCAGGCCGAGATACTCGCCGATTTCCATGGGATCGCCCACTTCCTTGATCATGACCACGTCCGGCCAGAAGCTGAACACGACCATGTCCTCTTCGGCCTGGCCCATGCCTCGCAGTTCCAAGCGCGTCCTTGTCAGCCTGTCCTCCAGGTCCTTTGACGGCAGATCCCGCCAATCCGGCGGCGGTTCAAAGGCCTGGGCCAGATAGACGTCCCGGCCGGGCGTGCCCTTGGGCGGCGCGGCCTTGGCCCGCAGGACTATTTGATGCAAGGGGGAAAATCCTTGTCCGGACATGAAATCCTTCATGCGGGCCAAACCGTCCGTGGTGAAGATGCCTGAGAGGATCGGCAGGTCCTTGGCCTCGGCAAAGGGGCCGGCCAGGTCGGTCAAGAACAGGCCGATGCCTGAGCCGTCGTGGCCTTCCTTCATCACCTCCAGGGCCTCGATGGCTTTCATCGGCGAAACAGGGTCAGTGCTGGTCAGGGAGAAGAGTCGACACATGGTTGACGCTCGCAGGACAAAAGGGGTGAATGGATGGCTCGGACTCCGCTGAAAGGTGCGGAGGCGAATATGGGTACTGCAAGGCAAAGGCCATATTTCTCGCTTTCGCCCCTGTGTTCGGATAACTCCCGCGCAAATGCAGAGTTATCCGCGTATCAGCCAAAGCCCATGGAGAATCAAAAATTTGATCGGCCTTTTGACAGCATTGCAAAGTATTTTACAAAACAGTCATTGAGCAATGAAAAATATTGCAAATATGTAACAATAGCGGGACATGCTTAGAGCTTCAAGCGGCCAGCAAGCCGGCCAAAAAAAACAAATTGGTCCCGACGCCAGGCGGCATTCCTGTTGCATTCGGGTTTTATTCACTTTACAGTCCGCCATACCCTCAAAATATGCATCCCCGCCTGGTTGCAACCCGGCGTTGGGATCAAGCCGAAGGGAGAGAGCATGGACGTCATTGACATTCACGCCTCGTGCGATGGCGATTTCATTGCCGCTGTGGAGGCGGAAAGCGGCCAACAGATAGCGGAGTGCTACCAGTGCGGCAACTGCACGGCCGGGTGTCCGTTCACCTTTGCCTTTGACATCCCGGTGAGCCAGGTCATGCGCCTGCTCCAGGCCGGACAGAAAAAGCGCCTGTTGACCTGCAAATCCATCTGGCTGTGCGCCACCTGCGAGTCCTGCACCACCCGCTGCCCGAACAATATCGACGTGGCCCGGATCATGGACGTACTGCGGCACATGGCCCGACGCGAAGGCTATGCCTCGGAGCGCGGGGTCAAGATTTTCTGGGACGCGTTTCTGGATTCCGTGGAAAAACACGGCCGCTCCTTTGAGCTGGGCATCCTGACCACGTATATCGCCAAGACCGGCCGGTTCTGGCCGGACATGGGCCTGGGGCCGAAGATTTTGCCCAAGGGCAAGCTGGGCTTTCGGCCGCACGAGATCCAGGGCCAAAAGCAGATTGCCCGGATTTTCGACAAATTCCGCCAGGAGCAGCGGTCATGAGCACGTACGCTTACTACCCCGGATGCTCGGGCCTGGGCACGTCCAGGGAGTACGACACGTCCACCCGGGCCGTGTGCCGGGCATTGGGGCTGACCCTTGCAGACATCCCGGACTGGAGCTGCTGCGGTTCCACCCCTGCGCACACCGTGGACCATACGCTGTCCTCGGCCCTGGCCGCTCGCAACCTGGCCCAGGCCGAAGACCTGGACGCGAGTGCCCTGATCACGCCCTGCCCCAGCTGCCTGACCAACCTGAAGATGGCCGTGCACCGGATGCGCGACCGGGATTTTCGCGACCGGGTGAACAAGCTGCTGGACCGGCCCGTGCGCCGCGATCTGCCCGTGAAGTCCGTGCTCCAGGTGCTGGTGGAGGACGTGGGTCCGGAAGAACTGGCCTCACGACTGCCGGACAAGCCCCTGGCCGGGCTCAAGCTTGCGCCCTACTACGGCTGCATCATGAACCGGCCGCCCGAGGTGATGCAATTCGACGATCCCGAGCACCCCACGGCCATGGATCGGCTGATGCTGGCTTTGGGCGCGGACGTGGTCCCGTTCCCGCTGAAGGTGGAGTGCTGCGGGGCCTCCTTTGGCGTGCCGCGCAAGGACATCACGGCCAGGCTGTCGGGCAAGCTTTTGGAAACCGCCATGGACCTCGGGGCCCATGCCATGGTCACGGCCTGTCCGCTGTGCCAGATGAACCTGGATCTGCGCCAGGACCAGGCCGCGTCAGCCTTGGGCCGGAAATTCCAGATGCCGGTCTTTTATTACACCCAGCTGATGGCCGTGGCCCTGCGCCTGCCCCAGAACGTCATCGGCCTGAACAAGCTCTGCGTGTCGCCGCACATTGCCTTTGCAGCCATGCGCAAGGCCCGGGCTGAAGCCGGGCGGCGTGATCCGTCTTTTTCGGAGGAAGTTGCATGAAGATCGGCGTGTTCATCTGCCACTGCGGCAGTAATATCGCGGGAACCGTGGACACGGCCCAGGTGGCCCGAACCGCGTTGGAATTTCCGGACGTGGCCTTTGCCACGGACACCATGTACGCCTGCTCCGAACCGGGCCAGGAGGCCATTGTCCAGGCCATCAAGGACCACGGCCTGGACGGGGTGGTGGTCTCCTCCTGCACCCCCCTGATGCATGAGCCCACCTTCCGTCGCACCGTGGAGCGGGCCGGGCTGAACCGGTTCATGTTCGAGATGGCCAATATCCGCGAGCACGTCTCCTGGATCGGCAAGGACACGGAGGCCAACACGCGCAAGGCCGCGGAGCTGACGCGCATGGCCGTGGAAAAGCTGCGCCGGAACATGCCCCTGTTCGCCAAGCAGTTCGAGGTCAACAAGCGGGTGCTGGTGGTGGGCGGGGGCGTGGCCGGAATCCAGGCCGCGCTGGACTGCGCGGACGGCGGCCGGGAAGTGGTCCTGGTGGAACGCGAGTCCACCATCGGCGGGAAAATGGCCAAGCTGGACAAGACCTTTCCCACGGTGGACTGCAGCAGCTGCGTGCTCGGTCCGAAAATGGTGGACGTGGCCCAGCATCCGAAGATCACGGTGCATGCCCTGTCCGAGATCGAGGATGTCAAGGGATTTGTGGGCAATTTCGAGATCGCGATCCGGCGCAAGGCCGCGTATGTGGACTGGGCCAAATGCACGGGCTGCGGCCTGTGCATGGAAAAATGCCCGAGCAGGAAATCCCTGGACCGGTTCAACGAAGGCGTGGGCACGACCACGGCCATCAACATCCCCTTTCCCCAGGCCATTCCCAAAAAGGCGGTGATCGACCCGGCCTTCTGCCTCAAGCTGACCAAGGACAAATGCGGTGTGTGCGCCAAAATCTGCCCGACCCAGGCCATTGATTTCAAACAGCAAGAAGCATTGTTCACGGAACAGGTCGGCGCGGTGATCGCGGCCACGGGCTACGATCTGTTCGATATCAGCAAATACGGGGAATACGGGGCCGGAAAACTGCCGGATGTGATCACCGGCCTGCAATACGAACGGCTGCTTTCCGCATCCGGCCCAACCGGCGGGCACGTCCAGCGGCCCTCGGACGGCCGCGAGCCCAAGACCGTGGTCTTCGTGCAGTGCGTGGGCTCCCGGGACAAGAGCGTGGACAGGCCCTACTGCTCTGGGTTTTGCTGCATGTACACGGCCAAACAGGTCATTTTGACCAGGGACCACATCCCGGATTCCACATCCTATGTCTTTTACATGGACATCCGCGCCCCTGGCAAGATGTACGACGAGTTCACCCGCCGGGCCATGGAGGAATACGGGGCCCGTTACGTGCGCGGCCGGGTGGCCATGATCTACCCCAAGGGCGACAAGTACGTGGTGCGCGGGGCCGACACGTTGATGGGCACCCAGGTGGAGGTGGAAGCGGATCTGGTGGTCCTGGCCGCCGGCGCTGAAGCTTCCCAAGGCGCCGGGAAACTGGCCGAGAAGCTGCGCATTTCCTATGACAAATACGGTTTTTTTCTGGAAAGCCATCCCAAGCTGCGCCCTGTGGAGACGAACACCGCGGGCGTGTATCTGGCCGGTTCCTGCCAGGGCCCCAAGGACATTCCCGCATCCGTGGCCCAGGGCAGTGCGGCCGCGGCCAAGGTTCTGGCCTTGTTTTCCAAGGACAAGCTGGAGAACGACCCGATGATCGCGGCCGTGGACATCCGGCGTTGCGTGGGCTGCGGCAAGTGTATTCAGGTCTGCCCCTTCAAGGCCATCAAGGAAGTGGATTTCCGCGGCGAGCCTAAGGCCGAGGTCATCGAGACCGTGTGCCAGGGCTGCGGCCTGTGCACGGCCACCTGCCCCCAAGGCGCGATCCAGCTGGCCCATTTTACTGACAACCAGATTCTCGCCGAGGTGAATGCCTTATGTCTGGCGTAAACGAACTGCGCATCGTGGGCTTTTTGTGCAACTGGTGCTCCTACGGCGGGGCGGACGCGGCCGGCGTGGGCCGCCTGGCCCAGCCCACGGATCTGCGCATCATCCGCATGCCCTGCTCCGGCCGGATCAACCCGTTGTTCGTGGCCAGGACGTTGCTTTCCGGCGCGGACGGGGTCCTGGTCTCGGGCTGTCATCCCCGGGACTGCCACTATGCCGAGGGCAATTTCTACGCCCGCCGCCGGCTGGAGGTGTTCAAACGCCTGCTGCCCACCCTGGGCATCGACCCGGGCCGGTTCGAGTACACGTGGGTTTCGGCCTCCGAAGGCCAGCGCTGGCAGACCGTGGTCACCACGTTCACGGAGCAGATCCACCGGCTGGGGCCCATGCCCCGGTTCAGCCCGGGCGAGGCGTGCGTGGCGGTACTTGCTGAGTCGGGAGGATAACATCATGTGGACCTTGCCGGTCAAACAGTCGATGCCGGCACGCATCGAAACCCACCGGCTTGTTCAGGCTTGCACGGATGCGATGCATCATAAAATCGTCGGCAGATAAGTGAGGAACCTGGACGTGAATGTTTTAAGCCAACTCAAGGAGCAGATCGCCGCAACCCTGCCGAACCTGGACCTGGTCATCGGCTGGGAGCGGGGATTTGATCCCCTGCACCACACCCCTTTGTTCATGCGTCGTCCCGAGGACGTGGAGCGCCTGGTGATCGATGCCCTGTGCGTGCACAACCTTGCCGTGTATTTGCCCGGCCTGAAGAACAAGAAAGTCGGGGTGGCGGTCAAGGGCTGCGACAGCCGGGCCGTGAACCAGCTGGCCCGGGAAGGGCTGATCAAGCGAGAGAACGTGGTCGTCTTCGGCTTTCCCTGCGACGGGGCGGCGGATCTGACCAAGGTTCGCAGGCAGCTGGGCGATATCAGCGGGGTGCAAAGCGCGGCCCTGGAAGGGGATCTCCTGCGCGTGGTCGTTGACGGCAAAGAACGTGAAACACCCCTGAAAGATGTGCTGGCGGACAAATGCCTGCGCTGCCGCTATCCCAACGCGTTGACGCACGACCATTTCGCCGGAGAGCCCCGCGAGGCCCGCGTTCAGACGGATGACTACAAGGATGTCGTCGATTTCGAGGCCTTGCCGCTGGAAGCCCGGTTCGCCCATTGGCAACAGGAGATGCAGCGCTGCATCCGCTGCTACGCCTGCCGCAACGCCTGCCCCATGTGCGTGTGCCGGGACCATTGCGTGGCCCAGAGCCGGGACCCGCACTGGGTCACCCAGGAAGACGAAACACGCGAGAAGTGGATGTTCCAGATCATCCACGCCATGCACCTGGCCGGACGCTGCGTGGAATGCGGTGAATGCCAGAGGGCCTGTCCCGTGGACATCCCGATCCTGGCTTTGAAACGTAAGCTGAACAAGGAAATCCGCGAATTGTTCGACTTCGAGGCGGGTGTTGATCCCCAGGCCGTGCCGCCGCTGCTTTCTTTCCAGGTGGAAGAAAAGAATATCAACGAGAGGGGTTGGTGATGGCCGAGGCCAAATATCTTCATCATGACAAGCTTTCAGCCTGGCTGGAGGAAGTGGCCGGCAAGATGCGCGTGCTGGCCCCGGTCAGACAGGGCGATGCGGTTGTCTTTGCTCCCTATGCGTCCGGAGTCCAGGTGGAAATGGACAAACAGGCCACAACCCCGCCCAAGGGCGTGGTCTTCCCGGCCAGCGAGGAGCTTTTGCGCTACGATTACCAGAAGAATCCGGAGCAGCCGGGCCAGGTGGACGTGGAGCTGCTGCCCGTGATCCAGCCCGAGCCGACCCTGGTCTTTGGTTGCCGCTCCTGCGACGCCAGGGGTTTTGTAATTTTCGACCGGGTCTATGCCGGCCAGACGTACAAGGATCCGTATTATCTGGCCCGAAGGGAAGCCACGCTGTTCGCCGTGATCGCCTGTCTGCGTCATGATATCACCTGCTTTTGCCATAGCGTGGGCGGCGGACCGGGCGATGCCCAGGGTGCGGACCTGTTGCTCACGCCAATCGAAGACGGGTACGTGGTGGAAGCGGTCAGTGAACGTGGTGCGCCGCTCTTGGACAGCCCCCTGCTGGAACCTGCCCGGGACAAGGTTGAGCAGGCCCAGACCCTGCGGGATAAGGCCCCGCGGAACATGGGCAATCCCACGGATTTTGCTCCGGCCCGGGACAAGCTGATGGCCGTCTTCGACGACATGGATTTTTGGGAAGACGTCTCGGCCAAATGCATCAGCTGCGGGGCCTGCACGTACCTGTGCCCGACCTGCTACTGCTTCAACATCACGGACGAGGGCGCGGGCTTAAGCGGCAGGAGGGTGCGCTCCTGGGACAACTGCATGTCTTCCCAGTTCACTTTCGAGGCCAGCGGCCACAACCCCAGGCCGACCAAGGCGCATCGCCTCAAGAACCGCGTGGGCCACAAGTTCAGCTACTATCCGGCCCTGCATGACGGTTTGATTTCCTGCTGCGGGTGCGGCCGGTGCATCAAAAGCTGTCCGGTCAGCGTGGACATCCGCGAGATTGTTGTTCGGGCCATGGGACACGCACTCCCGGCAAAGGATAAGGATTAGTGGGAGCGTTGCCTGGTTGCGGATATTTGAAGGGGCTCGAGCCGATGGGGTTCGAGTCGGGCTTCATCAACTGCCTGACCGATCCAGGCATCGTTCATCAAGCCGTTGCTCATCGCCATAAGCGAAACATTTTCTTTTTCAGCGCAACGGGTTGATGATACGAGGCCGGAAAGGGAGTCTCGATGGGGGCCGAATCGAATTCCATCGGCGGATTTTTCTGTTCCACGCAATCAAGCCAACCTCCTGAATTCGTGAGGAGAAGAAGTCATGACCCCGGCGTCTACGAAAAAAAACGCAACTGCCCCGGCAGCGAAAAAAAACCCGGCGAAAAAGACGGGTTCAAAGCCTGCCAAATCAACCGCCAAGGCCCAAAAGACCGCCGAACCAAGGGCGGCAAAAAAAACATCAAAGGCGTCAGCGAAAGACAGCGCCAAGAAGACTGCGGCCCAGGCCATTCCCAAGTCTTCGGCCAAGACGCCTGTCGCCGCTGCCCGCCCCATCAACCCGCACTTGGCGGCCAACCCCTATTTGCCGGAGATCGGCACGATCATCGAGACCATCCAGGAAACCCACAACATCAAGACCTTCCGGATCAAGCTGGGGTCGGACGAACGGATGCAAAACTTTGCCTTTTCTCCCGGCCAGGTGGGGCAATTGTCGGTTTTCGGGGCAGGCGAGGCCACCTTTGTGATCAATTCCCCGCCCACGCGCAAGGACTATCTGCAGTTCAGCGTGATGCGTGTGGGCGAGGTTACGGCCCGGCTGCACACCCTGAGCGCGGGCGATCGGGTCGGGGTGCGCGCACCGCTGGGCAACGGTTTTCCCATTGAATCCATGCAGGGCAAGGATATCGTGTTCATCGGCGGCGGCATCGGCATGGCCCCGCTCCGTACGCTTTTGCTGTACATGCTGGACAACCGGGACGACTACGGCAAAATCCGGGTGCTATACGGCGCGCGCAGCCCCCAGGACATGGCCTTCAGCTACGAGTTGCCTGAGTGGCTGGAGCGTACGGACATGGAAACCGTGCTGACCATCGACCGGGAAGCCGAGGGCTGGGAGCACCAGGTCGGGCTGATTCCCAACGTGCTTCTGGAAATGACGCCCACCCCGGACAATGCCGTGGCCGTGACCTGCGGCCCGCCGATCATGATCAAGTTCACCCTGCAGGCCTTGAAAAAGCTGGGGTTCCAGGATGACCAGATCATCACCACCCTGGAGAAACGGATGAAATGCGGGGTGGGGCTATGCGGGCGGTGCAACATCGGCACGAAATACGTGTGCGTGGACGGGCCAGTGTTTACCTATGCGCAGCTGCGGGAATTACCCAACGAACTGTAGCGGATCGTTGGTATTGTTTTTTGTCAGCGTTGTTCGGGCCCTGCCAAGGGCGCTTTTGAACGACCCTCGTTCAGAACCACTAACAATGAAGTAACTATTCAGTATTGTTTGGCAGGGTGTCCCTTTCCGGTTTCAGCCTCGTCTGAACTCCATCGCCGCCGTCGTAGTCGCCGAACCATTGCGCTGATCAAACAAGAAATTGTGCTTCATCCGTCGGGCAATGGTTCGGCGAACGACGGCCGGCTCAGTCAAACAAACGACGAGGCTGAAACCGGAAAGGGACACCCTGCCGTCAAACCAACGTGATGTGCAGAGTCGTTGCAAAATGAATAACCGTCCCATGAATCGCATCCCTCGGGATGGCAAATATGGAGGTCGTCATGGCTGAATTTTTCAAGGCCGCGGAAATTGCCGAAGCGGCCGTGCGCATCGAACAGCAGGGACAGGAATTCTACAAGAACGCGGCCGAGGCGGCGAAAAGCCAAGACGCAAAGGATTTCTTCTTGTACTTTGCCGGAGAGGAAGCCCGACACGAGCAGATTTTTCGCGACCTGCAGGCGCGCATGGGCGCTTTTGAGCTGCCGGCCTGGAGCACCAGCGAGGAATACGGCCAGTATTTGCAGGCCCTGATCGATTCGCACGCCATTTTTTCCCCGGACTTGAAACAGCGCCTGGCCGCGGCCGGCGATGAGACCGAGGCCATCCGCCTGGCCATGGGCTTTGAAAAGGACACCATCCTGTTTTTCATGGAAATGCGCGAACTCGTGCCTGACTCGGAAAAGCGCTTCATCCAGCAATGCATGGACGAGGAACGGTCTCATCTGCGCCAGCTGTCCGCGATGCTGGCGTGATCCACTGGCCAACCAGTGGATTCCACTCGTCGCGAGTCAATTCTATATATTCAGGGTGCACTGCCGCCACTCCATTTCGGTTTCGGGGTCATAATCGGTATCGATATCGAATAATCTTTCCCAAGCCGTGTTGAATTGATCATGTTCGATACCGATAGCAACACCGATTCCGACCCCGATAAATCATAGTAACGAGAACACATTTACCGCGATGCGTTGAAAAGTGTTTGCATTCGTCAGGTAAGGAGCTATACTGACCAAAACAGGACACGAACAAGGCGGCGAGCCGTCTTTGCCGATCAACTGTGGTAACCAAGGAGAACAACGAATGGACAAAATTCTACGAATCGACATGGGGGCCCAGGGTGGCCCCAAGGCGACTGTGGAGCCGGTGGGCCAATACGCCGGCATGGGCGGCCGGGGCATGACCACCATGGTCGTGTACAAGGAAGTCCCGGCGGATTGCCATCCGCTGGGGCCGGAAAACAAGTTGGTCATTTCCCCCGGCTTGATGAGTGGTTCGGCCGCGGCTTCCTCGGGCCGCATTTCCGTGGGCTGCAAGAGCCCGCTGACCGGGACGATCAAGGAAGCCAACGCCGGCGGCACCGCGGCCCAGGCCTTAGCGCGGCTGGGATACGCCGCGGTGATCCTGGAGGGCGAGGGCAAGGGTGAAGATCTCTACAAAGTGGTCATCAACGACGCGGGCGTGCAGATCCAAAAGGCCGATGACCTGAAAATGCTGCCCAACTACGACCTGATCGAAAAACTCAAGCCCGTGCACGGCGACAAGGTCTCCGTGATTTCCATCGGCACGGCCGGGGAGATGCGCATGGCCAGTTCCTCCATTGCGGTGACCGACCCGGAATTCAGACCCACGCGGCATTGCGGCCGGGGCGGAGTCGGCGCGGTCATGGGATCCAAGGGCATCAAGTGCATCGTGGTCGACGCCTCCACCACGAAAATGCGTCAGCCCGCACGGCCGGACGAGTTCAAGGAAGCCAACCGCAAGTTCGTGGAAGGCCTGAAGCAGCATGCGGTTACGGGCCAGGGCCTGCCCACCTTTGGCACCAATGTCCTGACCAACATCCTGAACGAAGCCGGCGGCTATCCCACCTACAACTTCAAGCAGGGCCGTTTTGACGGCGGTCAGAACCTCTCCGGCGAACTCCAGGCCGAGAACATGAAAAACCGCCCCGGCGGCCAACCCACCCACGGCTGTCATCGCGGTTGCGTGATCCAGTGCTCCGGGATCTACACGGACAAGGACGGCAACTACATGTCCAAGCAGCCCGAGTACGAGACCGTCTGGTCCCATGGCGGCAACTGCGGCATTGACGACTTGGACGCCATTGCCAAGCTGGACTACCTGGACGACAATTACGGGGTGGACACCATCGAAATGGGCGTGGCCATCGGCGTGGCCATGGAAGCCGGGGTGATCCCCTTTGGCGATGCCGAGGGAGCCATCAACCTGGTTCATGAAGTGGGCAAGGGCACACACCTGGGCCGGATTCTGGGCGCGGGCGCCGCGGTCACGGCCAAATGCTACGGTCTGGAGCACGCCCCGGTGGTCAAGGGCCAGGCCATGCCCGCCTATGATCCGCGCGCGGTCAAGGGCATCGGCGTGACTTACGCCACCACTACCCAGGGCGCGGATCACACCGCCGGGTATGCCGTGGCCACGAACATCCTCAACGTCGGCGGCAGCGTGGACCCCTTGAAGCCCGAGGGCCAGGCCGAACTGTCCCGCAATCTGCAGATCGCCACTGCGGCCCTGGACGCCACGGGCTTCTGCCTGTTCATTGCCTTCGCCATCCTGGACCAGCCGGAAACCTTCAACGCCATGGTGGACACCATCAATCATATGTACGGATTGAACATGACCGGCGACGACGTGGTCGCCTTGGGCCAGAAGATCCTGAAGATGGAGCGGGAATTCAACGAGAAGGCCGGTTTCGGTCCGGCCCACGACCGTCTGCCCCGGTACTTCTCCCGTGAGCCTTTGGCCCCGCACAATGTGGTCTTTGATGTCTCGGACATGGAACTGGACAGCGTCTACAACTTCTAATCATTCCCTGTAACTTTTCAGCACAGTCAGTTCTCGGCCGGGTTGTCGCATTTCGGCCCTGCCGGAACTCCCTTCGCGGGCCTCGTACCATCAAGGGGTTGCGTAGCACGAACATGAACGCGCAATTTTATGTCGGGCAACCCCTTGATGAACGATGCCCAGCTCAGTCAGACAGCCGACAGGACCGAAACGCGACAACCCGGCCTTTTGGTGAACCCAACGAAAAATGACTGAGTAGTAACCATCCCTTTGTGTTCAGGGGCAGGCCGAACCGGCCTGCCCCTGAACACTCCTTCCAGGAATACCCATGCCCGATTATGCCCCTGGAGATGCCCCGGCATCGTCATCGTGCGACTTGCCTGAGCTGAGTGCATACCGTATGACTGAGCCAGGATTCGTCAGTCCAAACGATTGTCCTGCGCATCCACCGCAATCTTTGTTGAAATTACACAACCGTTTGGACACACGAAGCCGGCGAGGGAATTTGCGGCGGCGCTGAAAGCATAGCCCAGCCTACGACCAACGGAGTTGACACAATGGAACAATCTCCTCTTGCTCCGCCTGAGCTTGTCCTGCTCCACGAAGCCCCGGAAAACTTCTCGGTCCTGCTGCAGGGCGGTTTCGAGATGCTGCTTCCACGGCCCTGTACCGTGCGGGAATTCATTTGCGGACTGGTGGGCGTAAGCGAGGACTACGCCCAAAAGCACATCCAGACCATTTTCGTGGACGGCAAGGCCATTGATGACCTGAACGAAGCCATGCTCGGCCCCGGCTCGCGGCTGGCCTTGTCCGCGGCCCTGCCCGGGCTGGTCGGTGCGACCATGCGCCGGGGCGGATTCTACAGCAGGTTGCGTGAGGGCATCACCCATCATGCCGACACCGAATCCGCGACAGACATAGACAAGCCTTTCCTGCTTCAAGTGCGCTTGTTCAATGCCGTGGGCCGGGATCTGGCGGAAAATTTTCTGGAATTCGGCGTGATTGTGCCCGCAAGGACCTTGAAGACCTTTCTTCTGTCCCGGCCGGCCACCTTTTTTCACAATCTGCGCAAAGCCTCTTTGAACGGCTCACCCCTGCCTGTCGAGCCATCCGGACCAGCCTCCTGGCCCCTGCCCCAGGGCGACGTGGTCCTGCAAGTCCAATCGAACAGATAGGCTTGCTCTTTGAGAGCATTACGCGTTTCTGAAAATTGCGTGGAAAACGTTTCAAGTTGTGCTCCTGGTTCATCCTGATCGGGTGTCGTCGCCTGTTTGACAGAGTTGGACATCGTTCGGCGAGCCAGTGCCAAACGCTTCAACCGCGCCATCATGTCCTGGGAGAGCAATGGTTCGTCGCTACGATGTCCGCGATGGAGTTGCGAGGGCGCTCGATCAGGATGAACCAGCAGGATCTCATACAAAAAAATTTTCAGAAACGCCGAATGCTCCCTGCTCGTTCACCAGCAAGCTTTGTAAGATCACTGACACATCAGGCCTCAAGAGCGATGCATGGGTTCTTTGGAAAGACCTCTACCAACGGAGTACCCACATGCCCAGCAAATGCCTGCTCATGGTCCTGGACGGACTTGGGGACCGTTCTCACGAATGCCTGGACCACCAGACCCCTCTGCAGGCAGCGCAAACGCCCGGCCTGGACAGGATTGCCGCGCTGGGCGCCAACGGTCTGTACCACGCCGGGATGCTGGGCGAGGCCCTGCCCAGCGAGACCGCCCACTTGGCCATGTTCGGTTACGACCGGATTGATTTTCCGGGCCGGGGCGCCCTGGAAGCCCTGGGTGCCGGGGTGGTTTTGACCCCTGGTGAAGTGGCCGTGCTGGCTCATTTCACGGCTTTGGAGGAAAAGGACGGCTGCCTGCGCCTGGTCCGGGACGTGCCCCTGGCCACGGACGAAGAAATCCAGATGCTGATCACTGCCGTGGGCAAATGGGAGCATGCGGGCGTGCGCATCCGCTTTGTTCCGATCAAGGGCGTGTTCGGCGTGCTTGTACTCAGCGGACCGGTCTGCCCGCACGTCACGGACACCGGCCCGATGCGCGACGGCAGTTTATTGCCGGAGTTGCTGCCCCTGGCCGAGCATGCCACTGATCCAGCGGCTCAAACCACGGCTCTGTCCCTCAAGGCGTACCTCTCCTGGGCTTTCCAGCGTCTGACCGATCATCCGGTCAATGCTTCCCGCACGGCCCGGGGGCTGGCCGCGGTCAACGGCCTGGTCACGCAGCGGGCCGGCAGACTCAAGACGGTCATGCCGTTTACTGAACGTTTTGGTTTGCATGGCGCGAGCATTGCTTCGGGTGCGGTTTTTCGCGGCCTGGGGCGGTATTTGGGGTTGGATGTGTTCAACCCTTTGCAAACAGGTGACCTGGAGCAGGATTTTTCCGCTTCCCTGGCCATGGCCCTGGATGCCCTGACAACCCACGACTTTGTCCACCTGCACACCAAGGCCCCGGACGAAGCGGCCCATGCCAAGGACCCCCTGCTCAAGAAGCAGGTTATCGAAACCCTGGACCGGGCCTTGATGCCGACTTTGGACGGTCTGCTTGCAGATCCGGAACTGCTGCTGGTGGTCACGGCGGACCATTCCACGCCCAGTTCCGGCCCGCTGGTGCACTCGGGCGAACCCGTGCCCCTGGTCTTTCATGGTACGGGAGTAAGGCGGGACAAGGTCGCGGCTTTCAACGAAATCGACGCAGCCGGGGGTTGTCTGGGATGCGTGCGCGGGACCGAACTGATGCGTCTGATCCTCAATCACCTGGACAAGGCCCGGCTTGAGGGCATCCGGGACACGCCAGAGGACTGCCTGTATTGGCCTGGGGAGTATAGACCATTCATCATCTGATCAGCGCTTGAAAGCAGTTGTAATTTCTGTCGACGCGGCCATGACCCACGCCCAGGACATCCTTGAATGGTCAAGCAGCGAGGAATGTCTTGACGCATCTGACCTTGGGTGAAATCCGCAAAGGGGGCGAAGACTTGACCTTTGGAAACAGAAAAGAGCGCCTGCGACTATGGTTGGAGCATGACCTGCCGGCCTGGTTTGAAGAACGGGTCCTGGCCGTGGGCGCACATGTGGCGGACCAATGGGGGCGTCTCGTATCCGAAGCCGGCCGACCGGTCCCGGCCATCGACAGCCTTTTGGCGGCCACGGCCCTGCGCCATGGTCTGCGTCTTGTCACCCTCAATGAGCAGGACTTGGAGAAAGCCCGGTCGAATGTCACCTTGATGAAAAGGGAGACGGTCAGGGAGTGCCTGACCGATGTCGGGCCGACGGACTGTGTTGTTTATGGAGCGCAAGCCGATCGATGTGATCGAGGCCAAGCGGGCCGCTCACTTGAGACATGGACGCAGCCGGAAGGAAATCACCGGCTGCCTTGGGCTGCACAACAGCACAGTAAGCAGTATCTTGAAGGGAAAATGCTGGCATAAAAGAGCTGCCCCCGATCCACCCTCTGACTGGTTTGGTCCATAGAAAATACGCCTTGACGTTATAGCGCTATAACGTTATAATGTCTTCAAACAAATGGAGGCGATAGTATGGACGCAACTGTCAAGCGCGCCACGATTTATCTGGATGAAATTGTTCATAAGGCTCTTAAAATAAAGGCGTTGGAGACATCCCGATCCATTTCAGATCTTGTCAATTCGGCCGTGAAAAATGCCCTTGCCGAGGATGCCGAAGATCTTGCGGCGTTCGCAAACCGGGCAAATGAGCCCCTTCTCAGTTATGATGAAATGGTGAAGAGGCTCAAGGAAGATGGCCGGATATAGCATATTTTTCAAGAAATCCGTGGAAAAGGATCTTTCCAGTATCCCGAAAAAGGATGTCAGGAAAATCCTTGGTCGCATAAAAGACCTGGAAAATGACCCTCGCCCGCCAGGTTGCGAAAAGTTGACCGGCCAGGAACGGTACCGCCTGCGCCAGGGAAGATACCGCATCGTTTATTCCATTCAGGATGATGAGCTCACTGTGTGGATTGTCACGATTGGTCACAGAAAAAATGTTTATCGCTGAAGCAATTCGGAAATTTTCAGCCGCCGACAAGTCAAAAAAACAAGACCTGACCAGGTACCTGCATAAGACCCGGATATCACCAAGCCTATCCTGGTAACCCTTTGGATGTCATTATCTCGGTGGGGTACCGGGTCAAGTCGCAACGCGGCGTCAAACAAAACAATTGGCCGTCGTTTCCAGATAAATTATGGCAACGAAATTACTGGGAACACATTGTCCGCGATGTATTCGAATTGAACCGCATCCGGGAATACATCGGCAATAATCCGGCGCAATGGGAAATGGGCAATCTGTTCATTTCTCCCCAATGTCCGGACCGCTCGGCTGCTCAACCGAAAGAACCCCACGAGACGCGGGCGGAATACGCAACCGAGGAATGGATGGCGTGAAAAATGTTCGGCGAATTCAATTGAATATACCGGGCTCAGGTCTTTAATCTTAGCGTTTTCAGCAGGATATTCCTCACGGCGCATAGTGCGGACCAGGGTGATCCGCAATTATTCTCTTGCCTGGCGACCATTCCATCACGGTGAGACGATCGGGCGTGAACTCCTTTCCCAAATCATCCAGGATTGCGAGATCAGCCGCGACGAACTCCGGCATCAACCATGAGCAAATCGGCTGCCGAGGAAACAGCGCCCCCCTCTCAACCGTGCCGTTCCCGCAACAACCGGGCGGCCCGGACAATGCTGCGCAGCTTGGCCGTGGCCACTTCTTCCACGTTCACGCAGCGGTTGGCGAAACAGCCGAAGCCGCAGTCCGTGTTCAAAAACATCTGTTCCGGACGATAAAAGCGCAAAGCCTGTTCGGTTTTGGCCACGATTTTTTCGGGGGACTCGGCCTCCTCGGTCCTGGGATTGAACACGCCCACCCCCAACTCCCTGGACATGTTCGTGTCCGGGATCGCCCCCGAAAGCGCCTCACCCGCCACGGCAATGTCCTCGGCCCTCGGTGTGGCGTACTCCAACACGAACTGCCGCATGCGCATCCTGATCAGGGCCGGCAGAAGCGGCGTGTAGTCGCCCGTCAGGAAAACCTCTTCCTTGGTGCTCCAGGTGCCCCGGCAGATGTGCAGCCCGATGCGCGGCCCAAGGGGCGGCGAGGCAATCCCCTCAATAATTCTGTTACTCAAGTGTGCTGCGTATCCCAATTCTTCACCCACATCCCTGCGGGTGGAAAGGGTCGCTCACATGATGGTGCGGTGGCCGCACTCCTGGGGTCCTTGGAAATGAGCATAATCCTGGTGCCAGGCGGCATGGGCAGAAGATTCGTGTACAGGTTGATAATCACCCGACTGCAGGTTTCCTCGCCACCGTCAAACTCTTCGTCAAAGTCCCATTCATCGGGATGTTGTTGCGTCATGACCTATCAGCCGTCCCGATTCATTTATTCTTTTCCTTAAACGGAACTCGATGGGTTTATGTCAAATAGGCAAAAGTAATGCTTGATATCTCTCTGAATAGATAAAAACTGTTGATGCTGTTTTGGTTTTAGGCGATACGTCCTTCATCCTTTTAGCAGCGAGTACGTTACAATTTGGTGCCAAACTGGGACTTGAGCCTGCCATGCCTACATCTTTTTTCCCCCCATCCCCTATCCTGGCCTTTACGGCCAGTTCCGCCGACTCCCCGGCCAGGTTGCGCTGGGTCGAAAAGCACGCCCATGCCGTGGAGTTTTCACCGGACCCGGAACAGCTTGCGCTTCTGCCGCGCATGGTCAGTCCCTTTCTGGAAACCGGGCTGTCCGTCCGCTTCCACACCCGGTATTTCCGCTACGAAATCGGCCATGCTGACCGGCACAAGGCCGAGGTTGCCCTGGACGTGCACATGCGCACCCTTTCGGCCATGGCCGGATTGGGCGGGTCCGTGGTCACGGTGCACACCGGTCTTGATCCGGACCAGTCCGTTCAATTTTCTCGGATCGTGGAAAATCTCAGCCGTCTGGTGGAATACGCCGATAATTTGGGGATTACGGTTTGCCTGGAGAACCTGCGCCAGGGGCATTCCAGCGAACCGCACAATGTGGTGGAATGGGCAACGGCGTCAGGGGCCATGATCACCCTGGACATCGGCCACACCCTGGGAGCGGAATGCGTACGAAACGGCAGGTTCGCGCCAAAGGATTTCGTGGAACTGTTCAGCACCAGGCTGCACGAAGCGCATGTCTACGGCAAGGAAGACTTCCGTGGACATCATCCCATCACGGACATGCAACCCATCGAATCTGTCATTGAAAAACTGCTGCGCACACGGTGCGCCTGGTGGACCGTGGAACTGCAGGAGCCAGCCGAGGCCATTTCCACCAGGGGTCTGCTGGAGGCTGCCTTGCGAGCCCAACGGCTCGGCAGACGGGAACATCACGTGGCCGGCCCTGCAGCCGGTCACAAGGATCAACCATGTACGATCTTGGAGTGATTCACGGCCGGTTTCAGGTTCTGCACAACGACCACCTCAAGTATCTGCTGGCCGGCAAGTCCTTGTGCCGGCATTTGGTCGTGGGCGTGACCAATCCGGATCCCCTTTTGACCAGCGCCGTGGACGTTGATCCCAAGAGATCCTCCAGCCTGGCCAATCCCCTGACCTATTACGAGCGGCTGATCATGATCCGCGAGGTGCTCCTGGAAGCGGGCCTGCGGCTTGAGGAACTGACCGTGACGCCCATGCCTATCACCCGACCGGAACTCTACCGACATTATGTGCCGTTGGAGGCGGTCTTTCTCCTCTCCATCTACGACGACTGGGGACGACTCAAACTGCGCCGATTTCAAGAATTGGGCCTGAAAACCCATGTGCTCTGGGAAGTACGGGAGGAGGAAAAGGGCATCAGTGCCACGGATGTACGGCAAATGATGATCGAATCAGCGCCCTGGGAACACTTGGTGCCCCGAGCCTCCGCAAGACTCTGTGTACAATGGGGAATCCCGGAGCGCTTGCGGGACATGAAAGCCTCCAACTTCGACCCGGCAAGCTAACGAAAAAACTTCATCCGCGCAGCGTGGCCGCCAGGCGCAACGGATTGGATAACAGGTCCAGAGCGTTATTGATGGTTCTGCAAACCACCTCCGCCGCAGCCACGGTTTTTGCCGCGGCCCCTTCTTCCTGAATCAGGGCGATGCCCAGCTCCGCCTTGCCCAGCATCAACGCGTCGTTACGGCCGTTGCCCACGGCCACGCATTTGGCCGGATCCAGCCCTTTCAGATAGTCGGCCTTGGCCAGGGCCTGATCTGCGGACGGAATGACGGACACGGCACAGGAGATGTCCCGCAACTGCTCCCGGACGCTGCCAAAGGTGTCCGCGGTGAGCACATGGACGTCCAGGAGCGGCGAAAGGCCGCACAACCGCTCACGCACGCCGGGCAGCAACCGGCCGTCCAGAGCCAGGGTTCCATTGTAGTCTAAAACAAGGTGGGCCAGATTCAGGGTCTTCCAGCCGGGAATTTCAATCGTCAGCATGACTCCTCCATTATAGAATTCCAGAAAACGACACGAACCGGGACAGGCACGAAAGCCTGTTCCATGCATCGTTCGATCATTTTGGTTCATCCGGTTGAAGCGTACTTTTGACAAAAAATGTGGACATGGAGACTTTCCGATGAACGCACCAACGAACATCGGGAGGGTCGGCCATGTCCACGAGTTTCATATACCATGCGT
>DSBL01000110.1 GCA_011049455.1 Desulfonatronum sp. | reverse complement strand
TGTTGGAATTCAGAGGGTGATAGCAGGTTGGGAAGCTCGGGTAAGACGGTTTGACCAACAAGTGGCTCCATTAATGCGGCCAACGACTGGCCTCATTAGACCGGCCAGAAGGTGGCTCCATTAGACTGGCCAGAAGGTGGCCTCATTACGCTGGCCAAAGGGTGGCTCCATTAGACTGGCCAGAAGGTGGCCTCATTATACCGGCCCTCAAGTGGCTCTATAGCAGTGGCCAACAACATATGGACCCGCGTCCATGACGCGATGCATTCTTCCTGCATTCCGGCAACACATCTGTGTTTCCGGAACAAGCCGATCACCGGGGCGGATGTCCGAGGGATCAACCCGCCGGCTGTTTTCCGTATCCGATACGTTGAGAATCATCAGGATCGCCTTTTTCAATGCCTGATTGAACTCCTTGGGACGATTCATCATCAGGAAATGATCGGCGTCCTTCAAAACAATGGCATCGAATGAATACATGTGTTGGAGGATTGCCTGAGGATATTGTCGGGGCGTCCCGCTTATCCCGGCCAGACCGGTCCGATGCTCAGCTTGAGCATGAACACGCCCAGGCCGATCTTGGCCACAGTGCCGAAGACCTTGCTCCACATGGCGCCCATGGCCGCGTGCTTGGCCTCTGCAAAAGACCGGCCCTGGCCGATTTCCACGAGCAGGCTGGCGGCAAAGGCCCCGAACAAGGAGCCCGGAATGGCGCCCAGGCCGAAAAAAAAGGCGGCCCCGAAGATGCCGCCAGCAATAGCGCCCGCCACCGCGGCCCAGGCCCCTCGGTTTGTGCCGCCGAAGCGCCGTGCTCCCAAGTACTGGGCCGCGAATTCCACCACTTCCCCGGCAACGCAGAGCACAAAGAGCAGGATGAAGAAGCCCCAGGCCGCGGTCATGTCCGGGTGGGTCCACTTCCACAGCCCAAGGCCTGAAAGGATCAGCCAGTTGGACGGCAGGCCGAAAAAATGCAGCACCAGCAGCAGGGCCAGAAAAGCCAAAAACAGTCCGGCCCAGACCTCAGCCATGGCCTTCCCCTCGCAGATCCATCACCCGTTGGGCCTTGCCCTCGGACTGGGGCAGGCTCTTGGCCTCCACCAGTTCCACCTTGGGCGTGATTAAAAGTTCATCGCGCAACAGTCCGGTGATCCGGTCCTGCAGACCTTTGAGCACGCGCATGTCTTCCACGAAAAACTCGCTTTTCACTTCAACCTTTACTTTAATTTGATCCAAGAAACCTTTTCTTTCCAATATGATAAGATAGTTTTGTCCCACCTCGGGAATGCCCATGAGCACGCGCTCCACCTGCATGGGGAAAATGTTCACCCCCTTGATGATGATCATGTCGTCGCTGCGGCCCAGGATGCGGTCGATGCGGCGGTGTACCCGGCCGCACGGGCAGGGTCCGGGCAGAAAGCGGGTCAGATCCCGCGTGCGATAGCGCAGAATGGGCATGCCTTCCCGGGTCAGGGTGGTCAGGACCAGTTCGCCTACTTGGCCCTCGGCCATGGGCTGCAGCGTCGCCGGGTCGACGATTTCCGGAAGAAAGGCGTCTTCCCAGAGGTGCATGCCGTGCTGTTCCGGACACTCGAAAGCCACGCCCGGACCGTTCATTTCCGAAAGACCGTAGGAATTGTAGGCCTTGAGCCCGTAGATTCCCTCAATGCGCCGGCGCACTTCCTCGGTGTGGGGCTCCGCGCCGATCAACGCGGTTTTCAGGAACAAATCGCGCGGATCCAGGCCCAGGCCCTCGAAGACCGTGGCCAGATGCAAGGCGTAGGAGGGAATGATGTGGATGGTGGTGACCTGGAAATCCTGGAGCAGCTTGATCTGGCGCTTGCTGTTGCCGGCTCCGGCCGGGATGGTCAGGCACCCCAGCCGCTCCGCTCCGTAGTGGATGCCCAGCCCGCCAGTGAACAGCCCGTACCCGCTCATGTTCTGGAACACGTCGTGGGGCCGCACGCCCACCATGTAAAAACAGCGGGCCACCAGGTCGGCCCAGGTGCGCAAATCCTTGGCCGTGTGAAAAACGACCGTGGCCGCGCCCGTGGTCCCGGAGGAGGCGTGCAAACGGACCATCTCGCTGATGGGGCGGCAAAGCATCTTGTCCGGATAACTGGCCCGCAGGTCCTCCTTGCTTGTCAGGGGTAGCAAAGCAAGGTCGGACAACCCGCGCACGTCCAGGGGATCGACCCCTTGCTCCTGGAATACGCGGCTGTAGAACGGGGAACAGGCCGCTTGCCGGACAATGTCCCGCAGGCGTTCGGATTGGATTTCCTCAAGGCTTTGGCGGTCAAGCCCCTCCACTGGATCAAAATACACGATATCTCCTTGGGTGTTGTCACCGCATGGGTGCGTTTTCCGAGGGCTGCGGCACGTCCACGAGATTTTCAAAGGCCGTGAACGGACTCAAATAGGCCAGCTCCAGTTCGCCCACGGGTCCGTTGCGCTGCTTGCCGATGATGATCTCCGCCAGCCCCTTTTTGGGGTTGCTCTCCTGCTTGTTGTACACCTCGTCGCGGTACAAGAAAACGATCACGTCCGCGTCCTGCTCGATGGCTCCGGATTCGCGCAGATCCGAGAGCATGGGCCGGCGGTTGCTGCGCTCCTCCACCTTGCGGTTGAGCTGGGCCAGTGCCAGCATGGGCACGTTGATTTCCTTGGCCAGGGCCTTCAGGTTGCGGGAGATGTCCGATATCTCCTGCTCGCGGGAGTCGATCCGCCGACTGGCGCGCATCAGCTGCAGATAATCCACCACCACCAGGCCCAGTTTCTTCTCCGACTTCAACCGCCGGCACCGGGCCCGCAGATCCAGCGTTCCCAGGGCCGGAGTGTCGTCGATGTATATCTCGGCCCGGGAAAGGGCGTCCGCGGCGTGGTGCAGTCGCACCCAGTCCTCGTCGTTGAGAAAGCCGCGGCGGAACCGGGCCAGGTCCACCTTGCCCCAGGCGCACAGCATGCGCATCATCAGCTGCTCTTTGGACATTTCCAGGGAAAAAATCGCCGTGGGCACTTCGTTCAAGATCGCCGCACGCATGGCCACGTTCAGGGCGAAAGCGGTCTTGCCCATGCTGGGCCGGCCGGCGATGATGATCAGGTCCGAGGGTTGCAAGCCGGCGGTGATTTCGTCGAATTTGTGGTACCCTGTGGGCACTCCGGTGACCAGTTCCTGACGGCCGACCCGCTTCTCCAGATGCTCGAAGACCTCTTCCACGAGCTTCTTGCTGGTGGAATAGGCCGTTTTGACCTTGGATTCGGCAATGGCGAAGATGGACTGCTCGGAGTCGTCCAGGATTTTATCCACGTCCTGTCCGCTTTCATGGCAGGAGACCACGATGCTGGATGCGGCCTGGATCAATCGCCGCAGGACCGATTTGTCCCGCACGATCCGGGCGTAGGACTCGGCATGGGACGTGGCCACGATGGATTCCGTGAGGGAGGCCAGATAGACCGGACCGCCCACCTGATCCAACTGTCCCAGATTGTGCAGATGGTCTGCCAACGTGACCAGGTCGATGGGCACGTTGCGTTGATAAAGACCCAGACAGGCTTGAAAAATGGTCCGGTGCGCAGGAGAATAAAAGTCGTCCTCACCCACGTGGTCCAGCAAGGCATCCATCAGGTCGGGGCGTAAAAAAATACCCCCCAGAACCGCCTGTTCAGCTTCCAGGTTCTGGGGGGGGGTTTTCCGGGTGAGATCAACGGCCGCTTTGCCCGAGGCCATGTGATCCTGAGGTTGTTTCACGATGCGTATCCCTGGACTGGGTTACTCCCCCTGCTGTTCCGGCTCGTCCGCCACTGCGCCTTCGGTTTCAGATGCCACGGGCTCGGGATCCGGACCGGCGTCGTGACGCACCACTAACACGCGGACATGGGCCTTGACGTCCTGATGCAGCCGCACTTCCAGGGAATAGTCGCCCAGGGCGCGCAGGGTATCGTCCAAATGCAGCTTTTTCTTGTCCAGCTCAATGCCATGTTCCTTGGCCAACATGTCCACGATCTGGGCTGAAGTGACGGATCCGTAAAGCTTGTCGCCCTCGCCGACGCGTACGGGCGCCCGCAGGACAACCGCATTGATCTTGTCGGCGATTTCCTGGGCCGCAAATCGTTCGGCGTCAATCCTGGCCTGTAGCTTTTTATGTTCTTGCTCGTAACGCTTTTTATTGCCCGGCGTGGCCAGCATGGCCAGTCCTTGGGGCAGCAGATAATTCCGTCCGTACCCGGGCTTGACCTTGACCGTCTGGCCAAGTTGGCCCAATTTTTCAATATTGGTTCTCAGAATAACTTCCATGACGGCTCTCCCTTCTAGCTGGTCCTCTTCATGGCTTCAACGCTGTGCGTGGCCGTGTAATACAACAAGGCCATCTGGCGGGCGCGCTTGATTTCCGTGGTCAATTGCCGCTGATGTTTGGCGCAGGTTCCCGTGACGCGACGGGCAATGATCTTGCCCCGCTCATTCACAAAATCCCGCAGCAGGTCGGCGTTCTTGTAATCCAACACCAGTTCCTTCTGGGCGCAAAAACGACAAAACTTTTTCCTGGGGGTGAATTTTCGGAAGGCCATGCCTAGTTCTCCTTTGATTCCTCGATGGTGTCGGCAAGCTTGACCGAAAGAAACTTGAACACGCCATCGGTAATGCGCAGGTTGCGCTCCATTTCCGCGACCACCTGACCGGGTGCCGCATACTCCAGACGGACGTAATGTCCGCGGGTCTGCTTATGCACGGGATAGGCCAGGGTACGCATCCCCCAATCGTCCTCCTCCAAGATCTTCCCGCCGGCTTGCTCAACGATTCCGGTCATCATGGCGAGAATTTCCTGGCGACGCTCCCCGAGCATCTCGGGACTGAAAAGCATCAATGTTTCATACTGCCGCATAATCGATTCCTCCTTGCGGTCTGATTCGGCCCCGGCCTCCAAGGCCGGAGCAAGGAAAAGAGGATTGATAACCACAAGGCGCTTATTCTGTCAATGACATATCCGGCGGCGTCCTGGGGGCCCGCCAATGTCGCGTCCGTGCCCTCTCTGCCAGCGTCCAGGTCGGCCCTGCGTCCAACAGGGAATCTTACAGCCTTGATCTCCCAATAAAGAGCCCCTATATGTTTCGTGAGACATTTTCCAATGCATGACCACGCCCCCTCCTCGACCGCCCGTGCCCTTGATCGGATTTTCTGGATCACCCTGGCCCTGAACCTGTTCATTCCCGCGGCCCAGATCATCGGCGGCGTCCTGGCCAACTCCACAGCCCTGATCGCCGACGCGCTGCACAATTTCACTGATTTCGCGGCTCTGTTGCTGGCTTTTTTGGCTTTTCGCTGGTCCCGGAAACCGGCATCCGCCCGGCATACCTTCGGCTTTCACCGCTTTGAAGTGCTGGCTGCTTTCGTCAACGTGCTGGTATTATTGGGCATTTCCCTGTACATTCTGTTTCAGGGCGTAAACCGCTTGCTGTCCAACCAGCCCCTGATCTCGGAAATCGTGATCGTTATGGCCCTACTGGGCATTGCGGCCAACGGACTTTCCGCGTACCTGCTGCACGGTCACAGCCGCGGCAACCTCAATGTCCGAGCCGCCTTTCTGCATTTACTGACCGACACCTTGACCTCCGTGGGCGTCCTTTTGGTGGGCTTGATCATCCTTTTTCGCCCCTGGTATTGGTTGGATGGAATGGTTTCCCTGGGCATCGGCCTGGTCATCGGCGCAAGCAGCGTCAAATTGTTGAAAAAAAGCCTTTCCACCCTGCTCAACGGGGTCCCGGAAAGCCTGGACCTGGATCAGGTTCGCGCAAGCGTGATGCAAGCCTTTCCGTCCATTGAAAACATCCGCCACATTCACGCTTGGGAAATTAACCCCCGGGTGATTTCCTTCACTGCGTACATCACGCTGAAGGACCAGCCCTTGAGCCAGGTGGATCAGCTGTCAACAAAAATCAAAGACCTTTTGCTGCGCGAATTCGGCATTAATCATGCCGTGCTGCAATTTGAAGCCCTGGGCCATCATCCACCAGGGACAACGAACCACTATGGAGATTGCTGCGTGCAAGCGGACCTTGCGCACCATCATTAGCCGGCTTTACGCTTGGAGGAATTCATGGCTTTGCATCCCCGGAAAACACTTTTTCTTATTCTCGCCGCGATCATCTTGGTCGGCGCCGCCGTTGCCTATCTACATTTTTTCGAAGGCAAAATTCCGCAAATTCAAATCAAGACCGACATGTCCCATGCCACCAAGGAAACCTCTTTTCCCTTGAAGGTCACGGACCAAGGAATGGGCTTGCGCAACGTCCTGGTCCAGTCCTGGCAAGGCGACAATCTGATGACTTTACTGGAGAAATCCTTTCCCGCCAACCAATACGCCTGGGAGGGGGAATTTTCATTGCCCAAACAAGGACTCCACGACGGCCCCATGGAAATCGTCATCCAGGCCACGGACAAATCCCTGGCCAATTGGGGCCAGGGCAATACTGCCATTTTTCGGCAGTCATTGACTTTTGACGCCACGCCTCCACGCATTTCCGTGATCAGCGACGCCCACAACCTGAATCAGGGAGGTGCGGGCTTAATCGTCTATGCTTTGTCCGAGGAAGTGTCCCACAGCGGCGTTGTTGTCGACGACACCTTCTTCCCGGGCTACCGCCAGGAATCAGATGAATATTTCTGCCTGTTCGCCATTCCCTTTGACATCGACCCCGTCAAGCATCGTCCTGTACTCACGGCCACAGATTTTGCCGGAAACACGGCCCAAACAACGTTTTATTTCCATGGCAACCGGCGCTCCTTCCGTGAGGACACCCTGAACATCAGTGATGCCTTCCTGGAAAACGTCATGCCCCAGTTTCATAACACCTTTCCCGAGGCGGAGAGCCTTCTGGAACTCTATCTGTTGGTCAACAGGGACCTGCGCGCCCGGAACATCGCTTTTTTGCAGTCTCTGGCCGCAACCACCTCTCCCACTCCTCTCTGGGACGACGTCTTCATGCGCCAGCCCCGCTCGGCGCCGAGGGCGGGCTTCGCGGACCACCGCACATACGTTTACAATGGCGAAGTCATTGATCACCAGGTGCATATGGGCATTGACCTGGCATCCACGGCCTTTGATGCAATCGTCTCGGCCAATCGAGGCCAGGTCATTTTCACCGGGGAACTGGGTATTTATGGTCAAACCGTGATTCTGGATCATGGCTTGGGGCTGCACTCGCTCTACGCCCATCTCAGTCAAATTCTCGTGTCCGAAGGAGAGATGATTGAGAAAGGACACGTCTTGGGCCGATCCGGGATGACCGGGTTAGCTGCCGGCGACCATTTGCACTTCGAAATCTTGATCAGCGGCGTTTCGATCAATCCCATTGAATGGTGGGACGAACAATGGCTGAATCACAATTTCTGGAGTAAAACCGGGCTGGTCCGCCAAGATGATCAACCTTGAACTGACCATCTCGCCCGACAAAAGAAAACGGCCCTGGAGCAGGGCCGTTTTCTTTTGTCAAAGAGGTTCGAGTTTCACACTATCCCCAATTTCTTCCTTTGCCTTTGCAAGGCTTCGGTTTGCTCTGAAAAAGATTCGAATCCCGAATGACGCAAAGCGTCCAGAACAGTCTCTTCCCAGTCCCAATTGGAATAAATCACGGGCTTATGAAAAATTTTTCTGAACTCGAAAACTTCCTGCCGATAAAAATTCTCCCGAGGCTTGCCGATATTCTCGTGAAGCTGTTCGTGCAGTCTGGCGATCTCCCCCTCAAACCAATCCATTAAATCCTGCGGGGAGCGGTTCTTTTTCAGAATATGTTCATACTTGTTCTGAATCATCAGATTTTTCAACCGCGCTAGATGCTGTTCCTTGAGCCAGGAGCCCAGCTTTTCCACCGGAATGTTCTCAGCCTCCAGTTCGGCAACGTCTTTTTTGGTTTGATCATAGGTATCCGGCACCACCGAGGCGGAGACAATCCCGGCGATGCAGACCAGACCGCGGATGATTTTGCTGTTGGAAACGCCCTGTCCGCAAAAACCGACTTTCTTGGAAAACTTTTGACCCGTGAAGATGGTGCTCAAAATGGCCCAGACCACGGCCGGGTCCTCTTCGTCGTAGATATGGCGCAGTCTGGGATTATCCCGGTCCGTGCCCAAAACCAGTTGGGTCATGTCATTGGATCCGATGGAAAACCCATCGAACTCCTGGATGAACTGCTTGGTCAGCACGGCATTGCTGGGGATCTCGGACATCAGGATGATCTTCAGGCCGTCCTCGCCGGACTTCAGCCCGTGTACGCCATCCAAGTAGCGGCGCATGCTCCGCGCCTCCTCCAGGGTGCGCACAAAGGGCAGCATGATGTGCAGATTCTTGCCGCCGAACACTCCGCGCGCCAACTTGAAGGCATCAACTTCCCAATCATGAATATTCCGGGAAACCCCGCGGAATCCAAGCATTGGATTGTCCTCATGGGCCTCGAACAGCAGCCCGCCCATGAGATTGCGATATTCATTGGTCTTGTAATCCGTGGTCCGGTAGATGATTTCTTTGCCGTAAAAAGCCATGGCGAACAGGGCCAATCCCTGGGCCAAGGTCTGGACGTAATGTTCCTTGCCCGAGCGGTAGCCCTTGGAATGAATCATATTTTTAATCCGTTCAGGCAGCGTGCGCACTTCCTCGCGTTCCCGTTCCAGCCCTGATCGAAGCGCGACCTCGGTGCGCATCTTGTTGATTCTGAACAACAAATCAATGACCACCGGATCTTCCCGGATCCGCTCCATGATTTCCTTGATCCTGTCCTCGACAACCTGGCGCTCCTGGAATTTTTCCTCATCCTGGCCGGAAACCGTATCCAGGACTTCGGAAAACCCCATGATCGCGATGACATGTTCGCGCAGATCCGGAGAAGTTTTCAAAATCTCCAGCTTGTGTGACGCCAACTCCAGATGCTCGTTCAAAATCACGTCCAATTCCCGGAGTTGACGGTGAATGGCCAGGACCTGGTCCGTGCCCTTGTCGCCGCCCCGCTCATTCAGCTCTTCGATTTCCTTGGACAAGCCGGTGACAATACCGACGTACTGCCGCAACTTAAGATCAAAGGAAATAGTGCCCAGGGCCAGTTGCTCGCGAACCAGCTTGGTCAGTTCGGCATTGAGTTCATGGAGCTTCTTGTCCACCAGAACCTGGAGATATCCGTTGTCAAAGGCTTCCAAGGCCAAAGGATGCACGCCGACGCTGCCGAGCATGAACTCGGCCCGCAACAGACCGACCTCGAAGTCCGGCACATCCCGCAACCGGGAAAGGAACAAGGACTGATTCACGTCCGCCAAAATCAAGCCGATTCTGGTTTTTGTGGCCGGCAGCTTGTCAACGTTGATTTCCCCGCCCACCTCCATGAGCGGCAACAGCCCGCGATAAGCCCGCCCGCGAGAGCCGTCCACGGTCACTTCCTGGCCGTCCATGGCTTGCAGGGTTTCCAGACGCTGGATGCCGATCACCGCCGGAATGCCCAGCTCCCGGGAGGTGATGGCCGCATGGCTGGTGTCTCCGCCTGCGTCCGCCAGAATGGCCGAGGCGATGCGCATCCCCGGGACCATGTCCGGATCCGTGCGGTCCGCCGCCAGGATGTCGCCCTTGGTAATCTTGTTCAGCTCCAGGGCTGAGCGCAGAAAGCGCACCACGCCCTGCCCCGCGCCGCGTGAAGCGCCGTTGCCTTCCACAAGCACCTCGGCTTCGGCCAGGGCCTTGGGATCAACCTCCAGACGGCGCATGAAAATAGTGTGCGGATGCTTTTCCAGATCTTCGTTCCAGCGGGTTTCCGGCCGGGCCTGCACGAACCAGAGCCGATCCCACTGGTCAATGCAGAATTCCGTGTCCATGATCATCCCGCCGTAACTCTTGCTGATGCAACGCACGCCCCGGGCCACTTCCTCTGCCTGGGCCAGGGACAAGGACCAGCGACAGACCTCGTCCGGCGGCACTTCAACGGTCACCGTGCCCGCGCCTTTTTCCGCATAAATGATTTTTTTGTTCTTCAAACCCATGAAGCGCAGAACCACTTCCTCGCCGTCGTCACGTTGAAAAACATTGAACTTGTCCGGGGTCACCATGCCGCTGACCACGGCCTCACCCAGGCCGTAGCTGGCGTCAATGGAAACCAGGTCGTTGCGGACCGTGCCCCGGCATCCCGTGGCCGTGTCCGCGCTGAAAGCCGTTCCGGAAATGACCGGATTGATCATGCGCATAATGCATACGGACAGGGAGGTGTTTTCAATGGCCCATTCCTTCTTGGCCTTTTCCACGAGGGATTCGTCCCCGGTCCTTTCAGCCAAAGCGACCACGTCCAGAATCGCTTCCCGGCGATAGGTCATGCTCCGCAAATTGTACGCCGAGGCGCAGTCCCACTGGTAGGCCGTGACCACGGCCTGCTCGCCGACAATGTTCAAATAGGTATCCTGCAGCCCGGCGAAGGCCTTTTTCCGGCTGTCCTCGCCCGCGGCGGAAGAACGCACGGCCACCGGAACGTTCTCCAAGCCAGCTTCCTTGCAGATGTCGCGATAGGCCTTACGCACGCCCTCATCCACATCCTGCGGCAAGGGAACGGAAAGAATGGCCACCTGAACGAGCACCGAACGCTTGCGCAACTGATCTATGCTTTCGGGGGAAACCGCGAAGCCCTCTACAACATTGTTGACAAAGGTCCGCAATTTGACCAGGGGTTCCTTGCCCTGTTGACCGGACTGGACCTTTTCGGACAAGCGGCGCACGAAATGACGCAAAAATTCAGGGTCTTTGTTGATTTCCGAATCGTTCCAATTGATGCGATCGTATTCCTTGTCCACGCTGGTGCGAATCAGGGTGGCGTTGACCTTTGTTTCATCCAACAGCCGATGAAAAGCCAGGGAGGATATGGCTCGAAACTGCGGCGCGCGAATGTTCTCCACCTGACTGATCAAAGCGGTGTTGTAGTTCTTGCCGCCCACGAGCAATTCAGCCGGCTCGCCAAGAGAGACGATATCATGTCCGTCAAGAACGATATTTTTGCTGATCTCCTTAAAGTCAGCTTTCGGAGCAATCTCGGCGGTTTTTTGTTCCGATTCGGCCGTTGTCTGGCGCTCTTTTTTCCGCTGAGGTTTGTCCTTCTCTGCTTTGGCCATTCCCGATCCTCCTTAGAACGTGTTCCAGGCTCTGTCAGTCTTTCTTGGTTCCGGAAGCTGGGTGCGCTCAACCGGAACACTCGCCAACAGGATACGAACGTTCATTAGCGTTTCACTTCACGCAAAGTCAATCCACAACGTCAGGCATCGGACTGTTGCTGAGCATGCCCGCAGGACGAACAAAACCTTGCCTGATCAACGAGCAGGGGGGCGGAACAAAATGGGCACAGCCGAGGCAGCTGGCACAATTCAACGAGCAGCTCGCCTTCACGGACCGGAACCATCTTTCTGTCCTCGGTGTAGTTGGCGAACTTAAGCACCCGCTTCACCTGGCCATGCACCGGTGATTGCACGGATTTCTCCTGCTTCATCACGGAAATATTGAACAGTTCCTCGCCCGGATGGACCACGTCGCCGGGCTTGACGTGCATTATCCAGAGATCCCCGTTGCAGGGCGACCCAACATGGTAGGGGTTGTCCGGCTCTGCCTTTTCCACGCCCGTATCGGCCGTGCCCGTGGCCTCCGCAACCTTGACCTGATGACTCATGAATTCCGAATCCAGGGTGTACCGCACCACGCTCACCCCCTGGCTGTCCGGACGGGAAACATCCAGAATAAGCATATTCCGAGGCTTGCCGTCGCTGTCCTCGAACTGCAATTCCTGTCCGGGCTGGGCCCCTTCAAACCAAATGTCCAATGGCAGTTGATTGGGGTCGCCGAACTTCCTGCGGAACTGAATGGTTTTCAGGGAATCACCGGGATGGTTGAGATAGTTCACGAATTCCTCGCGAGAAGGTTCCCGTCGCAAATGTTCGATAAGAACGGCATGCTCGGCGTCCAGGTCCAGATCCCGGAGGGTGTCCAAGGGCGAATGCTCGACGCGTTGCTCAAGGGCTCGACAGTACTCCGGTCCGAATGCGCTTTCGTAGACCCAGTCCGGCGGAAAACCCAGGGGCAGGCGGCCGAATTTACCCAAAAGCAGATCGCGAAAGGCGTCGTTGCTGTGGACATACAACTCCAGCCTGGCCTTGAGGATTTCCGTGGACAATTCGCTTTCCAATGAGCTGTTCACTGTTTCCAGGACGCTTAACAGTCGGCGCACGGCACGTTCTCCACCCTGCTTGTAGGCGCCGGTGACGGCCAGGAACGCGGTGTTCCAGGTTATTTGCGAGCCGGGCGTGACGTCATGGTACCGGACAATCTTCCTGGTGCCGGCCAAAAATTTGAGCATGTGCGGCAGAAGATGGATATAGCCCTGCTTCATGGCGCCTTCCTGAGAGGAAGACGTGGCACCGCCGGGCATGCCGTGATGCACCACATCGTGATCAATTCCCTGAAAATACGGTGCGGTGTAGCGGTCGTAATAGGGCATGATCTGCTTGAGCACGAAACCGCAGGTCCGGATCATTTCCTTGTTCAAATTGTTTTTCAGACCCAGTTCGTCTTCCAGATAGGCGGCGGTGGACAGCACCTCGCCCTGTCCATACCAGCGTACGGCCGCGCCGATGCCCGTATCCACGATATGCGCCCCGGCCTGGGCAGCGGCGCCCACTGAAGGCACGAACAGGCCGTCCGTATAGTGACGATGGTAATGGACCACCAGATCCGGATACGCAGCCCGGACGGCGCCCACGAGTTCGCGCATGAAGCGCGGAGGGCAAACCCCGGCCATGTCCTTGAGCCCGAGGATGAAATGCCGCACCGCCTTGCCCTTGCTCATGCCGGAAACCTGGGCGACCATGGCGATGATCTCCTCCAGCACGCACAGGTAATGCGGCACGTCAAAACCCTTGGCCCAGGAGAGGGAAATGGCCGGCTCAAAGATGTGCTCCCTGGAATTGAGCACCACTTCGGCAAAAGGACGCATGTTCTCAATGTGATTCAAGAAGTCGAAGCAGCGGATGACATGGTAATGTTCGCAGATCATTTCCCCGGTCAGCCGCATTACATTTTTTGGCTGCGGCTTGTAGCCCAGGATGTTGGTGGACCGGATCAGAATCTGCTTCATGGTTTTCGGGGCGAATTGATTCCACTCCTTGGCCTCGCTGAACGGGTAGGTCATGTTGGCCAGCATGGCCACGTGATAGTGTGCGCCGCCGCCGTTTTCCAGGGAAAAGAAACCGCAGTTGTCCAGGTAGGGGCCGATCAGACGATCCTCGGCCAGGCGGAAGCGGTTGCCGCTGTTGGACTGGGTAATGTCCCTGGTGGTGGTGTCCATGAAATGCACCAGGTTGGAATCGCGAAGATAATCCAGAATGGCCGTGCGATCCCCGGACGGATAAGGCGAGGCATGCGAGGCAAAATCAATGGGCGGAAGCACAGGCTGGAAGCGTCCGAGACGCTTGTCTTGCCGGCCCCGATAGGCTCCCAGCTGCACATAGGGATTATGGCCATGGGCCGATATTTCCGCGACCAGCCGGGACAAGCGCAGGGCCTGGGGTTCCTTGTCCTCATATTCCAACAGTTCCGGGGTGATGGCGATAAAATTGGTGTCGTAATCGCCTTCTTGAAACTTGGGATGCTGGATGATCTGGCGATGAAAAGGAATGGTGGTCTTCACGCCGCCGACGATATATTCTTTCAGCGCTCGGTTCATGATCCCCAAAATCTTGTTCCAGTCCCTGCCGTAAGCAATGAGCAGAGCGGCTGCCGAATCATACTGGGCGGGGAATTCATAACCCACAGAAATGCAGGAATCCACACGGATGCCCTGGCCGCCGGGCGACATGTAGCGGGTGATGGTTCCGGAGTTGGGCGAAAAATTTTGTTGCGGGTCTTCACAGTTAATGCGCAACTGCATGGCATGATTGAACGGCAAAGTCGTTTCCCGGGAAATACGCAGCTTGGCCCCAAAAGCAATGGCGATCTGCTCTTCCACCAAGTCCACACCGTAACGGCACTCGGTAATTCCGTGCTCCACCTGCAGCCGTGTATTCACCTCGATCAGATATGGATTGGCATCCTGGTCCAGCAAAAATTCCACCGTGGCCAGGGAATAATACCCCACGCTGGAGGAAAGCTCGCTGGCATAGTCTTTCAATCGCTGCCTGAGTTCCGGAATCATTTTGGACCAGGGCGAAGGCGTTATTTCCACCAGTTTTTGGTGATTGCGCTGCACCGTGCAGTCCCGCTCGTCCAAGGCGTGCGTATTGCCGTACTGATCCGCGATCACCTGGATTTCGATGTGCCGAACCGATGTCAGCAGCTTTTCCACGTAAAGTCTGGGATTGCCAAAAGACGCTTCAGCCAGGGCAGATGCCTTGGAAAAGGCCTTTTCCAGGTCCTCGGACTTGAAGACCTCGTAAATCCCCCGGCCTCCGCCTCCTCCCTCGGCTTTGAGCATGACCGGGAAGCCTAGGGAATAAGCGATTTCCCTGGCCTCATCCACGCTCACCGCCCCATCGGATCCCGGGACCACGGGGATACCCAATTTTTGAGCCAGCCCGCGGACTTCCACCTTGTTCCCCAAAAGGTGCATGGCATCCCGGGGCGGACCGATGAAAATAATTCCGGCATCAGCGCATTTCTGGGGGAATGACTGGTCTTCAGAGGCAAAGCCCCAGCCGGGATGGATGGCCAGAACGCCCCTGGCCTTGGCCTTGCGGATGATCAGGTCGATATCCAGATAGGCGCGTGGATTATCCCCAAGCAGGAGAAGTTCTTGGGCTCCGGCGGTAAAAGGCGCGGTTTTGTCCACATTCGTGGCGGTCATGATCGGAATGGCCCTGAACACTTCCCTGATGGACCGGGCGATACGGCGGGCTGGAATGCCTCTGTTGGCCACCAAAATCGGCTTGCCCTGGACTTCGTTGACAACCTGTTCAAAGGTTTTCGTTGCCATCGCTTGTTCCTGCTTCAGTAAGCTTGAGGTTCACAATACATGGTTCGCGGTTCAAAAAAATCATGCATCAAGGGTGCCGACAAAGCCTTTGTGCACGCGAAAAAAGACGTCATCGTCAAATCCCCTGCAAATCAGTCGATTGATCCGACGCAGAACAGGAGGCAAGACGAATGTCTCCGGGAAAAACGGTCCGTGTGACCCCTTCCACAGAGACCTTCAGGCCCCCTTCGGCGGATATGCCTAGCACCACTGCCGGCAAACCGTTTTCGCAACCGTGTTCATGGAGAAGCACGGGCCGCCCTTTCCAGGCAAGGACGGCTGAAAAATTCTGGAGAAAGTCTTCGGGATGGAGGCTGGGCAAGATGTTTTGATACCAATTAACATATTCGGACACAAGCAAATTCCAACAATTCACCGGATTGATTCGACCTCTCAGGGCAGCACCGCCAACCACGGATTCTCGGAGTCCGGCAGGTTGGGGCGCTGCCTCCAGATTCACTCCAAGTCCGACAAGGGTCCGCTCATTGCGTTGCTCCACCAGAATGCCGCCAACCTTGCCGTCGCGCCATAACAGATCATTGGGCCATTTGATCAGAATTTGCCGGCCCTCCAGTTGTGACAGCACCCGGGCGGACAGCCAGGCCGGAACCAGGGAGACCAGTCCGCGCCAGCCTGAAGGCAGGGGGGGGTGGCGCCAGACCACGTGCAGATTGCCCGGCAAGGAGCTCCAGGGACGACGCAGCTGCCCTCGCCCGGCCCACTGGCGGATCGCAATCACAGCGTCCCAATCCTGAAAAAGTCCCCACTGCCAAAGTTGCCAAGCCAAATCCAACGCCGAGGAGCAGGAAAAGCACAGAAAGACTCCCGTGGCATGGGTCTTGGTGCTGAGCCAGCCTTTGATTCCGGCGTGACGAAATTTATCAGAACCCTGAGCAATGGACAGGGCGCCGGTTTCTTCCCATGGCCCCAATTCCTGAATAGACCGGGCCCACAGCGGGTGCTCCCGGGCCAGGGATTCCGGGTCCCCGGCCAGGGCCAGACCGGGAATGTCCTCGCCCAATAGAAAAACAGATTTCCCTGCCAACAGGATTCCTCGAAAGAATCAGTTCATTTGTGCCGGCGCATGGCAAAGCCTTGCCAATTCCAGAAATGATAGACATAGGCCATGCACAACGCCTGCACGGCCATGGACAAGAACATGGCCAGCCAGACCCCCGTGGCGAGAAAAAGCAGCGTATGACCCAAAAAGTAGGCCAAGGGGATGCGCACCAGCCAGGCGGAAGAGCCCATGATCACGGTCTGGTACATGGTCGCACCCGCGCCGACAAAAGCTCCACCCAGAATCATGGACACCAGTAAAAACGGCATGGCTGCGAGATTGTAGCGCAGATAATTGACGGCCTCGGCCTGCACCTCCGGATCAGGTGCCACGAATGCGGCGATAGGGTCCAGAAATTGCCACATGACCGCGGTCAGAGCGGAGATGACCAACAGTCCCTGCCCCAGGATGCGGTACCCCATGCGTTTGGCTTCCTCCGGTTGCCTGGCTCCCAGATAATGCCCGACAATGATGCTCGCGGTGAAATTAAAGGCAAAACCTGGAAGGAACATCAAGGATTCCACCCGAATGCCCGCACTCATGCCGGCCAGGGCAATCACATTGCCTTGGGGCAGGCTGGCAGTAATGGAAAAAAGGGCCATATAGGCCGTGTGCCAGACCACTTGCATCAACCCCGCGGGCCAGGATACGCGGAACAGATAAGGCCAGGCCCGTTTGACCCAGCACCATGGGGCAAAGCTTTGCCGCACCAAGAGTTTTCTGCGCCGCAAAATATATAAGTTAAAAATTCCGCCGGCCAGGACCGAGCCGAAGGTGCTCCAGGCCAGCCCCCGGTACCCCAGGTCCGGGAAACCGAACATGCCCAGTCCCAGGGCAAAATCTCCAAACGTGTTCAATCCGGCCACAAGGATGAATCCATACAGCGGATACATGACCAGTTGCTGAGCGCGCATCACGGCGTTGCCTATGATGAACAGATAATAGGCCGGCAGGACCAAAAGATATACGCTTAGCAGATAGGTCATGATCGGCCGCAGCTCTTCCGGAGTCTGGAGCACTTCAATGAGGCTCTCCCGAAAGAAAAAACCTCCGACCAGGAGAAACGCGCCCAGGACTCCGGCGGTTTCCAGGCTCAGGCCCACATAGCGCTGGACGCGCCGCCACAACCCAGCGCCCATGGACTGACTGATGGCCGCCACCGAGCCATTGGCCACAGCAATGGCCACCACCAGAAAAATGAAAAACGCCTGGCTGACCATGCCCACACAGGCCTGGACGTCCCGACTGATTCGCCCGGCCACCCAGACGTCGACGAAACCGATCATGAAATGAAAGAGCATCATTACCACCTGGGGCCAGGCCAGCCGCCAGATGGTCCTGTCGGGAGAATGACTGGGATCAATGCCCAGAAGGGGTCTGCTCGGCGCGAGAATTCCCGACGCCTTGCCCTGGTTCAGCATGCAATGGCGTCCTTTTTGCGATAAACCAAACCTTGGAACGAGGCCACCAAATCGTTGGATTCATCCCGCACCTCCACCAGATAACTGGCCAGCCGTCCGCCCTTGGCCAGTTCCCGGGCCGTGGCTGTGACCATTCCCGCGCTTACCGGACGGTGATAATGTATGCTGGCCTGCACACCCAAGGCCACGCTGCCGTAAGAATTGGACGCCGCGGCAAAAGCCATGTCCGCCAGGGTAAACAAGGTCCCGCCATGGGCCATGCCCAAGCTGTTGACATGCTCTCTGGAAAGACGCATCCGGGCCGTGGCCGTGCCCGGCCCGATGGCCGTGACCTCTATTCCCAAGTGTCTGGCCAATTGGTCGTTTTCATTGATATAGCGCTGAATTTTTTCCATCTTTGCATCCTTACGCGTCTGGAGAGAAGGTTTCCTTGCCGCAGACCGATCAAAAAGCTTTCAGCAGTACAAATCCCCCGATCAGTAATATTGTGAACAGGATGGCCAGCCAATTGAAATAGCGGTCAATGAAATAGGTGATACGAGGGCCGAACCGCCAGATTAACCAGGCTACCCCAAAAAACCGTGCTGAGCGTCCGATCATGGAGGCCAGCACGAACGGAATCAAAGAAATATCAAAGGCCCCGCCGGAAATGGTGAACACCTTGAAGGGCAAGGGGGTGAACCCGGCGGTGAATACGATCCAGAAATTCCAGCGCTCAAACAATCCCTGCACCAGTTCGAATTTTTCCAAAGTGAATCCGGGTACGGTGTTGAAGAAAAAACGCGCCAGAGCCGTAAATTCGCCACTCGCGGTCCACCAAGAGTAGTAACCGATGGCATACCCCAAAAGCGATCCAGCCACCGAGGCTACAGAACAGATCAGGGCGAAGCGAAAGGCCTTGGTCCGCGCCCCCAGGATCAGGGCAATGAGCAAAGGGTCCGGTGGGATGGGGAAAAAGGACGACTCGAAAAACGCGAGCATGAAAAGGGCCGCCGGTCCAGAGGATGTGGCGGCCCAACCGAGAACCCAGTCGTACATTCTGCGGACGATGTTCACGGCGCGATGATCTCCTTCAGCCCTGATCTTCAAAACAAAGTCTTAGGCAAAAACGATTTTCCTGCCCGGGCAACAGGTTTAACCGCCAAAGAAAGTAGAATGCCGAACCCTGGGGGGTGCGCTCAAAACCACTTTCCGACTTGGTCACGGCCCACAAAGGCACGTGGCACAGTTTGGCCCGCGGCTGGATGCCGACCCCCAATCGGCCTTGCGTATAGGGACAGGACAGGCTTACCTCGGCCAGTCCATCCATTTCCCAGGGTACATCCAGGTTCATTTCCTGACAGTGGTTTGTGCCTGAGCCTGATCGTCCCATGCACCGCGAGGTCAGCCCCAGGCCAAGCATCGTGGTCCACAAGACGTCCAGCGGGTCGGTTGTGTGATTTTCAACCAAACGCAGGCTGTAGTCGATCCGCGGTCCAGCGTCCTCCAAGCGAAAAATCTTGCGCACCCTGATCGTTGTTCCCTCGTGGTCTCCGACCAGGGCCATGTCTCCCTGGAAAATCGCCTCCAACCATTCGTCACTGCTGCCGATGCTCCAGGCCATGGAGGTCTTCCAGGAACTGCCCAGCGCTGAAAACCGGCTCTTGGCCAGATCATGCAGGTCAGTTTGCCCCGGCAGAACATAATCCACAAAGGGCAACTGCGGATACTGGTCGTAATCAAGGTAATGCTCAAGCCCTGGCTCCTTGGCCCGAACCTCGGAGGAATGGATATGAAAAAACTCCCGCCAACGAGGATGTTCCGGGGTAACCACCTCGCCCTTTTGGGCCGCATCCAGCAACGCCCGATGATACGGCTCCGGCCGACGAGCCAGGGTCGCGGCCCAGTTACGTCGCATGGGCAAATAATCCATCTCCTTGGCCACGCCGCCCTGCCCGGGACACAAAAAAAACTGCCAATCCCCATACCGCAGATGCAATTCCTCAAACCCGTCCACGTCCACGTCCCGGCAGGACCAGTACGGCGAAGGCCACAGTCCGGCCTTTTCCTGAGCAGCAAGAAGATTCTCCGCATTGGCTTGCCGCAAATGGGTCAAGTAAACCCCGCCGAACACGCCGTGCCAATATGCGCAATTGCACTGGCTGGCCCAGACCTGTTTACGAGCCAGGTCCATTTCTCTTTCCGGGTCCCCGCTTTGTGAATCCAAGGCCCGGGAAAGCTCCATGCCCCGCTTTTGCAGCCAATTCACTTCCGGATATTTGACCAGAAAATTACGCCAGAATCCCCCGGCCAGGAATCGGGACGCGTCTTGCCCCTCCAATTCCCGGCGATATTGGCCGAGAGCCGCTGTCTCCTCGCTGGGCATGGCCCAATCCATCATCTCCAGATAGGCCGCCGTTGGCGCGTAAACCCTGCCTTGATCCTTGTTCCGGGCCGTATACTCACTGGGCGTGACTGTGCGGATCCAATCACTGCGTTCCTTCAGGCCGTCAAACAGACGACGCATGTACCCTTGTTCCCAGCAATGTTCATGGGTCCTTGGCCACAGCCCAAAGCGCTCGGCGTCGTCACCCAAACAGGCCAGGGGTGCTACGCCCAGTTGCCTGCCCTGTTTGGCTACATTTGCAAGCGCATCCCAGACCTCCTCCAATGGCTGCCAGGGAATCAATCTGCGCAAGGGTTTGAGATTGACCAGCAGGCGCAAGGGCCGTCCGCAGTCTTCGGTCAGCCAAGTGCCCAACAGATTCCGCTGTCCGGCTCGATGCAGATGGTTGTCGTCCACCAATGTGTAGTCAATGCCCAGCGGTTCCAGCCAGGACGGGAAATGCGGCTCCCAGACACGTTCCGTGAGCCACAACCCGGTGGGCGTGACTGACCACAAGTCCTGCATGGCCTTGATATGCATCCTGACCTGACCCTGGGCGTCCTCGGGTCGAAGCATGGCCAACACGGGTTCATAATACCCGCCGGTTAAAATCTCCGCCTGGCCGCGCCGGACAAGCCCACCCACCTGTTCCTGAAAACCAGGCGCATGGGGCAGAAGCCAGTCCAGCAAGCATCCGGAAAAATGCAGTCCCACCCGAATCTCCGGATACGCTTCCAGGTGATCCAAAAGCGGTTGATAGGCCAATGCATAGGCCTGGGCGAAAACATGATCAAAATTGCCCACGGGCTGATGAAAATGAAGAATCAGGGTAAAATAAGTGCAAGGTTGGGACATGGTTTTGTAAGAACAGGAAGATTGTTTCGGCCCAGGTTCAGGATTGTACGGCAAAAATCAGTCAAGAGATCCAGCGCCTGGGCATGCATTGCGATGCTGGAAACTCATTGCGCAACCCGTCCAGGCAAAAGATAAAAGAACTGAAGTTTCACGGTTTTTTGACAGCCATCAACGGTAGCATCGCGATTGAATTTTTATCCAATGCTTTTCCGTGCCAATGTGATGCCAAGTAACTTCCTTGGAAAAATGACAATAAATTCAAC
>DSBL01000058.1 GCA_011049455.1 Desulfonatronum sp. | reverse complement strand
CACTAGGGCGAACAAGCGTCCCAAAGCCCCGCCCAGAAGCCCTTCGGCTCCGGCCAGACCAGCCATGGCCGCGGCTTGTCCGGGGTTGGCCGCCGCGGCCTGCGTGGCGCCGACCGCCTGGTTGCGGGCCTGGATTACGGCCTCCAGGGTTTCGCGCTCATGCTTCAGATAGCCCTTGGCCGTCTCCACAAGGTTGGGAATCAGATCGTAACGACGTTTGAGCTGGACGTCGATCTGGGCGAAGGCGTTCTTGAACCGGTTCTTCAGGGCCACAAGCTGGTTATAAATGCGGATGATCAGAAACGCCAAGGCTGCAAGCATCCCCAATCCGATCAAGGGCCATGCGGACATATCCTTTTCCTCCATGTTTATGGGTTCATGCAGAAGTAAAACACTGCCCAGCCACAGTGCGCGACAATCACAAACAGATCAAGACCGGAAACGTTTCGGGTTATCTTACGCGTCCTTTCATGCGGTTCGTGGTTATCCAAACTCACGCAAAAAAGCCCGCAGACCTTCGACATAGTGCTGTCCCGAGATCAAAAAACCGTGGTTGTGACCGCCGCTGATTTCCAGGAATGTCTTGGGGTTGGACGCCGTAGCGAACAGAGACTGCCCGTGGGAAAAGGGGATCATCTCGTCATCTATACTGTGCACCACCAGTACCGGACAACGCACCTTGCGCAGGTGCGTGATGGTTTCGTAACGATGCCGGGCCAAAAGGCGCACTGGCAGGTAAGGATAAAACGCCGCCCCCACATCAGGCAGTGATGTAAACGTGGACTCCAGGATCAGGGCGGCCGCGTCTTTTCCAGCGGCTAGATAAGCGGCCACGGCCCCGCCCAGGGAACGGCCAAAGATGAAAATTTCCTCGGGACCATACCCCCTGGCAAGCAGATGGTCCCAGGCTGTCTCAGCATCCAGGTATGTGCCCTTTTCATTAGGCTGGCCCCGGCTTTTACCGAACCCGCGGTAGTCGAAGATGAACACGGACAGGCCGAGATCGTGAAAGATCTTCAAGGAATCCAAACGGTGGGAGATATTGCCCGCATTGCCGTGACAAAACAGGAGCACCCGGCGCACAGCCCCTCGGCCCGGCACGAACCAGCCGTGGATGTCCACGCCGTCGCTGGTTTTCAACCATGCTTCCTCGTACTCCAAACCGAAATCCGCGGGTGATCCGAGCAATTCCGGAAGTGGCTGATAAACCATGGCGTCCTGGCGCAGATAAACCCACCCGGCGATGAACAGATATCCGGCCGCGATAGCCGCCGCTATGGAGAATAACGAACTCATCATCTCTTACGTCAGTCGCAGGCTTTTTGCGGCAGCGCCAGGGCCAGGGCTTCTTCGTCCAAATCCCCCTGCCAGTAAGCCTCACAAGATTGAAACATGGCCAAAGCGTCCTTTTTGCTCCTGGCGAACAGCCGGACCCAGCGGATCCGGCACACCGCTCGCAAAGCCTTGTTCGAAACCGAATCCCCGGAACCAGTGGTGTTCTCATCCTCGACAAAGGACGGCTCCTGGTCCAATTGCGCGTAGCACAGGTTGCGCAGTGCCGAGAGGTTCCAAAAAGGCAACCGATCCAGGAACGTCAGGATTCCGTGCATGCCTCGTCCAAGGATCAGCCTGTTGGCCAGATGCTGGATGGCGAGGGCATGGCGCACGTCCCTGCTACCCAAACCGGCTTTCGCTGCCAGGGCTTGCAAAGTCTGAACATGGTCCGCGATTCTGGGCTGAATGATCCGATGAAAAAAACACGTTTGATTGACGAGCCGGTCCAGGGCCGTTTCCACGAGTCGGTGTCTGGAGGTTGTCTCGGCTGACGAGGACTGACCCGACCGCTTGCCGGACAGCACATGCACCACGGGATGAAAGACCTTATCCAAGGCCAGATGCGAGAGATAACCCAGGACAAAGGCCTTGCTGCCGGGCGAGCCGGACCGGCCGGTTTGGGCAACAAGCCAGACGGGCGTCGTGTCTTTCCACTCGGGATCTGAGCCGTGGAGCACTCGAGGCATACGCCGGGCGCGGGGATGGGGATGGTAGTATAAGGCATCCGGAATGATCGAGCCCAGAAAAAAAGGGAGGGACTCCTCCCTGAGCAGGCCGAGGCCTGTCTCCGTCTCGGAGGCCGCGATCAAGGATTGGGCGAACCAGAGGTGGGTATTTTCCTTTGGCATTGAAGATGCTTCTCCTGCGGAAGCATTGGACACGCCGCCATTTTTTGCACCCCAGGGACAAAAGCAAGGCGCCATCGGCATTCCCGGGTATTGCGAATTTTGGTTACGGTATTTTGTCGCATTTTGCATCACAATGCAAAACCCGCCCTGCACGCATCTGCGCACGGGACGGGTTTTTACTGCTAAAATGATCAAAGATTAGTGGTCCACGGCCGCTCCGGCGCCCCGCGGCGAACGGATGGACTCGACCATATCCTGAATCTCCTGGGGCGGAGCCTTGGTCAGATAGGAAATGACCAGGGTCACCAGGAAGTTGAAAACCATGCCCACGGTGCCGATGCCTTCCGCCGTGATCCCGAAAAACCAGGGATCAACGCCCATGAACCGGGTCTGGACAATATAAAACATGGTGAATCCGATGCCCGTGACCATCCCGGCAATGGCTCCTTCCTTGTTCACCCGTTTGGAAAATATCCCCAAAATGATGATCGGGAAAAAGGAGGATGCGGCCAAGCCGAAGGCAAAAGCCACCACCTGGGCCACAAAACCCGGCGGATTGATCCCGAAATACCCAGCCACAATCACGGCCAGGCCGATCATTATTCGACTCAGCAACATGCGCTGGGCTTCCGAGGCTTGGCGGTTGATCATTCTGTAGTACAAGTCATGCGAGATGGACGAGGATATCACGATCAGCAGGCCCGAGGCCGTGGACAGGGCCGCGGCCAGGCCGCCAGCGGCCACCAGGGCGATGACCCAGGCCGGCAGGTTGGCGATCTCCGGGTTGGCCAGCACGATAATGTCCCGGTCAATATACAATTCGTTGGCATTGTCCGTGGGCTCATTGCCGACCATGCGCTGTCCCTGCGGACCGACCTCATTGGTGAAGCGCGGCGCTCCGGCAAACGGCTCACCGGCCCGAAGCTGCATGATCCCATCGTCGTTCTTGTCCAGCCAGGCCACCAAACCTGTTTTTTCCCAGTTGGTGAACCAGGTCGGCGCTTCGGCATAGGGTTTATTGTTCAGGGTATCGATGAGATTGTAACGGGCAAAAGCAGCCACGGCCGGGGCCGTGGTGTACAGGATGGCGATGAACAGCAGGGCGTAGCCCGCGCTGATTCGCGCGGCCTTCACGCTGGGCACGGTATAGAAGCGGATGATCACATGGGGCAGGCCGGCCGTGCCCACCATCAGGGCCATGGTGATGCAAAACACTGAAAGCATGCTCATGTTGCCCTGGCCAAAGGCCGAGGTGTACTCGCGAAATCCCAGATCCGTGGCAATGTTGTCCAGGGCCGTAAGCAGATACTGGCCCGCGAACTGCCCCTCGGCGATGGTGCCGCCGAAGCCCAGCTGGGGAATGGGATTGCCGGTGACTTTCATGGAAATGGCGATTCCGGTGATCAGATACGCCGTGATCAACACGCAATACTGGGCCACCTGGGTCCAGGTGATGCCCTTCATCCCGCCCAGGGCGGCATAGAAGAAAACAATGGCCATGCCTATGAGCACGCCCGTATTCACGTCCACCTCCAAAAAACGGCTGAACACGATGCCCACGCCGCGCATCTGGCCGGCCACATAGGTCAGAGAGACGAAAATGGCGCAGATCAGGGCCACCAATCGGGCCGTACTGGAATAATAGCGGTCACCCACGAAATCCGGCACCGTGAACTTGCCGAACTTGCGCAAATACGGAGCCAGCAACAAGGCCAGCAAGACGTATCCGCCGGTCCAACCCATCAGGTAGACCGCGCCGGTATACCCCAAAAAGGAAATCAGGCCGGCCATGGAGATAAACGAAGCGGCGCTCATCCAGTCCGCGGCCGTGGCCAGGCCGTTGGCCAATGGCGGCACCCCGCCCCCGGCCACGTAGAAGCCCTTGGTGTCCTTCACCCGTGAGCGCCAGGCAATGAACATATACAAGCCAAAGGTCAAACCGACCATGATATAGGTCCAGGTGATGATGGACATGGATATCCCCCCTTCTAAAAACGACGCCAGGCGCCGAGTTTGTCCAACGTCATGTGATCATTATTCGTGCACGTCGTATTTTCTGTCCAGCGTGTTCATTATCCTGCAGTAGACGAAAATCAGGACAACGAAGACGTATATCGCCCCTTGCTGGGCAAACCAGAACCCCAGCGGAAATCCGCCCATGCGGATGCTGTTGAGGGGGACGACCAGTAAAATGCCGAATACATAGCCGACAAGCGCCCAAATTCCGAGAAGAATAGCGATTAATCGCAAATTTTTTGACCAGTACTCGTCCATCTTGGTTTTCATGTTCCCCTCCCGTGGTTAAATGTGACTGTATGTGGACCTGGCCGGGAAATGACTCCCCTTTCGTTCCCCAGGCAGGATTCCGGCAATGCGAGATCACATCCAGCGCCAGCCTCGGCCGGCCATGTACAGGTCGCGCAGGGTCTTGATCCTGCCGCCGTGCAGCTTGTGCACGAAAAACAGGAACAGGTAGGCGGTCTGCATGGCGTCCTGGAGCGCGTTGTGTTCGCCGAACAAGGGCAATCCGTATTCCCTGCTCAAGTCGCCCAGCGTGTAGGAAACATTGAGATTATAGCGGTCGTAGAAGTTTTCCCACTGGGTTTCCTTGTACAGCATGGCCAGACGCATGGTGTCCAAGCAGGGATTGTGCAGAATTCCCCCCATATGCTTGCGCAGCGCCTTGTTCAGAAAACCGATGTCCATCCCCACGTTGTGGCCCACCAAAAGAGCCAGGCCGCAATATGCAACGAACTCGGGCAGGACGTCGTCCAGCGTCGGGGCCGTTTCCGTATCGCAGGGGGTGATGCGGTGGATCAGCGTGCTGTCCTTGGGCAAGTCCTGCTCAGGCCGCAGACAGGTGTAAAAACAGTTCTGCAGATCAATGCGCATCTGCCGGATGCGCACGGCCCCGATGGAGACGATCTCGTCTTTGCGTTGGTTCATGCCGGTCAATTCCGTGTCCACCACGACGAATTCATACTCATCCAGGGGTCTGTCCTGGGAAAACGAACGAAAATACTCCCGGTTGGCCCGCAGCGACGAATGTTCCCCGCGCGCCCAGGGGAAACGTCCGGGCCAGCGGAAAAGCTTATTCTGGAAAAAATGCGTCATGACGGTCATTGGCTGCGGTTTTGGCAGCTGTGATATGCAAACCTCAAACATTGAGCTTGAAAGCGGTCTTGAGATAATTCTGCAGGCTGGCGATGACCGCAAAGGCACCCTTGAGGTTCTGTTTTTCAAGATCCGTGAGTTCCGCCGGATCAATATAGTTGTGCGGCGTTTTTCCCGCTTCCACCAGGTTCAACTGATGCACCAAGCGAAGCTGCATCTGAAACTCGTAAGCTTCTTTGGCCTTGCGGAACAGATCCTCGGAGATGTGCCCGGCATCGGCCAGCGTTTTGAGTCGCTGCAGCGTGTTCGTTTCCCGCACGCCATGGCGCAGAGCCATCAATCTGGCGAAATCCCACAGCGGCACCAGCCCCCTGGCCTTGAGATCCAAACGATTCTTGTGCTCCCCGTCGCGCTCCACGATGAAGTTGCGAAAAAAGGAAATCGGAGGCCGGGATGAGACGCAGTCCCCGGCCAAATGGCGAAAAAAAACCTCCTGCCCCTGCAACTTGACGGTCAAATGGTCTCGCAACCGCTCGGCCAGGGTCGTGTCCCCGTAGCCGGCCCGAAAATCGAAAAAAATCGTGGAATGCAACACCTCCAAGGGTTCCGGCACGCTGACCCATTTGTCAAAATAGGCCCGCCAGACTGAAAAGGGTTGTCGCCATTTGGGATTGGAGGCCATGATTCCGCCCTTGCATCGGGGGAAACCGCATTGGACCAAGTGTTCGATGGCCTGCTCGCTGAATTTCTCAAAATAGACCTTGGCGGTTTCGGCTTCCGCCTCATTCTGCGGATCCGCGTAGATCAGGGCGTTGTCCTGGTCCGTGCGAAAGGTCTGTTCCTTGCGGCCCTCGCTGCCCATGAGCAACCAGCAGAACGGCACGGGCGGGGGGCCCATCTGTTCCAGAAGCAGCGTCAACAAGCGATCCAGGATCAAATCATTGAGCACGGTGAACACCCGAGTGATGTTGTTCGCCTTTCCGCCTTCCTCGATCAGCGGCCGCACCACCGTGGGCACTTGTCGGGATGTCTCGTACAGACCCTCGAAGTTGTCCTGGGCGAGAATTTCCTGGAACAGGTACAAGGGCGACTGACCCTGCAACAGCATGATGTCATGGCTGGTGACCACGCCGATGATCCGCCCCCCGTCTTCCACGGCAAGATGGTGGATCTTGTGACTCATCATGGCCATCAGAGCGTCGAAGCATACCGCGTCCCCAGGGATGGTCCGCACCGGGGAACTCATGATCTCCCGCAATGGAGTGCGGTATTCCAATCCCTGGGCCACAACCTTGGAGCGCAAGTCCTTGTCCGTGATAATGCCTTGAATCTGACCCTTGGCGTCCTCCACCAACAAGGAACCGATCCTATGGCGGGCCATGTATTCCGCTGCTCTTTGCACCGAGAACGTTCCCGGCGCGGACTCCACGTCCAGCTTGATCATGTCCGCCACGGGCACGCTGAACAAAAACAGGGAGCCCTCGCTTTTAGGTGTTAATTTTTGTCGGCGCAGCTCGGAAAATGAGCGATATACGTAGCTTTCAGAAAATGACCTGAGATAGTATTGGGACAGCCGTGGATCGTTTTGGACAAGATGCAGAAAAGCGGCTTTGTCGATCAGAAAGCAAAAGGTGTCTTCCACCGCCTCCACGTTCAGGCTGGCCTTGGCCCCGCGAATGATTCCCAGGGCTCCGAACACGGCGCCTTCGCCACGAAAATCCTTGAGGGTCACTGCGCCGGATTCGTCTTGGAGGTACAGCTTTACGCCGCCCTTTTGGATCAAATAGAGAAATGGGACCTCACTTGTGTCCTGGGCTAAAATCAGGGTGCCCTTGGGGAAAAAATCTATGGCCACGTTTCGGGACAGTTCCTCCAGGGTTTCCCTGCCCAGTTCGTTGAAGGGCAGGGTGTTGCGCAAAAAATCCAGGACAACCTGCGGGTCAAGTGCATGTGCCTTGGGCGCTTTCTGGGTAAACCTGGAAAACATCGAATACTCCGGCGTTTTGAGCTGAATACCGCCCCTGATTATACTCTTCGTCCTTTGAATATCCCTAACGACTTCCCACGGACACGCTTTTTTAGGTCAGTGGCCGGAATCACACCATGGACAAAAAGCGCCTGGAACGGAAGACACTCACTGGCTTCTTTGCGCCGTTTATCCTGCCATGATTTCCGCTGGGCCGTACCACCCGAAAAGACCGCGATCACGTCATCCAGCTGCTTATTACAAGCGTGCTGAAATTCGCTCCATTGCTCGCGCCGATCACATGGGCTTGTCCACGGATCATGCCGCCCGCTCATGGAATTTGAGCACAAGACATCCCGATGCATTGCAAATGCCCTTTGCCTTTGTCGCGGCATCGGGTTAATAAGGCTTTGCCATGTCTGACATGAACACGCTCGACATCTTGATCCTCCTGATCCTGGGCTTCACCGTTGTTAGAGGCCTGTTTCGCGGATTTGTCGGAGAAATTTCCTCTATTGTAGGTCTGATCGTGGGATTTATCCTTGCGAATCGGCATCATGATCAGCTCCTGCCCCTGGTGGCGAGCATCCTGCCCGATCCGGGTCTGGCCAATCTGATCAGCTACGCCTTGATCTTCATCACCGGTCTGGTCCTGGTGTTGATCATCGCTGCCGTGCTCCGCCACCTGCTCAAAATCACCCTGCTGGGCTGGCTGGACCGTCTTGCCGGAGGGACCATGGGCCTGATCAAGGGCGGACTGCTGTCCGTGTTGATCGTCCTTTTGTTGACCACTTTTCTTTCGCCGCAAACCGACATTTTGCGGACCTCCCGCTTTGCTCCCTATGTGAACCAATTCTCCGCGCTGCTTGCCGATCTCATGCCGCCGGAGCTGCGCCGGGAATTTGACGACAAGAGCCAGCCACTGCGGGAACAATGGCGGGAGCGGGTCCAGGAACGGCTTCACCAACAATACACCCAATAAAACCATGCCCGCTCAATTATCCATGCAGCGCCTGCAGGGCGTCCTGGAGGCGCTTTTGGGACCCGCCGGCTGCCCGTGGGATCGGGAGCAGACCCCGCGCACCCTGGCCGACTATCTTGTGGAGGAAACCCATGAACTGGTGGAGGCCATTCGTTCTGAAGATCCGGCGGATATTCGGGAGGAGCTGGGGGACGTATGGTTTCTGCTGCTCTTTGTGGCCATGCTCATGGAACGCTCCGGCTCCTTTACCCTCAGCGACGTCCTGGACCAGGCCGCGGCCAAGATGACCCGCCGCCACCCCCATGTATTTGCCGACGTTGAATTCGCGAACCAGGACGCCCTCTGGGCCAATTGGGAAAAGGAAAAAAAGAAGGAAAAAGCCGGGCGTGGCCCGTTTGAAGGCATCCCCGCAAGCCTGCCGCCGCTGCTCAAGGCATATCGGCTGCATTCCAAGGCCGCCCGCCTGGGGTTCACCTGGCAGGATGAACAAGGAGTTCGCCGGCAAATGGACCGGGAATGGCAGGAGTGGGAGCAGGCCGAGGCCGCAGGGGATCGGGAATCCTCTTGCGCCGAATACGGCGACTATTTGTTCACCCTGGTGGAGTATGGCCGCAGAAAAGGGCACAAGGCCAACGAGGCCTTAGACCGGGCCAACCGCAAATTCCTGGCCCGTTTTGAGCGCCTCACGCAATTGGCTGACGCCAGGGGACTTGCCTTGAACAACCTGGGCATGGACGAATGGAACATGCTTTGGGATGAGGTGAAACGCGCCGATGGATCAAAGCAAGATTGATCACGTCCTGAACCTCTTGGGGCAGCTGTCCACGGACGAGCTGGAACACGTTTCCAAGGATCTGAAAAAAATGCTCTTCCGCTGCCGGGTCCAGGAAAAAATCGATTCGCGCCGAGAGAACGTGGCTCAGCGGCTAAGCGAAGCCATGAGCCACCACCGGATGGCTCAAACCGAAGACGACTGATCTGTCTCTTTCCAAAAGCCAACACCATTGCATATATGGCGGCAGAACGCAGCCTGGACGATCGTTGAGATCGTCAGGCATGCGCGACTGTCCCGTCGGCAAGCACCCTGGCGATAATTGTTTCCGCTACCTGATTAGCATTCATGCCCGTGGTATCAACAATCACGGCATCTTCGGCAGGCTTCAGCGGGGCCAAGGCGCGATTGCGGTCCTGTTCGTCGCGCAGGTGAAGATTTTCGGTAAGTTCTAGCAAGTCGGCCGCAACGCCCATTTCCTGGAGTTGCCTGAACCGCCGCTTAGCTCGTTCCTCGGGACGGGCTTCCAAAAAAAACTTGTGCTTGGCCCGGGGAAAAATCACTGTTCCCATATCCCGTCCCTCGGCCACCAGGGATCTTTGCGCGCCGAGCATTTGTTGGGCTGCTTTGAGATGTTCGCGGACCAACTTGATCTTGGCCAGATGCGAGGCCCACATGCCCACATTTTCCTGCCGGATGTCCTCGCCCAGGGGCCTGCCGTTGAGCAGCAGTTCGGCCTCCGCTGATCGCCCGACAAGCTCAAAGGACAACTCGGACAAAACGCTTTGCAGCCTCTTTTCGGGCCAATCCCAGCTATTCTCCCCCAGGACATAGGCCAGGCCGCGAAACATGGCCCCGCTGTCCAGATAGGCAATTCCAAGCTGGGCCGCGACAAGCTTGGCCACGGTGGTCTTGCCCGAGCCGGCCGGGCCGTCCAGGGTGACGACCAAAGGCTGCTCATCCATGCAGGACGGCCTCCAGTTCTCTGATAAAAAGCATGTTCTCTTCTGTTGTGCTGATGCTCACCCGCAAATACTCGTCCAACCCGTAGCTTTTCAAGGGGCGGATGATCACGCCGCTTTCCAAAAGCGTCTGAAACACGAGCTCAGCTGACAGGGGAGGCCGAAACAACAAAAAATTGGCCTGGGATGGGCACACCTGGCAGCCCAGTCGGTGCAACTCCTTGGAAAGCAACTCCCGCCCTTTGACCACGCATTCCAGGGTTGCTTCCAGGTAGGGTCTGTCCTGGAGCGCGGCCATGCCCGCCACTTCAGCCAGAATATTCACGCTGAAAGGCGGCTTGACCCGGATCAAGGCGTCGGCCAGCCATTCGGGCATCAGCCCGTAGCCCAGACGCAAGCCGGCCAGGCCGAAGAGCTTGGAAAAGGTGCGCAGGATGACCAGGTTGGGCAGGTCGGCCAAGCGGGAAAGCAGTGAATAGTCCTGCTGGGGAACGGCAAAATCCATATACGCCTCATCCACCACCAGCAGCGTCTTTTCAGGCAGCCTTGCGGCGACGCTTTCCAGTTCCCGAACCGGCGGGGCATACCCGGTGGGGTTGTCCGGCGTGGTCACGAAGACCATGGCCGTTTTTTCGTCTACCTCATGCAACATCCTGAACCAGGGAAAATGAAAATCCTCGTCCAGGCGAACCTTGCGCGTCTCAATGCCGCACAGCCTGGCCAACAGCCGGTACATGCTGAAACTGGGCTCGAAGATCACGATGTTGTCCTTACCCGGCCGGGCGCAAACCCTGATCAGCAGGTCGATGATCTCGTCCGAGCCGTTGCCGGCCACGATGCAGCCTTCCGGCACCTCCAAGTGCTCGGAAAGCGCCTGGCGCAGATCCGGGCTGCCTGAACGGGGATAGCGAAACACGCCCGAGGCGTGGAGTTCAAGGGCCTGCCGGACCAGCGGGGAAACGCCCAGGGGGTTCTCGTTGCTGGCCAGCTTGACGACCCGCTCCAGGCTGAATTTCTGCTTGATTTCCTCGATGGACAGACCGGGCGTGTAAGGGCTGAAATCCTGGATTTCCGGTCGAATCGAATTTGCTGTTGACACAATGTCTCCAAAAAAACTCGGTGGGAAACAAAAAAATGGGCTCTCTGGCCCACCACAGCTTGGTGGAAAATGCTCCCCGTGTCCTGGAGGCACGTCGAAGCAACCACAAATTCAAAGAATGCTTGGTCGGATAAAGATCAGCAGTTCCTGGTTTCTGGCCCTGGAAAGCCGGCTTTTGAACAGCCAGCCCAAGGCAGGAATGTCCGCGAGACCGGGGACCCTGTTTTCCAGGCGTTCTTCCGTTGCCTTGAGCACGCCGCCCAGGACCAGGGTTTGGCCGTCATCCACCATCAGCCGTGTGCGCGTGGTCTTGGTTTCCACATCCTGGCCATCGGGACTTGGATTGTCATCCCGAATCTCCAAATCAAGAATGAGTTTGTTGTCCGGTGTGATTTGCGGCAAAACTGAAAGCTTGAGGACCGCGTCAATATAATCGGTACGTGTGCCCCGCTCATCGGGGACTTGGATGGAAATACGCGTGCCTTGTTCGATTTCGGCCCGCTGATTGTTCAATGTCACGACCCGGGGGGAGGAGACGGTTTTGGCGATATTCTTTAATTCCCCCAGTTGAAGTTGGGCATCCAAGGTAAACATATCCGGTCCGATAAGCTTGGAAATAAAGCCGCCTATGCCGAATGTGGCCGCCGTGGCTATCGGAGTGTTGACCAGATATCCGGTTTGCTCCACACCTCCCTGGTTGATGGGCGTCCCTTCTCCGGCCGCCCCGTAGAGGCCCCGCCAGTATTCCGTGGTGATGCCTTCGATTCCCCCGCCCCATCGCAGACCCAAACCGCGCTGGAAATCATCCGTGGCGTAAACCACCCGCGCCTCAATGAGCACTTGACGCTCAGGCCGGTCCAGACGGGTGATCATCCCTTGAACCTGCCTGATTTGCATGGGCGTATCTGTAATGATCAAAGTGTTTGTCCTGGGGTCAACACTAAGTCTCCCGCGATCACTGAGAAAGGGTCTGGTACGCGCATCCATCTCCGCCGCTGTTGCGTAATTGATCTGGATGTAGGCGGTTTGCAAGGGTTCCAGGCGCTGGATTGTTTCCTGGGCCTGCATGGTTGCTTCCCTGGCCCGCCTTGCCTGTTCCCGCTCGGACTCCAGGCGTTGGACCGTGCTTACGCGCAGGATGTTGCCCCGGATCACCACGCCCAGATTTCTCTGCACCAGGACAAGATCCAGAACCTGATCCCAGGGCACATTGTCCAGCTTCATGGAAATTCTGCCACCCACATCGGAGTCAAGAATGAGATTGTATCCCGCCACCTCTCCGATCAGCCGCAGCACATGTTCCACCTCGGCATTCTGGAGATCAATGGAAATAGGTTCTCCGTTGTAGTCGTCCCGCATGCCGGGAAAGAGCGTATGCGCCTCCATCAACCCGGCAAGATCCGGCTCATCCGCTGCAGAAAGAGCGCCCCCTTGGCGACCGACCAACGGTTGCGGCATCGCGGAATCGCGACCAGAAAGGGGCCGTGCTGATGCCGATGCACGATCGGATTGTTCTTGAAATAACAGTACCAAAGTCCCGGCGCTGCGTTTTTCAATAACCGTAACCGGCCTTGTGGCCGTCAGCAACAGCTCCAGGCCTTCGGACGCGTTCCGCAACAGGGCGGTTTTCAGAGGGTGTTCGAATTCATGCAACTGATACAATTTGGTCATTGATGCTGGTCCGGCCATGTCCGGGAAAACAAAGCGCAATTGTCCGCGTCTGGCGGGCAGGGCTTGCCAGTCAATCTCGCGGCCGGCCTCCATGCGCACGCCCAACCCTTCATTGTCACCCTGAAAAAAAGAAAACCGCTGCAAAACGTGTCTTGACGCGGATGGCTCCGGTGCGACCACCAACTCTTGGGCCTCAACCTCCCCGAACTGCAGCTCCTCCGCCTGGTCTCCAGACATGGGCAAGACTACAGCCGATTCTGGGTGAGCAGGTCCGACAGCACAGGCGGGCAACCAAAGCATCAACAAAAAAAGCCCCGCCATTCGCGGCCAACAACTCCGGGATGCAACGCATCGGCCGAAGGCTATGTTTATAAACATTGGATTAATCACGCGCCTCTCCCTGGCTAGGTTGCAACTTGAGAACAATTTCCCGGGTCTGCTCTCGGCCGGTGATGTCATGCCCCTGTTCCAAAACAACCACCTCGTTGGTGGTAATCCGGTCGACAACTCCGCCATATCGTCCCACCGTCACCCCAGGGCGAAGCACGTATCCCTTGCCGTCAGGCATCTCCACCATGGCCAGTGCACTTTTGTGATGCCGCCCTTGCCGCATGATCCCCACCACCTTGAGTTGACTGACCTCGACCCTCTCCAAAGGGGTCAGGGGCCTTTGGGGCGCCAGCGGGCGAAATGTCTCCTCCTCTGGGACCTGGCGAATAAAGGGTCGGAAAGGGTCGGGCTTATCCTTTGGCCTATAAACATATCCATCCGGGGTTTGCAGCCAGACAGGCAATTCCGTGGCGGTTCCCAGAAAGGATTCCTCTCCGGCCTGCTCGCTCAGGACCCGCGCCGGATCCGAAAAAAAGAACACCGCCCACGCCAACAGGGTAAACGTCAACCATCGGCAAAAGGCGGCGATCCGGACAATCATGACCTGTTGCTCCCTGTTCCACTCTCGGCTATTGCCGGCGCCGGCCCTGCTGTGGTTGCTGTTTCTCGGCTTCCTGGGCCGCTTTGATTTCCTGCTCGCTGAGCGCCCTGTAGACCTGGATGGCGCTTTCGGCGTTGAGGATCACCGGGCCGGCACCGGCCGCTGCGGTGGGCTGCAGGCGCAGGCGGTCCAGGCTGACAAGCCGGTCCAGTCTGGCCATGCGGTCAAAAAAGGTGAGCATGTTGTGAAACTCGCCGCGCATGCGCAACTGGACCTCCCGGGAGGCGTAAAAATCATGCTTGACCTCGTTTCCCGGCTGAAAAAGCAGAAACTCGACCCCCACATCCATGCCCAGCCGCTCAATGGCCGCCAGCAGGCGTTCGCGTTCCTGGGCGTCCTCGGGCAAAAGCATCTTGGCCAGTGCCAATTCGTATTCCCGCACGGCCATTTCCTGCTCAAGCTGCGGGAGCCTGGCCGCGAGGCGGCGGTTGGCCGCGATGGACGCCTCCAGGACGCTGATCTCCTCGCGCAGACTGGATATCCGCTCCAGATTCGGCAACAGACTGAAAAAAACGTAACTGCCCGCAACCACCAGCACAAGGGCGATGAGCAGCAGGAGCTTGTGCGTCTTGCTCAAGCTCTCCAAGCGCTTGATCACAGATTGTCTATCCATGTTCAACCTGTTGCTGGTAGTACTCGTTGGGCGGCGGCCCGAACATCACCCGAAAATGGAATTCCACCAGGGTCAACCCCTGCACCTCACGGCGCAGCGTGCGCTCCGTGACCACGCCGCGGACAAAAGCCGAGGTGCGCAGGATTTCGACGTAGGCGGCAAAGGACTGATTGTCCATGGCCACGCCTTTGAGCTGCAACACGCCGTTTTTGTCCAAATGAAACGTCTCAAACCAGATGCGCTCTTCAGGCAGCACGGAAATCAAGGCGTCAACGTAGCGCACCGGGAGCGACTGGATCCCGCGAATTTCCTTGATCACCTCGATCCGGCCCTGAATGGCCTTCATCTCATTCTCCATCCTCCGAGCCCTGGCCACCTCGGCCAATAGGGCCGTATTTTCGGCATCCCTGACCTGATGGACAGCCTCCAAATCCTTCACCTGCCCGGATATCCATAAATACGACAACAGGATCGCTCCGCCGACAAGCACCGTTGTCAGCCCCAAGACACCCATATCCAGACGCAGGGTTGAAATCCTGGGACGCTTTTCCGGGGGCAGAAGGTTGATGCGGATCATGCCAGGGCCTCGCGCAGGGCCAAACCGGTTGCGACTGCGAACTGGGGACCAACCGCTTGCAGATACGCCGGATCAAAACGGCCGGAATCAGGCACCAGCTTGCGCCATGGGTCCAAATAGTGGATATTTATTTGCAATTCCGAGGCCAACCGTTCCTTGAGCCCGAAAAGCAGACTGCACCCGCCGGAAAGAAACAGATTCCTGGCGGCTGTCGAGTCGGGCACCGACCCCACGTAAAACCCCATCAGTCTTCTGATCTCCGAGGTCCAGGAAGAGATGCACGCATCAAGCTCCGCAAACAACACTTCCTGCTCTTGTTCGGAGAGCTCGCCCGGCCCGTTGATCTTCAATTTTTCACAATCCGCCCTGGATTTATTCAAAACCTTGACCAGGCGATCCGTGAGCTGTTGGCCGCCCAGACTTAATTCCCGCTGAAAGACAAGCTGATCACGCAAGGCAACACAAAAGACGCTCAACTGTCCGCCCAGATCAAGGAGATACTGCGGTTTTTCCCGGAATTCCGGATAATTGAATTCAAAACAATTGTTCAGGGCAAACGCATCCACGTCCATGACCCGGGTTTCCAGGCCCGCCCTTGTGAGAATATTCAAACGTTCCTGGACTTCCTTTTTCTTGCTGGCCACTAAAACCACTTCCAGGGAGCCCTCCTTGGTTCCAGGCCCAAGTATTTGATGATCCAGGTAAACGTCCTGCAGGTCAAAGGGAATGTACTGCCTGGCCTCTTTGGTCAAAAACAGCTCCATATTCGCGGCGGCCTCCGAGGGGATGGTCACGCGCTTGATGATCACTGCGTGGCCGGTCATTGCCGAAACAACCATTTTATCGCGGATGGCCAGTCGCTGCCAGAGCTCGATCAATCGGGAAGCGGCCTGCTCTGACTTGTCCTGTTCCGCGACACCAAGGGGCGCTCGGCCCAACTTTTCCAAAAAAGGCTTTTTACGGCGCAATCCCAGACTGACAGCCTTGATCCAGCCGCTGCCCAAGTCCACTCCCGGGGGAGGTCTTTTTTTACCCAACGAAATGGTGATGGCCAAGGCGTCCCCCAATGGATGTCGGGTGCAACAACGCTTTCTTAAACACCGCTAAGAGGATTGCTATTTCTCGTCAAAACGCACCGGGCAAAAGGGCCTCAAGGTCAATACCGGGCAATTGGAACTCTTGACCACCTTTTCGGCAACGGAACCGAACAGAATCCGGTCGATGCCCTTTCGGCCGTGCGTGCCCATGACGATCATGTCCACCTTTTCCTCATCGGCGCACTTCACGATTTCCTCGGCCGCATACCCGCTGACCACGCGCCCGGTGACCTTCACGTCGGGCAAATATTGGGCAATAAAGGTTTCCATGCTCTGCTCGGCGCCGGAGACGATCTCGCCGACAAAGGTTTCAATGGAATTGGGAGGAACGTGAAAACTGACATATTGGTTCAAGGAAGGGGCGGAATAGAGTAGAATCACTTCCGCCCCGAACGCCTTGGCCAATGTATGCGCATAGTTGGCGACCATCGGGCTGACCTCGGAAAAATCAACGGCGCACAGTATTTTTTTCATATCCACCACGGCTTCATCCTCCTGTAGAAGTTGATCGCTTTTTGCACAACAACACGTCTTGCAACGACAATCAAAAGAATGGCACGCCATGCTTTTGAAATAATCCATCGGAATCACTTTGATTCATTCTCGCTCTTTCTGCCAAAAACTTGAACCCATGACAAGGATGCAAGTAAAATATTCTTACGATATCCGGGACTTAAAAAAATAATATTATATTTCAATATATTATAGAATGGCTTTCAAAAAATTCTCCTTTTAAAAAGTTGCTCAAAACTGATTGATCAGGGACTAAAGGAAATAACGTGTCCGGATATGTCAAATGTTCTTCCGCCGAAACCGGCGTTGATCGCATTGTTGCCAGCATCAGGCCATGACGGTTAAATACGGATCATGCACGCCGAAGAAATCGACAACCTCTTGCAAAGTGAAACTCGAGCCTTCCGATATCTGGTGCGGTTTTGCTGGAAAAACCATCAGCGCTTCTGTCCCCGTTGCCGGCACCGCAAGACCTATAAACTGCGCGACCAGCGACGCAGGTGCGCCAGGTGCGGGTATACCTTCCACGACTTCAGCGGACGCTGGATCAACAACGGCGGACTGGCCTGCAGGCAATGGCTGCAAATCATCACTTTTTTTGCCATGGACTACACTGTCCTGGCCATGAGCAGGGAGCTGAATCTGGCATACAATACGGTTTACAAGGCCGTAACCACCCTGCGTTGCGCCATTGCCGCCAACGCAAACGATGCCCGAACCTTTTTCAGCATGCAGCAACGGGTGTTCTCTGCCTCGCGGGGACGCATGGTTCCTTCGCATCAGGACAAGGCAACAACCCCTGTCCCGATCTTTGGCATCAGGGAACATGCCGACCAGGCCACAGCGACTCTTCTCCCGGGAATTTTTCCAAAAACAGCCTTTAATTTCCATCATGATCCCGGGCTGCAAATCGGCCAGCTGGGAAAAATCTTTTTCACCTCCCCCTATCAGGAATACGATGCGCTGCTATTCTGCACGCATGTTCCGCCGCCTTGTCCCATCAACCCGACCATGAACCTCGGCAAACCCGCATCCGTAAAGGGCTCTTTTGTGCGCTTCGCCCTGGAGCACACCCGCCGCTGCAAGGGGCTTTCGCCGGAAAGATTCCCATTGTATATCAAGGAACTGGAATTTCGGTTCAACAACCGCACCAGGGTTCTGCTCCCCCTGATCGCTGAACTGGCATGCGGATTTGTGCCAAACCTTGAGTAATTATTCCGGGGCTTGACCTTTTTTTCAAGAAGGCCCATAAGATTTATACCAATATCGTACTGGGCAATAACGCCTTCCCCTTTTCACGGAGAAAAGGTCATGTCCTGCTCCACGTCGTCATTTGCTTGTTCCTCTCTGCCCTTCTTTGGTCTGGGCCTCGATCTCGGGTCTGTTCTCGCTCGAGCCGGGAAAATGCTCAAACTGGCCTGCAACACATTGTTGCACAAACCTCTCACTCTGGACACCATGGCCTTCAGGGCGTCCGGGTACGATCTTTTGGTGTTTCAAGGCCGCGAAATCCGTGGCCAATGAGGATTGATCTCGTTCAACTTTTTACTGTTCAAGGAGGCGGTATGCAGGTTAGCCGAAGGAATTTCTTGAAGTTCTCGGCTGTGGCCAGCTCGGCTCTGGCATTCGGCGGCTTGGGTTTTGACCTCAAGCCCACCGTTGCCAAGGCGCAACTCTTGCGCCTGCGCTGGGCAAAGGAAACAACCACCATCTGTTGTTACTGTTCCGTAAGTTGCGGCCTGATCGTGCACACGTCCCTGGAAGGCCAGGGCCGGGCCATCAACGTGGAAGGCGACCCGGACCATCCCATCAATGAGGGTGCGCTCTGCGCCAAGGGCGCATCCCTGTACCAACTGGCTGAAAACGAAGACCGGATCACCAAGGTCCTGTACCGGGCGCCCTACTCCAGCGAGTGGGAGATCAAGTCCTGGGACTGGGCCCTGGATCGTATCGCCCGGCACGTGAAGACCGCCCGCGACGGCAGCTTCAAGCTGACCAACGACCAGGGTCAGGTGGTCAACCGCACCGATGCCATCGCGTCCTGCGGCTCGGCGGCCCTGGATAACGAGGAGTGCTGGCTCTACGGGTCCATGCTCCGCAGCCTCGGCCTGGTGTACATCGAGCACCAGGCGCGGATCTGACACAGCGCCACTGTAGCGGCTCTGGGAGAGTCGTTCGGACGCGGCGCGATGACCAATCACTACATCGACCTGATGAACAGTGATTGCATTCTGATGATGGGGTGCAACCCCGCGGAAAACCACCCCGTTTCCTTCAAATGGATCATGAAGGCCAAGGAAAAAGGGGCTACCCTGATCAATGTTGATCCCCGTTACAACCGCACCTCCACCAAGGCGGACATCTTCGCCCGTTTGCGCACGGGCTCGGACATCCCGTTCCTGGGGGGGATGATCAAGTACATCCTGGACAACAACCTGTTTTTCCAGGAATACGTCGTCAACTACACCAATGCCTCGTTCATCGTGGGCAAGGACTTCTCCTTCAAGAACGGCCTGTTCTCAGGCTATGACCCCAAAACCGGTGCATACGACAAGTCGACCTGGGCCTATGAACTGGACGCCGAAGGCCTGCCGAAACGGGATCTCACCCTGAAAGACAAGCGGTGCGTGTACCAGCTGCTCAAGAAGCACTATGACCGCTACACCCTGGACCGGGTCTCCAAGACCTGCGGCACGCCCAAGGAAAAGCTGCTCGAGGTCTACAAGGCGTATGCGGCCACGGGCGCCCCGGACAAGTCCGGAACGAGCATGTACGCCATGGGTTGGACCCAGCACACCGTGGGCGTGCAGAACATCCGGGCCATGTGCATTATCCAGCTCCTGCTGGGCAACATCGGCGTGGCCGGCGGCGGCGTGAACGCCCTGCGCGGCGAATCCAACGTTCAGGGTTCCACGGACCAGGCTTTGCTCTTCCACATCATTCCGGCCTACATGCCCACCCCGCGGGCCAACCTGGCCACCCTGGACGACTACAACGCCACCACCTTGCAGACTCCGCCGGATCCCAAGGCGGCCAACTGGTGGCAGAACCGGCCCAAATACATGGCCAGCCTGCTCAAGGCCATGTACCCCGCCGCGGAAATAGCCGACAGCTACAAATGGCTGCCCAAGCTGGACGCAGGTCAGAACTGCTCCTGGCTGGTGCTCTTCGACAAGATGCTCCAGGGCCAGTTCAAGGGCTATTTCGCCTGGGGCCAGAACCCGGCCGGGTGCGGAGCCAATTCCAACAAGACCCGCGAGGCCCTGACCAAGCTGGACTGGATGGTTACTGCCCTGCTCTTCGACAACGAGACCTCCTCCTTCTGGAAGGGGCCAGGCATGGATCCGGCCGCGATCAAGACCGAGGTCTTCTGCCTGCCGCCGGCCGTGTCCTATGAAAAGGAAGGCTCCATCTCCAATTCCGGCCGCTGGATCCAGTGGCGCTATGCCGGGCCCAAGCCCAAGGGCGACTGCAAGCCGGACGGGGACATGATGGTCGAGCTGATGGCCAAGATCCAGGATTTGTACGCCAAGGAAGGCGGGGCACTCCCGGATCCGATCCTGAACTTCAACCTGGACGGCGTGTCCGAACATCACGAGTTCGACCCGCACAAGACGGCCAAGCTGCTGAACGGCTACTTCCTCAAGGACGTGACCATCGGCGACAAGACCTATGCGGCCGGCACCCAGGTGCCCAGCTTCGCCCTGCTCCAGGCCGACGGGTCCACCTGCTCGGGCAACTGGCTGCACTGCGGCTCCTATACCGAGGCCGGAAACCTGATGGCCCGCCGCGACAAAACCCAGACGGAAATGCAGGCCAAGATCGGCCTGTTCCCCAGCTGGTCCTGGTGCTGGCCGGTCAACCGCCGGATTCTCTACAACCGCGCCTCCGTGAACATGGAAGGCCAGCCTTATGCGCCCAACAAGCCGGTGATCATCTGGGACGGCGAGAAATGGGTCGGCGATGTGCCGGACGGCGGCTGGAAGCCCGGGGATAAGCATCCCTTCATCATGACCAAGGAAGGCTTTGGCCGGCTGTACGGGCCTGGCCTGAACGACGGACCGTTCCCCGAGCATTACGAGGCCATTGAATGCCCGGTGGAGGACCATCTCTTCTCCAAGCAACTGCACAACCCCACGGCCCTGCGCTTCAAGGGTGAAAAGCACAACGTCTGCGACCCGCGTTTCCCGTTCATCGGCACCTCCTATCGAGTGACCGAGCACTGGCAGTCCGGGGTCATGACCCGCTGGACCCCCTGGCTCTTGGAATGCGAACCGCAGATGTTCGCGGAAATCGATCCGGAACTGGCCAAGTTGCGGGGCATTGAAAACGGCGACAAGGTCATCGTGGAAAGCGAACGCGGCCAGGTGACGGCGGTAGCCATTGTCACGCCGCGGCTGGAGCCCTTCAAGATCGGAAATGAGACGGTATACACGGTGGGCATTCCCTGGCATTACGGCTGGGTGCATCCCAAGGACGGCGGCGATTCCGCCAACCTGTTGACCGCGTCGGTTGGAGATCCGAATACCGGCATTCCGGAAACCAAGGCCTTCATGGTCAACATCCGCAAGGCATAGGAGGTGATACGCCATGCAAGGAAAGACCTTTTTCATCGATTTGACCAAATGTACGGCCTGCCGCGGATGCCAAGTCGCTTGCAAGCAGTGGAAAAAGCTGCCGGCCGAGGAGACCAGGAACTGGGGTTCGCATCAGAACCCCAAGGACTTGTCCTACAACACCCTGAAACTCGTGCGCTTCACCGAGGTCGTGGAAGACGGGAAACTGAAAAACTGGCTGTTCTTCCCGGAACAGTGCCGGCACTGCGTCAATCCGCCGTGCAAGATGGTCGCGGACAACTACGATCCGCGGGCCATTCTCCAGGACCCGCTGACCGGTGCGGTGATCT
>DSBL01000140.1 GCA_011049455.1 Desulfonatronum sp. | reverse complement strand
TTCAGTAATTTTTCGACCGGATTTTTACAGTTTTACTGCATGAACTGGTCGAAAATGTTACAGTAAAGACGATGAAATGTCAAATGTTTTTAGAGTGTTGCTGTGTTTTTCAGGACTGACTAACTAATTTATCGCAACTGCCGCCAGGATTGGCGGCCTGTCGCGGCTGCATCCCCGGGATTTTCGGTGACAACCTGCATATCACCGCTGGATCCACTGAAATACTTATACTCCGTATCGCCGGCCGAGATGACCGCCGGCGTCTTGGCGATGCCCACGTCCAGCTGGATGCCGGTGACAGGAACGGGAATCTGCTTCACCTCCCCCTCTTCGGTAACCGTAATGGTCACATAATCATCCGTATTGAAAATACCATCACCGTTGAAATCAAACGGTGAATAGTCCAGACGTCCGCCGGTAATGGCGTCCAGTTCCATCAGCCATGTCTTCCCGCCAAAATCGCACGGCTCGGATGAAGGAATCAAGGTGTTGAAGATGATCCGCCCGCTTCGCAGCAAGGCCGGGCTGATCACTCGCTCCCCTTGCAGCACATTGGTCGGTTTGATCAAATCAATATACCAGCCGCGCTTGACGGGGTTATCTGTTGGATCAGACGTGTCTGTATAGTTGACGGCATTCTTGGTGGTCACCCGAACCGGGTAATTGAAATCAATGTCACTAAATATTTGTTCATGCGTAATTTCCTGCTCTTGTAAAGTGCTGCGATCCCTTTCGGTAATATGCGAGTTGTCCGTGTCTAGGTCACGTATTCCGTAAAAAGATTGAAAGGTACTTACACTTGAAACATCATCATCTCCTGTCGCAAAGAACCTGCCGGTTCCAAAATAAACCATGTACCCGCCATCAGGATGGGCGCTGACCACAGGTCGTGACGTTATGGGTTGTGTATTGTTGTTACTATCAGCAGCAGTAAACAATGGATAAACATCCTGACCTTGCTTAAAGAAAAAATCCCATTGATTGTCATTGCTACTACTGACATCAATCTTCCACAAATTGCCCAGCATATCCCCGGCATAAATATAATCCGTGATCCGGTCCCCGTCCGTGTCCACGGGAATGGGCGTGGCCATGCCGTTGGGTGATGTACTATCACCGATGCCGGTATCGAGTATGATCGGCGTCATGTCCGTCGCATGCCCGGGCTTGCCGCCGGTAGCCAGGTTGACAATAAACAGTTTAGCCACATTGCTCGTGCTGTTGTATCCGTTGCCGAAAATCGCAACCCAGTCCCCGCTGGCCAGTCGGGCGATGGTCGGCTGCCCAATAGTGTAGCCAAGGTCTGCATGGGTAAACTCCCACAGCACGTTGTTCCCGCTAAAATTGTCAGGGTCAGTGATATCAAGAGCAAAAACTGATTTGCCCCCTGCCCCGGTAGACCCCACAAGTATCGTTCTCCATTGGTTCCCAAGGCCGACGTCGATATATGCGTCCCCGACCCTGGGAGGGCCGTCGACCAAGTATTGATGATTGTCCACATAGTTCTGTAGCGTCAAATATTTCAATTTGGGGATGACTTCATTGGGTATGAAGGCAAATTGTTCAACCCCGTCTTCAGCCCTGAAGCCATGCAGCATGCCGTCGTTGGCGCCGAGGTAGATCATTTTTTCCCTGGTGCTGATGCTGTTCAGGAATTGGTTATAAGCGCCTTCAACCAATGGATCGGTCGTATATCCTTCTGTAATTGTAGAAACATTATATCCATAATTCGCTGCACCCACAAAGACCGGGTCCGAGTTGATAATGTCTCCAAGCAGGCGCTCCCGATCCCGAAAACTGCCACCATTCTGTAGTTCCTTGCTCTGGTCGCCGCGGATGTAGTTGATGATGGCTTGCCCGTCCAGGGCATTGTCCGCGATTGTGGCGTTTTGGGTGACGTTGAGATTGTCCCAGGCAAAGGCCACACCCTTGGGATCGGCGGATGTATTGATGGTATAGATGTTCCGAGCGCCATGATCAGGAAGCTTTAGCCCCGCTTCCCAGTCCGCCTCGTCAACACTGCCATCCATCTGAACAGGATAGGCCAACAGTTCTCCAGACCAATCGTTAGTCCGAAAGCGGGCCTGATAAACGTATGTTCCCGTATCCAGGCGCACCGAGTTGGCCACCACAGAAGCCGCGGAGGAGGATGTCTTAACCACGGTCTCAAAAACCGTGCCCAGGGCCTCGAAAAGGTCAGCCGGATTCGTGGCCTTGAAGTAATTGTCAGGAACGCCGGTCTCATCGGTGGACCACTCTTCAAGCAGGTCCGGCCAATCGTTGTTGTTTTGATCGATAAACCCGCCGTATTTTGCAGCGTACCAGAGGGGATTTTCCAGAAGTTGGGCTGCGGACTCCCCAACAGTACGCAGGTCCGTGGTTGGCGCCGTCACGCCAAAAGGTCGGCTCCCCCCGGCCAGTATACTAAAATTCTTTTCGCCAGGCCGCAGAACCGGCAAACGTATCCCGTCCTCCGTGCTACCGGTGATGGTGTACCCGAAACGTAGGGCATGGCCGGCATAAGCCTGCTGGACGGATGAAGTGATCCGAATCTGGTCGTAGCTCACACCCCCGCCGCAAGCGCTGCCCACGCAAAATTCCAAACGGGAAATGCCGTCCATGTCATAGTCGTTGCCCCAAGTGGAATCCTCCCAGGAAACAAGGAGCTGTCCGGCCACTATATCAGACCCATTGTACGTCAAACTTTCCACCACGAGGTCTGTCATGCTGCAAATTCTCCATCCGCTGTCAGCGTGACCAGCATCCTTATTGCTATTAGCCTCGCACGCCGGCAAAATCGTAATCATGCCGTCGCCAACAGGAATTTCGAAGCGGGGCAAACTCTCGGCCAGCGCCACGGTATAGGTCATCAGGTTCGTTTCGCCCTGGTACGTTGATCGTAAATCATTGGTCCAGGCATGATAGGCCAATCCAGCGATGTGGTAACCGCCCTCCATACTCGGCACTTCCGGACAGATACCTTTGACCTCGGACAGACCGCTCACTGTCTTGGCCGTACAACGCTTGTCGCTGTCCGTGGCAGTTCCGCCCTCTCCCACAAGAAGGGTGCTGCTCAAACCTTCATAAGCGCCGACCTGGTCGGTCAGGGCATCGGCATCCACGGAAATGTCGTTCGTCAACTGGTCCGTGTCAAAGGAGTTCAATCCAGTTGAAATGACAACCATGCTGCAGTCCGCACACCAATCCGTAGAGGGAATCGGGTCCGTCCAGGTTACCTGCGGCAGGGAAGGAATATATGAACTGTCATTGGCATTGAAGGCGGATGTGGGAGTTGTCTTGCCCGAATAATAGCGTAACGCCTCAAGATAAATCTCACTGAGTGGGTTGCCCCATTCGACGCAGTCGCCGTCTGATATGCTCGTGATGCCGGGGTCGCCGCAGCTTTCTCCATATTTCTCGTCCCCATAGTTGTAACTGCTGATCCGTAACCGGTTCAACGTGTTAATAATGCCGACATCGCTATCCCCCTGGTTCAAGAAAATGCCCGAGTCCTGATCAATCTCGTTCTGCGTTGTTGTCGCATTGCCGACAATGGGTTCGATATTCCGTCGCAGCACCCCGCCGGATAAATTTTTCTGGTAGCTGCCGGTCATCAACCCAAAGCGCAACGGCGCCTTTTGCGTACCTTCGCTGTAGATCTGCAACAAACCAACCGGCTTCTTGTTACCGCTGGGATAGGTCTGGCAATTGTCTTCTTCGAAACCGGATTCGCATACGGAAACGAGCACATTGTGTATATCCAGCTTATGTGTAGAGCTACTAGGTCTAACCTTATCCTTTACTTGGCCACTACCAGTATCCCATGTACATTGGGTTACCTCGGATGAGGCCCACAGCGGCCAACTCCCGCTGGCGATCCGCATATGCGGAGCTTCGGTTACATCTTTGGATACACCGGATGTGACATAGGTCACATTACAAATACTGACCTCGGTTTCCGCGTAGGGAACATACTTTTGCATTTCAGACGTGGAATCAGTCGTGAACACCTTGGCAAAGGAATGTACATCATAGGGCAATAATGCCCTCTCCAAAACAGTTGTTGTATCGTCAGTTGACCGATATCCACCGTAGAGCACTTTGCGGATGACATCCATCCTGGTCATCGTAGCCCAGTTCAGGAAATTTCCGCTCCATTCCGTCGCTCCGCAATGATGGTTGTTTGCCCCACTGGCGACACTTGTCGGGTTGAACCGGCCAGATGAATAGGTATAGCAATTATACACTCCAAAATAGCCGTAATAGTCAATTTCGTCATTATACGTTGTATCCAGTTGTCCGTCTCCATCCAAATCAGAATAGTCCGTATACGCCTTAATGTATAACTGATGATCGTTGGACATCACAAGCATGACACGTGGCTCGACGGACTGCGTGACAAAAAGGGGGACGTTGGAAATGTCCAAGGCATGCAAGGGAGAAATACAAAAGAAATGATATGATAATGCGATGAGAAATACGATAAATATTCTTTTCATATCGCCTCCCGACATGGATTGTATTCAATGCGGAAGTTCATATCCCTCCTGACCGAGGTCATTGCAGAGGCCGCCTTCTCATTGTCTGGCCACAAACGACTTTTTGCGCCAAGCTCCCGCATAATTGCTGCGTTCCCTTGATTTCCGGGTTGAGGATGTGAAGAATCAGCGTTTATATGTTGTTTGCAAAATAACTTCCGCGCCCTCGGTGCCGCCAACAGCGCGTGTTGTAACGCGGTACATCGCGGAATCCGGTATGGGCTCGTCCGCGGCCAGGCTGGGGACAGTTTCCGGCACCGGCGGCAATTCTTCGATGATATAGCGGGGCATGGTTGTAACATCGCTGATATCAAATTCATATTCATGAGAATTTGTGCTGTTTGACCAAAAAGTTGAACTAGTCCAATCTGACCCATCAAATACATTTGACTGGTAGAGGCCGTCCGTTCCGTTGAAACTCGGCAACACTGCGGACTGCAAGAACATCTCCGCCTCGCGCAGCGCAGCTTCCGCTGCCTGAAAGCCAAGATTCTTGTCGCGCAGGTTTCCGGCCATCCGTTCCTGGATGGAGGTGGTCTGCATTCCGGCTATGGCCATCAGGGTTAAGACCACAAGCATAACTAATGCAATGACCAGAGCCGAGCCTTGTTCCATGTTATAAATATCTTGACAGGCTGAATCGCGATGAACCATCTGGCAACATCCTATTTCAAACGGTTGCGCAAACCTACCGTAGCAGTAAATACCCGGCGAATGCGCATATCATTCGCGGGTCCGATACTTGTCCCGAGCACGTTATAACTATCTGTATTCGTATCCATTCCACGGATTTCATCCATCGTGCTTACAAGCAACCCGATCTTTACACTTCGAACTTTGCTCCAGTCAGGAACAGAAGCTGCAGTGACGTAAGTATCAACATTTCTATCTTCAGAAGTATCTACTCCGTATAACAACTGTATACTTTCTATGCCTTCAACCAATTCCTGTGCTGAATCGTTTCCTCTCTTTCTATACAAACTAGGATTTCCTGATGTATTTAGTGCAACATAAAACGAAAATGTGGATATCCAATAAAATGAACCGCTTTCAAAACTTTTTCCTAAATTGCTAGTTTCATTTTCTGGACCTACCGCAACATTTCCTGATCCATCTGGGCTTGGTACCTGTATAGTTCCAGTATTATGTGTAATTGAATGCGATTGTGGAGTGCTTGAAACTTGAAAAACTGCTGCTACATCGCAATCGGATACTAATACAATATCTGCTAATTCAAATGAATGCTCCTTAATTGTATGGATAGTCGCTGCTTGATGTTTTTTACTTGGATCTTTTGTAACAGAAACGCCATCATCATAAGCTCTCCTAATTATTAATATATCACTTCCAGGCAACAAGGATAAAGCGCCAATCGTTGCCTTAACAGAAGCCTTGGAGATGCTGCTATTAGTACTGCTCGACCATGTACCATCTCTATCTTCTAAAGGATATTGTAAACTGTCGTTAGCCTCATAACCACTGGCTGACTCTTTAAAATTGTACATATAGCTTGTTTTATCTTTCAAAACAATATTTAATCGACTTACATCTGATATACATCCCAAATACCCCGCCATCCGGACATCATTCACCAAAAAATCCATGGCAAACCGGCCATTTTCCTGCACCCTGGCCAGTCCTTCCTGCATTCTGTAGGTCAGGGAATTGCTCTGGAAAATCTGGTACACCCCGCCCAGGGTGATCATCAGGATGACCATGGTTACCAGGGCTTCAACTACAGAGAGGCCGGTCTGGCTGTGCGACAACTTCTGCATGCTATACATCCTCACAATTCCGACTGGGTGGTGAATTCCAGCCACTCAGTGTCTGCTCCATCCGTGGTTTCCCTGAACTTTTTTTCCTGCCATTTGATGGTCACGACAACGACCGTATTGTCTGACATTTCAATAGACCCGTCGCCCGGGCCGGGCAGGGTGGCGCTCAGGGCTCCCTTCCAGAGTGCAAGGTCTGACTTCACGGCATCCGGCAGTGATGATGCAGGCGATTCATCGAAATCAATCTCGTACCTGCCGTCAATGGCATGACTCCGATTGGCCCGCATCCGGTCCAGGATGTCGTAGGCCATCAGCGTGGCCTGGGAACGCAGATACGCGTCATTGTTCTGCCGCAGGGACATCACCTGTAATCCAGCCAGCCCCAGAAGCCCGACAGCTAGAATGATCAGCCCGACCAGGACTTCCAGGAGGGAGAAGCCAGCGGGATGAGTGCGAGTAAGGTTCTGTTTCAATTTAGCCATGAACTAACCTTCAATCCAGTTTCCATCCGGAAACATGATAGAGTGAGGACCAGGTTAGCAGGCATGATACCCGCCCGTCTTCGGAGCACCCCGAAATTCTATCCGCCCTTGACTCTTCAACTCCTTGATCCGGCGTTCAACGGTCCTTCTCGGCAAGCCCAGGGCCTGAGAAATCTCCCCGGTGTTTTGCCCTGGATGGTTCCGGACGTGGGAGAGCAAAGCATTTACTCCGCCATTACCGACCGGAAACAGCGTAACCTTGAAACTATGCGCCATGGGCTCGAAGAGAGGCGCTGGAGCTCCGGCCTGAAGCATGGTTCGATGGACGCGGACAATCCCTGAGCCATATTTCTCGATCAATCCCGCTTCCTTGAATATCCCGGCGATCTGCTTGTTCCTGGGATTGGAGGCGGCCCATTCAGCAATTCTTTTGCGATCGAATCCGTCCAGAACTGTTAATATAAATGCACATGGTCTTACCCATGTTGTCGATTTTGAAATAATCATTTGCCTCATTGATCGTTGCATTAAGGCGGCCGTCAGGCTGGTAGGCCACCACCGCGTTATTTCCCAAAAAATGCCCAACCCCGACAAACGTCTTGGTCTCCTTAAACCCCTCGCGGACCCGGAGCGGAACCAAGGTCGTCCCGTCCATGACGTACACCATCCATCCCTGGCCCCAGTCCCCGCTGGCGGCACACGCCGTCCCGTTCGTCGACCGGCATACCGTCACGTTGGTGCCCCGCTTCATGGCTTCGCTGCGTGCCAGGTTCAACGCGGAAACGAACTCGTTGGCAATGGTGCTGGTCCGGGTGTTGCCGATAAACAGGTTGAAGGCCGGGATGGCGATGCCCACAAGGATTGCGGCAATGGCCACCACGATCAGGACTTCGATGATCGAAACCCCGGATTCAATCGTGCTGTGCTTGCGGTGCATGTTCTTTTCCCGTCTCGTTCACTCGCAGGTCGTGCTTTGGGTACGCACCCTTCCGGCCCGGGCAAGGATGAATTGCACCCCTTGCTGATGCGAACAAAGCGTCAAGGTTCCGGCCTGGAACGCTCCGCTGACGTACTGCGTCGAACCGTTGCCCACATAGGAAACGTAATTGCGCACGGGCTGGTTGCCGCTCAGACTGGTCCCCTCCCGGAGAGGCCCACGAACCCGAAGGATGTCTTCGCGATTTTGCACCTGGGCTGTATTGTCGGCGTCCACAAACACGATCCAGCCCTGTTCCCATCCTCCCTGTGTGGTGCACTCCTCTCCGTCAACGCTCTTGCAGACAGTGACCCGCTGGTGCCGCTTGATGGCTTCGCTGCGTGCGTAATTCAACGTGCTCAAAAACTCGTGGGCTTGCGTTGACAATTCCGCGTTACGCAACATGCCCGCCATGTACGGCGTGGCGATGATCATCAGCAGCAGGGCAATGGCCACGACCACCATGACCTCGACGAACGTCAGCCCGGACGATCGTTTTTCAGCGCAAACACGAGCCTTATTCAGCTGCACCACGATTCTTTTGATAACCCGGTTCTTTCGAAAAAAGATCATGCCATATCAACAATCGAAATCCGAGTTTTGTCAAGGATCAAAAGACCGGCAAAGCCATTGTCAAAGCCCGCCTGACTTCTCCCAAAACCCTTGGGTCGTGTGCTCTTTGATCAGCGGCCGGCTCACCCATGTTCCGCTTTTATAGATGCACGCAATCCAAGCCCCAATCGGGCTCAAAGCACAAAGCTTTCCACACCCAGCTTGAGTTGTTCCACATTGAAGTTCAGCAAAAGGCCCTGCTTGGCGCCGGAAAGTTTCAAATAGGTCAACAACTGGATTTCATGAATCTTTAAAAGCGCCTCCACGGCCTTCAATTTCAGAATTATCGCATCTTCAACAAAAAAATCAATACGATAGGCGCAATCCAAAAAAATCCCCTTGTATTCCACTGCAAGGGGGTGGGCCCACACATACCTGATGTTGTTCACGTCGAATTCCCTGGCCAGGCATTGCTGGTACGTGGACTCCAGCAGGCCCGGCCCGAGCACGCGATGCACCTCCACCGCACACCCGATCACCCGCTTGGAAAGTTGACTGAATGCCCTGTTCATGGCCTTTTCATCCTCATCACGGCTCGATGGCCGGTGAAAAAGTCCTTGACGGCAGGCTTGTTCAAGCATTTGGACAGCCTGTCCCGCCGTTTTCGGACTTCACATACCCTTCAATCCGCGTGATGAATTCTTCAAAATCACGCTGTCCGTTGAGAATGCTTTGAATCATGGTCTGGTCGTCCTGGGTCCAGTATCGCAGAATCAGGCTGTTATGAAAGGAAGCGCACGGCTTCAAGCGCGTGTACAGGTCCTCGGCGAGCAGGCCATGCGCATGGCCCTGAAGCATGACCTGGGAATAATCGGAAACCGCAAGGCCCATATCCCTGGCCAAAATGGACTGTACCGTCCTGGCCGTGGCCTCGGCCAGTTCGATCAAGATATATTTGGCCACGTTCAACGAAGTCGAACCCGGATGCAGCTCATTGTCAGCAACCAGTGCATTCAATGTCTGACTGTTCTTCCTGATTTCAGCCAGATACGCGCTGATGCTCGCCGGAACAGAACTCACGCGGACACCTCCTGAAACAGCGCCCGCTCCGTGCTCAACCGCACCCCGATGATGCACATCAGGGGCAAGTGAACGTGGTTTGGGCCAAGATGCCGAGACCATGGAAAACGCGGCCAACAACCTGGAACGCCGCAACAGGGGAACTTCTTTGGCAAGGGCCGAGGGAGGAAGGGAAGAAAGGGAGAGGAAAAATAATCCTTCAGTCCGGCGACCCCGCTACCTTATCCCGTGAAAACGAAACGTAGGCCGGTGGCTTTGCGTCACACCCTTTCAGGTGCTTTGCCCTTGTCGGATATTTGGAAAGAATTTTACTGCGTTCCAGTGAACTTGTCCAGATTTTTTTCAAGATTTTTTGTAAATGTTCAGCACAATTTTTGCTGCACGCACAGCATGGTTGGTTTGCCTTGGTTTGGCTTTATCGCCTGTCTGACTGAGCCTGACATCGTCAGTTGAACCATTGCCAAACGCAGAAAGCACATGCTTTTGTTCATGGCTAGCAATGGTTCGATGTTACGAGGTCGGCGAAGGAGTTGCGACGAAGCCAAACCAAGGCAAACCAGCCATAAGCCATATATGGTGAGTAGTTACGATTTTTTTCAACTTCTTAAAAAAATCGCGATCCGGCCCAAAAGGCTTTTGCAAAGCCCAGCACGTTTGGGAAAAAATCCTGATGCATCCGGGGCAGCCGTCAACGCACTGGCGCCTCAATCCGCCCCGGGCAACAGCACCTCCACGTCCCGGCCATGGTCCCGGGCCAGCGCGAGCAGTGCATCGCGCAGGGCTTCCCGGGCCTGCGCTTCGCCGTGCACCAGACGAATCTGCCCGGGCCAGCGATGCATCCGGCGCACGAAATTGACCAGATCACGCTGGTCTGCATGGGCCGAATAGCCGGTAATGGTTTCCACCCGGGCGCGGATCGCGAAGCGCTGGTTGTCCAGCTCCACCCATCCGCCCTCAGGGGCGTAGCGCTGGATATTGAAGCCCGGCGTGCCCGGAGCCTGATACCCCACAAAAAGGATATCGTGGCGGGGTTCCTCGATCATGGCCTTGAGATAGTTCACGATCCGCCCGCCCGAGGCCATGCCGCTGGCCGCCAGGACCACGGCCGGCCGCTTGGTCCGGGCCAGGTGATCGACCATTTCCATATGCTCCTTGTGGCTGTCCACCGTGGTCAGGTTCTCGAAGCTCAGGGGATGGCGGCCGGCGCGGACCCGCTTGTTCGCTTCGGCGTCCCAGTAGGGCTTCAGGTCCCGGTAGACCTGGGTGAAGCGGGCCGCCAGGGGGGAATCCACGATGATCTCCATGTCCCGCCATTTGGCGCTGCCGCCGTGGATCAAGGCCTCGAACTCGTAGAGCAGTTCCTGGGTCCGGCCGATGCTGAAGGCCGGAATGAGCACGGTCCCGCCGTTGGCCAGGGACCGTTCCACCGCGGCCTTGAGCCGCTGTTTCCTGGTGCGCCGGTCCTCGTGCCGGCGGTTGCCGTAGGTGCTTTCCAGAATCAGGGTGTCCGCGCGGTTTGGCGGCCGCGGCGCAGGCAACAGCGGGGTATGGGGCGCTCCCAGATCCCCGGAAAAGACGATCCGGTGCGCGCCCGGCCGCATGCCGGCCAGGGCCTGGTCAAAACCGGAATGCACGGCCTTGTTGTCGGGCCGGCGCAGCTTCAGGTCCATCTCCACGTAGCAGGAACCCAGGATATGACCGGCTCGCTGGAGCCTGACCCTGACCAGCCAGTGGCCGTCATCCAGGATGGTATGCCACTGCTTGTAATCCAGGGGCACGAGCAGGGAATCCACTTCCCTTAAAAAACGTCCGATGAGCCGTTTGTTGCGGGTAAATCCCAGCTTCAGGGCGTCCTCGATGACCAGGGGCAAAAGCCGCGCCGAGGGCTTGGAACAGATGATCGGCCCGTGAAAGCCGGCGCCCATGAGGTACGGTAGCCGGCCGATATGGTCGATGTGCACGTGGGTGACCACCAGGGCCATGACGTCCTTGACGGAAAAATCAATCTGCTGCCCGGCGCTCTCGTCCTCGTCCCGGACATCCCGGCCCTGGAACAGACCGCAATCCACAAGCAACGCCCTGCGGGCATCCAGCTGCACCCGATGACAGCTGCCGGTCACGCCCTGCACCCCGCCGTGGTGGATGATCGTCGGTTTCATGAAAATATCCCCTTTGTATCACTGTTGTGCTGCCGCCGGCGCAGGTCCCTTTGCCCCGGCCCTGGCCCGGTAGATCAGGGTATACATGATCGGGATGACCACCAGGGTGATCAGGGACGCGCTGAGCAGGCCGCCGATGACCACCCGGGCCATGGGCGCCTGGGCGTCCGCGCCCTCGCCCCAGCCCAGGGCCAGGGGCAGCAGGCCCAGGGCCGTGGTCATGGAGGTCATCAGGATCGGCCGCAGGCGCCGCTTGCCTGCTTCAAACACAGCCTGCATGGCCGACATGGCCTGGCCCCTGCGCAGAAAGGACGCCTGGTCCACGATGAGAATGGCGTTGTTCACCACGATCCCGCCGAGCATGATGCAGCCGATGAAGCTTTGCACGTTGAAGGTCGTGTTGGTCAAAAGCAGGGTCCAGACCACGCCGATGGCCGCCAGGGGCACGGCGAACATGACCACCAGCGGATCCCGGAACGATTCGTACAGGCTGGCCATGACCATGTACACCAGGACCAAGGCCAGGATCAAAGCCAGGGCCAGTTCGCTGAAAGCCTCCTGCTGTTCTTCATAGTCCCCGGCAAAGACGATCTCGTAATCCCTGGGCACGGGGATTTCCCGCAGCTGCTCCCGCACATCCGCCACCACCGAGCCCAGATCCCGGCCGCTGATCCCGGCCGTGACCGAGGCAATGCGCTGCTGGTCCTTGCGGTCGATCTGGATCGGTCCAAGCCCGGTTTCCGGGGTGAGCACGTTGCGCAGCATGATCTGCTCGCCGTGGGCATTGGCAATGGTCAAATTCAAAATATCCTCGATGCTCATCAGCTCTGAATCCACCAGCTTGACCTGAATGCGGTACTCATAACCCTCATCCCGATAATTGGCCGCCCTGGTTCCGGCAATGGCCGTCTCCAGGGTCCGGGCGATGCGGCTGACGGATAAGCCCATATCCGCGGCCCTGGCCCGGTCGATGCGGAACAATTCCTGACGCACGCCCGCTTCGCGGCTCAAGCGCACATCCGTGATCCCGGGAACGTCCTCCATTCGCCGGCCCACTTCCGCGGCCAGGGCGTCCAACGTGGCCAACTCCCAGCCGCGGATCTCCACCTGCATGCTGTCTCCTTCCCCGGTGCTGCCCATGCGCAGCATGAACAGCCCCTGCCCGGCCCGGGTCCGGATCACGGTGCCCGGAATACCGGTCAAGGCCGGCCGCAAGGCCTGGGCGATCTGTTCGCTGCTGCGCGTACGCTGGGCCACCGGGACCAGGGCCACCCGGATCTCGCCCGTGGCTCCTCCGCCGCCCCGCCAGCCCGAAGCGCCGACCCGGGTCACGGTGTTTTCCGCCTCAGGCACCAATTCCTTGATAATATCCTCGATCCGGCGGACCTGGGCGTCCATGATTTCCAGGCGGGTGCCCACTTCCATTTCCACGTTCACGCGCACTTCGCCCTCATCCGAACTGGGCATGAATTCCGAACCGATCTGCGGAACAAGCAAAAGACTGCCCCCGAACAGGACCAGGACCAGGACCAGGCTGAGCAGCCGGTGCCGCAGGGCAAAACCCAAAAGGGCCAGGTAGCCGTCCTCCAGCCGTTGAAACAGCCTGCCGCTGACGGCAAAGGCCCGGGCGCGCAAACTAGAGGCCTGGGCATGGCGATCCAGATTCACCGGCCCGAGCAGCCGGGCCGCGGATGTGGGCACCAGGGTCAAGGCCACCAGCAGGGAACAGATCAGGGCAAAGGCAACCACGTAGGCCAGCTGCGAGAACATGACCCTGGCCACGCCCTCCAGAAAAACCATGGGCAGGAAAATGACCAGAGTGGTAATGGTGCTGGCAATGACCGCGGCCGTGACCTGTTCGGCCCCGCTCACGGCCACCTCCATGATCTTCCCGCCCTGTTCCCGTTTGCGGTAGATGTTCTCCAAAACCACGATGGAGTTGTCCACCATCATGCCCACCCCCAGGGCCAGCCCCCCCAGGGTCATCAGATTCAGGGTGAAGCCCCCGAAATAAATCAGGCTGAAGGTGGCGATGATGGAAATGGGGATGGCCAGACCAATGACAAAAGTGCTGCGGATGTTGCGCAGAAAAAAGAGCAGCACGAAAATGGCCAGTGAGCCGCCCAGGAGGATGGACCGGCTGACATTGTTGATGGCTTGCTGGATGTACCGGGACGTGTCGATCATGGGGACGATCTGCAGCTGGGGCATGTCCGTGTTGATCCGCTCCACCTCGCGCAACACGGCCTGGGCCACCTGCACGGTGTTCGTGCCGGCCTGCTTGCGCACGGCCAGGCGCATGCCGGGCTCGCCGTTGATCCGGATGATCCGGGTCAGCCGCTGATGCGTATCCAGAACCTGGGCGAGCTGGCCCAAATAAATCGGCGCTTGGTCCCGCACGGCGATCACCGTGTCCCGCAATTCGTCCATGTTGACGAACTCGCCGGGGGTGCGCAGGGTCACGTCGAACCGGTCCTGTTCGATGAATCCCACCGGAACGCTGAGGGTGGCCTCGCGGATGGCCTGCACGATCTGGTCCAGCCCCAGGCCCAGAGCGCGAACCTTGGCCGGGTCCACATTGACCTGGATCTCCCGCTCCAGCCCGCCCCAGACATCCAGGGCGGCCACGCCCGGCATCCTCTCCAGCCGGTGCTTGATCTGGTTGTCCACGATCAGGCGCAGTTCCAGGGGATCAAGCCGGCTGGACACGCCCATGATCAGGATGGGAAACTGGGCCACATCGAATTTGCGCAGCTGCGGCCGGTCCGCGTCGTCCGGCAGACGGCCGATGATCCGGTCAAGCCGGTCCCGGATGTCGTTGGACGCCGCGTCCAGGTCCGTGCCCCAGGTGAAGCTGATGCGCACGTTGCTGCTGCCCTCGGAGGACACCGAGGTGATCTCCTCCACGCCCGGAACCGCGGCCACGGCCTCTTCCACAGGCCTGGTGACCAGTTCTTCCATTTCCTCGGGACTGGCGTTCTCATAGCTGGTGCTCACGGACAGGGTGGGATAGGTCAGCTCCGGCATCAGGTCGATGGGCAGCCGCGACAAGGAGACCCCGCCGAGAATGACCACGATGAGCACGACCATCACGGTGAAGACCGGCCGGGAAACGCTGAGTCTGGTGATGCGCATAAAAATATGCTCAGTCCTCGGTGATGCGCACGGCTGCCCCGTCTTCCAGCAAATGCTGGCCCAGGACCACGACGTCGCCGGTCAGGTCGGCCGGCTCCAGAAGCTGGGTGTGATCGCCCTCGGCAATGCCGGTGCGCACGGAAACATACCGGGCCTTCTGCTCCCCGGTGACCACGAAAACCCCCTGATCTCCCTCCCGGCGGACCAGGGCCGCGCTGGGCACGAACAGGGCGTCTTCGGCCCTCCCCAGTTCCAGGGTGGCCTTGATGAACATGCCCGGTTTCATCAAGCCCTGGGCATTGTCCAGTTCCAGCTCGATCCGGGCCTGCCGGGAGGCTTCCCGAAAGATCGGCGCGATCCGGGAGACCTGCCCGGCAAAGACCATGCCCGGCAAAGCGTCCAGGGTCACTTCGGCCTGCTGGCCCACGCGCAGACGCGGGTAATCGCGTTCCGTGACATGAAAGACCGCGCGCAGCCCTGAAATGTCCAGGACGCTGAGCATCTGGGCGTTGGCCGACAAGGTGGCGCCTTCGTCCACGAACCGTTCCCCCACGACCCGCGGATTGTCGGTGCCGTTTTCCGGCCACGTGGCGCGCACGGCAGCATACCCCAGGCGGACCTCGGCCGCGCGCAGGGCGGCCTGGCGCTGATCCACCTGAGCCTTGGCCACTTTCAGCCGGGCCTGCTGGGCGTTATATTTGGCCCGGGACAGATCCAGCTCGGCCTGGGAGGTCACCCTTTGCCCGCGCAGAGCCTCGATGCGCACGAACTCCTTCTCCGCGATGTCCAGGTCGCTGCGGGCTTCTTCCACGTTGGCCCGGGCCACGGCCAGTTCAGCCTTGGCCTGCTCCACCTGCTCGAAATATTCCGCGTCGTCCAGCCGGGCCACGACCTGGTTGCGACGGACCGGATCGCCGACATCGACGGAGATCCTCTCCAGTCGGCCGGAAATCTTCGGCGCCACAATGAACTGAGCCTTGGGGGTCAGAGAGCCGGAAAAGGTCCGTAAATCACGAATCATGCCGGTGCGCACCGGAGCGATGTACACGGGAACGGCCGCGCCGCCTGGCCGCATCACCTGGCTTGAACCCGTGTCACGAAACACTTTGGCGTACACCAGCCAGCCCGCGCCCGCGATAATACACAGGGCAAGGACCAGGGCCACGACGGAAAAACCTCGTTGCGACATGCGCGAACTCCCCAAACAATTGCAGAACATGGCAAATCACGAAAAACATGAAAAAAACATATCAAGAGGCGTGCCAAAACTATATAAGGCAGAAGACCGTATTTTTTGCACCGCGTTAAAAAAACAAAGCGCCCCTTGCGCATTATTTTGCACAAGAAGCGCCGTAAATGTGCACTTTTTTTCCTGCCCTGCCCAAAGAGCGAAATAACATCCCGCGATCAATCAATGATCCCGCGCAAAAATTTCTTGAAAAACGATCCGCCGCAATAGCCGCTCTCGCAAGCCTTGCGCCAGGCTCGATCGTCCCCCAGGGAGGCGGCCTGCTGAAAATCACGGCAGGCCCTGTCCGCAAGGTTCATCTTCGCGAAAACAAGGCCCCGATTGTGATATGCGGCAGCCATGGACGGAGCCAGTTCAACGGCCCGGGTAAAGTCCGCCACGGCTTCACGCAAGGAACCGGCGTCCGACTTGGCCAGACCGCGCTCGTTGAAGCATTGCGCATTGGCGGGCTCCAAGGCTGCTGCCTTGTCCAGGCAGGCCAGGGCAGCCTGGGGATCGCTGTATCGTTGTCCGCTCCAAAACGCCTTGGCCTGATCCAGCCAATACTCGGCCGAAGCCCGCGCATCGGCCGATCCAGCCTGCGCCGAATCCCGGAAAAGAAGCGCCGGGCTCGCGGCCGGAACGTCCTGCTCCACGTCTGTTGCAAACGAGGACTCCAGGCGCTGCATCCGCTCACTGAGTTCCTGGACCAGAATCTGAACGGATTGGTGCGCGGCTTCCCAGGGTTTTTCAGACAACACCCCCGCTGTCTGCTGCAACTGTTCCTGCATGGAGGCCGTGGTCTCGAACAACCGCTGCAACTGCTGCTGATCGGCGTCCAGACGCGCCAGAACGGACTGCACGGAGCCTTCCACGCCTTGCAGGCCGGAACGCATTTGGCTCAATTCCCGCGTCAGGTCGGCGCTCAATTCAAGCTGCTGTTTTTCAAACTGCCGGGCCTGGTCCATGAATTCCCGGGTTCGCTTGTCCAGCTCAGCCACGGTCATTCTCCCCTTGGATGCGGATTTGCGCGTTGCCGGCTTGGCCGCGGCCTTCTCTGCCCCGGCCGTGGCGCCCGTTCCGCGAGAAGCGGCCACACCGGGCTTCTCGCCAGGGAAAGGCAGAACATCCCCACCCGCACCGAGCTGGCTCTCCTGGGTCAAAGACATCTCGCGCTTCAGCCTGGCCTTGGCGTCTGAACTGAGGACGGTCTCCAACACCGCCTTGCTGTCCTGTTCAAAACTCGACTTTTTCCTGCTTTTCGCCATGTCTGCTCCATGCGCTTGAAGGTTCTCCACTGTTCACGACCATGACAACACGCTCGCGACGATCTTAAAAAGACACCGATCCAAAATGACAACGCGGTAAAAGACCGGACAAGCCGGTCTGGCGACACAGCGTCCCGAAAGGCAATGCTCATTTTTCATGGGCCGCGTTCCGCATCCAGCCTTCCCAGCATTTCCCCGGCAAAACCCTGGTAGTCCTTGCAGCCGTAGGAGGCGGGATCAAGGTCGCAAATATATCTCCTGCTCAAATTGGCCTTGTTCAGCGTGGTGTTTCTTCTGATGGTGGTTTTGAAAACCGCGTTCCCGAAAAAATCCCGCACCGCGCGCATCACCAGGCGGCTGGCCGTGGTCCTGGGGTTGACCATGGTCACCAGCACCCCCAGCAGCCGGATTCCGGAGTTGGTATCCTCCCGGATCGCCTCGATGGCCTGCATCAGATGGTTGGTGCCCTGCAGGGCGTACAGGGATTCCCCGTCCACGGGCAGGACATAGGCGTCGGAAGCGGCCACGGCATTGATCACCAGGGGCCCTTCGATCTGGGGCGGGCAATCCACGAACACAAAATCATAGCGGTCTTCACCTTGCCTGAGCAAATCCATTTTTTCCCGTAAACCGAAGATCCTCTTGGCGGAATTGGGGGGCAGCAGGGCAAGCTGTTCATAGGTGTCCAGGTTGGCGGGAACCAGGAAAAGGGTATCGGAAACGGCAAGAGCGCAGTCCGCGATGCCCAAATCCTTGTCCGCCAGTAAATGCCCGATGGTCTGGTCATGCTCAAAGGGGTCAACTCCGCCCAGGGTCAGGGTGGCGTTGCCCTGGGGGTCCATGTCCACCACCAGAACGCGCCTGCCCATTCTGGAAAAGGCGAACGCCGTGTTCACCACCGTGGTTGTCTTGCCCACGCCTCCCTTGTGGTTGGCGAAGGAAATGATCCGCATCGCGCCCCCCGTGTTTCGGCGGGTTATTCCTGTTTGCCCGTGCGATCCGCAGGGCCCTCCAGTTCCGACGCCAAGTCTTGCAGCCGTTCGTGGATGCCGTCCAAAATATCACGTTGGGCCTCGTCCTCCATCTGGGTGCCCAGAAAGGCGGCCCGGCCGGCCGTATCCCGCAGGAAACCAGCAATCAAACGTTTCCGGACCTCCCCGGGCAGTTGGCTCAAGGCCTGAAGCTGTTGTTCCAGCCTGCCCATTTCCTCAAGCAGTACCGCATGGGACTGATTCAACGTCCCCATTTCCTCGCGCACCGTGGCCCGTTCCTGCTCCCAGGTTCGGGTCAGCTCCTGCTGGGCGGAACTCAAATGGCCGGTCTGCCCGGTGAGATGATCCATCTGGGAGGTGAGTTCGGACACGCGTTCATCCAGCAGAATATAGACGCCTCCGCTGAACACCAGGGCCAGGGCCGCGGTCAGCAAAAGCACGGCGCCCCAGCCTGGAGCGGATGGACGAATCAAAATCTCGTCGTCCTTGATCTGTGTTCGAGATGCGGGGGAATCAGTGACCGGTGTCGTTTCAGGGGAATCCATGGCTTGCTCCGTTTCTGACTGAAGGGGTTCCTGGGTTTCATGCGCTGCATCACGGGATTCAAAAACCGCGGTGGCGAAGGCCTGTCCCTCGCCGGAGCGGGGCTTTAATTCCTGCTCCAACATCTTGATCTTCTTGAGAGTGTCCAGCAATACTTTTCTGCGCCCCAGGTGCTCCCGCAGGGAAAACAGGGAAACCAGGCCGAAGCCCACCAGGAAAATGAGCACGATCAGGGCGTACAGGGGAAATTCCAAAACAAAGGCCAGGGACCGCGGCCACGCCAGGCCGACGGTCACGGGCCGGACAAGCAAGTCCACGTTCTGCACGGCCAGGAGCATGACCAGCACGAACAAAACAGTGGCGAAAACGGCTTTGATCTGATTCATGATGGGGCGATTTGGGTTCAACGGTTCAGCGGTTCAACGGTTCAAAAACAAAAAGGCAGTTTCGCATCTGAGTCGTCACAAAGCAGCCAGCATTTCAGCCTCAGCCCGCTCTTACTTCCCTCTGGAACGCGCCAACTCCGGATATTCCAGATTAAGCTTGCCGCGGGCCAGGGCAAGGGTTTTCACGGCCTGTTCCCGGGCCCTGCGGTTGCCTGCGGACAGAATCTCCCAAATCTGGTCCGGCCTGGCTTCCAGCTTCTTCCTGCGTTCCTGGATCGGCGCCAGGAAACGCTCCAGGCTTTGCAGCAGCATTTTTTTGCAATCCACGCAACCCAGGCTGGACTGGGTGCAGCCCGCGGTGATTTCCGCCCGCTCCTGCTCCTCGGTGATCAGCAGGTGGTAAGGGAACAGGTTGCAGTGGTCCGGATTGCCCGGATCTTTCTTGCGCATGCGGTTGGTGTCCGTGAGCATGCTCATGACTTTGGGCGTGACCTGTTCCAGGGACTCGGACAGATAGACCGCGTTGCCATAGCTCTTGCTCATCTTCCGGCCGTCCAGACCGGGCAGCTTCTGGGTCTCGGTGAGCTTGGCCTGAGGTTCCGGGAACAGAGGGCCATACAAAAAATTGAACCTGCGGGCGATTTCCCGGGTCAACTCCAGGTGCGGCAGCTGGTCCTGGCCCACGGGCACTAGCTGGGGCCGATAAATCAGGATGTCCGAAGCCATGAGCACCGGATAACCCAAAAACCCATGCGTGCTCAAATCCTTGGAGCCTTCCAGTTCGCCCTTGACCTCCTTGTAGGTCGGGTTGCGCTCCAGCCAGCCCAAGGGGGTGAACATGGAGAACAACAGTTGCAGCTCGGCGTGTTCCTTGATCTGGGACTGCAAAAAGATCGTGCACTTGGCTGGATCAAGCCCGGCGGCCACCCAGTCGAGCACCAACTCTGGGACGAATCCCCTGATTCGTGCCGGAGCGGCGTACTCGCTGGTCAGGGCATGCCAGTCGGCCACGAAAAAGAAGCACTCGTATTCTTTCTGGAGCTGAATCCAGTTGACCAAAACGCCGAAGTAATGACCAAGATGGAGCGGGCCCGTGGGCCGCATTCCGGAGACAATGCGTTGCGGTTGCATGGGTGTGCCGGAGTAAATTGCAGGTTACAGGAGAAAGCCTCCGATATAGCGAATCGCCGGAAAAATGATCTTGCCGATCATTCCGGTCAGCGCCAAAACAAGGATGATCACGAATCCGTATCGCTCCAACCGAAGCAGGCCGTGGGCCGCGTTCGGGGGGAGCAGCCCGGCCAGGATCTTGCTGCCGTCCAGCGGCGGAATAGGCAGCAGGTTGAATATGCCCAGGGCCAGATTGATCACCACTCCGGCCTGACACATCAGCACCAGGGGTTTGAACATGGCCATGGAGGCCTGACCGCCCGTGGCGCCCCAGCTAAAGATCAACACATGATAAAGCAGGGCGAAAACCATTGCCAGCAAAAAATTGCACGCCGGGCCGGCCACCGAAACCAGCATCATCCCCCTTTTGGGGTCGGCGAAATACCTGGGATCCACCGGAACGGGCTTGGCCCAGCCGATCATCCTGGTGAGCACGAGCACCAACGTACCTAGCGGATCAAGATGCTTGAGGGGGTTGAGCGTCAGGCGGCCGGCGTTTTTCGCCGTGGGATCGCCCAGCAGATAGGCCACATATCCGTGGGCCAGCTCGTGGAAGGTGATCGCGGCGAGCACGGGTACCGCAATGATGGCCAGCTCACGGACAAAAGTAGCGACGTCGAACATTTGTGATTTGTTATCACGATCGCAGCCCCGGGGCAAGAAAGCAAAAGGCCGCCGGCAGGGCAAATGTGTTCCCCTGTAACTACCTGTACTATATGAGGCTGGTCTGCCCTGTTTGGGACGGGTCCACCGGCTTAAGCCTGTCTGACCGAACCGGGCATCGTTCATCAAGGTGTTGCCCGGCATAACTGGCACAACTTCCTGTTTTTACAACGCAATGCCTTGATGGTACGAGGCCGAGGAGGGAGTTTCGAGCCGTTCCAAACAGGGCAGACCAGCCGTCTTTACAGAGAAAAAATGGTGAGAACAAAAATGCACTGAAGCCGCCGGGGACCTTGATCCGAAAACCACCGCCTTCGGATCAGGAACATGCCGGACAACGATACAAATTGATGTTCCATGCCATCACGGCCAATGTCGTTTACGACGACATCTCTTGGTGCAGCGTGATGTTGTGGCCCTTGATAAGCCGATAGAGTTCGTAGCTTTCCAGGGCGTTGGCGCTTCTCTGCAACACAATGGAAAACAGCGACCAGTTCACGTCTGGAATTTCATCCACCTCCAGGGGCAAAAACCCCAGAAACATGCCCCTAATCCGTGAACTGGTGGCCATGACATGCATTAAAAAGCGCATATTCTCCTCGGAACTTGGCACCATGACCGGCCGTTTTTCCCGCAAGGCCCAGGCAAACACACCGTTTTGGATCATGGCCTCCATCTCGCCGTGCATGCGCTCATGCCAGGCCCCTGGTTCGACGAGCTGCAGGGTGAAATCAGCGTCGTGCTCGTTGACAAAGCAAACCGCCTTGGCCATGAATGGAATCAAGAGTCCGACCCGGCGCAGGGTATCGGCGACGATCGGCAGGGAGCTCTCCAATTTGTTGATGCTCGGATGCGCGCTCTCCTGACCGATAATCATGTC
>DSBL01000109.1 GCA_011049455.1 Desulfonatronum sp. | reverse complement strand
TTCAGTTGCCGGCTGCATTTTCAACCGGCTGATCCAAGACGCAAAAGGCCGGACGGGGGAACACCGTCCGGCCTTTCTACGGTCAGCGGAACTGTTGTGATTACTTCCCGACCGCCGCACCGGTGAATTCCGGATACGCCTCAAGGCCGCACTCGACCAAATCCATGCCTTGATACTCCATCTCTTCGTCCACGCGGATCCCGACCGTCTTCTTGAGGATCAGCCAGACCATCAAGCTGGCGATGAACACAAAGGCAAAAATGCACACAATCCCGGCCAGCTGTCCGATCAGTGTGGCGTCCTCATTGGACAAAAGCACCGCCAGCAGCCCCCAGACGCCGACAACTCCGTGCACGGAAATCGCTCCCACGGGATCATCGATGTGCAACTTGTCCAATGTAACGATGGAGAATACCACCAGGACACCGCCAACGGCCCCGATAATCGATGCCAGGAGCATGGAAGGCGTATCCGGACCGGCCGTTATTGCCACCAACCCGGCCAAGGCTCCGTTCAAGCCCATGGTCAGATCGGCCTTGCCGAACAACAGCTGCGCGGTTATCAAGCCGGCGACAACTCCGGCCGCGGCCGCCATGTTGGTATTGGCGAAGACCATGGCCACGGCGTTGGCGGACTCAATGTCCGACACCTTGAGTTCGGATCCGCCGTTGAATCCGAACCACCCCATCCACAAAATGAACGTGCCCAGAGTGGCCAAGGGCAAATTTGCTCCGGGAATGGGATTGATCTGGCCGCCCGGACCGTATTTTCCCTTCCGCGGGCCGAGCAGCAGCACGGCGGCCAAGGCCGCGGACGCGCCGGCCAAGTGCACTATGCCCGAGCCGGCATAATCCGAATAGCCCAGTGCATCCAAAAAACCGCCTCCCCAGGTCCAATACCCTTCGATGGGGTAGATCACGCCGGTGAGGATCACGGCAAACATAAAAAACGACCACAGCTTCATCCGTTCAGCCACGGCCCCGGAGATAATGGACATGGCCGTGGCCACGAAAACCACCTGAAAGAAGAAGTCCGCGATATTCGAATAGTAGGGTGCGTCTTTGCCGCCGGAAAGGACGTCCGCGACCGTGTTGTCCCCGCTGACCAAAAAGCTTATTCCGGGAAAAAAAGGGCTGGAGGATTCGCCATACATGATATTATATCCCACCAGCAGATACATGATGCAAGCGATGGAATACAGGCCCACGTTTTTCGTCAGGATTTCCACGGTATTTTTTGAGCGCACCAGGCCGGATTCCAGCATTGTGAACCCGGCGGCCATCCACATGACCAACATGCCGGACATCAGAAAATAGAACGTGTCCAAGGCATAACTCAGCTCAAGCAGCTGTTCCACGACAATATCCCCCATGAATTGTTTTCGATTTGTTTTTATTGGTTCTTCACGTCAATAATTTCTGGCTGTTCACAGGGCGTCATGCCCCGCCTCGACTGTTCTGATGCGCACGCACTGCCCCAGCTCAAAGACAAATATCTTTCCGTCTCCAATCTTGCCGGTGTGGGCGGCCTTCTGGATTGCCTGCATGGTCTTTTCCAGCAATTCATCAGGGATCGCCGCCTCTACCTTCAGCTTCGGACGAAAGTCCACCACGTACTCAGCCCCTCGATACACTTCCATATGTCCCTTTTGTCTACCGAAACCCTTGACTTCAGTGACCGTCAATCCCTGAACGCCGACTGCAGTGAGGGCTGTCCGAACGTCATCGAGTTTGAACGGTTTGATGATCGCGCTGATCCATTTCATTGCCTCAACCTCCTTGGAGAGTTTTTTGTGACTCGGGCAAAGAGGCAAATTATGGACCAAAATTTCAACACATTGATATAATTTATATTTTATGAAATATATAAATCTGATTGGCATAAAAATTACATTTTTGATAAAAATTACTAAATATTATTGTATTAATTATCAATAAAATACAAATTTGTAATTTTATTTTTATAAAGTGCGTGGGGTTTACCCCCGAACGCCACTGTTGTTACGCACTGTTTTCATGACTCGGCTGGTGGCGATTGCTGCAAGCGGGCGAAGCACATGGCAACCCTGTACATTTTCAAGAATGTCTTGTATAATATTTAACTTATTTGAAGACGGCCTTCCGAATTCATGGCCGAAGTGATCGCAGCGTTGCCTTGTGCGATCGGCCGATTATATGAAATTGCCATGGAAGGGATGCGGGCAATAGACGCCATTGACATTTTTAACCACAAGACCAAGGAGTATTCATGCTGTTCGATCCGACCCTGGCCTACGCCATGGGCGCCTCCGGGGGGGAAGCCCAGGGCAATCCCATAGCGGCCTTTGTTCCCCTGATTGTCATGTTCGCGATTTTTTACTTTCTGCTGATCAGGCCTCAACAAAAAAAGGCCAAACAACACAAAGAGGTTCTCGCCAACCTGAAAAAGGGCGATCATGTTCTCACTGCCGGCGGGTTGTACGGTCGTATTTATTCCATTGCCGAGGACGTGCTCACTTTGGACATTGGCGACGACATCAAGGTTAAGACGAACCGGAATTATATCGCGGGATTGGCGGATATCGGGCCAAAGCCGGTGAGCAAGGATCCAAAATAGGGCCAATCCCTGTTTATTCCTCATTGAAACTCTGAATCACCGAAAGCAACGCTTTCCCAATCATGCTGTCGGGAAGGCGTTGCTTTCTCTTGCGGCTGGCGCCGAGCCTTTTGATATCTTCGGGAAGCCCAGCCAATGAATTGAGGGCATGAAATGAAGATCACTCTCAGTCTACGTTTGCGGATCGCCCTGGCCTTGGCGGGTCTTTTCCTGGGATGCCTGTATGCGCTGCCGGCCCTGGTCAACCTGGAAAACACGTTTCTGGGAAAAATTCTGCCCCAAAGCGAAATTCGTCTGGGGCTTGATCTCAGGGGGGGGATGCACCTCACCCTGGGCGTGGATATCCCCCGAGGGATGGCCAATGCCTTGGCCCAGTCAGGACAGGATCTTCGTTCCGAGGCTCAGGAGGAGGGAATTTTTGTTTTGCGGCCAAGGGTCAACGAAAAGAACAACCTGGAGTTCATCCTGGCCAGGGGAGCCCAGCAGGAGCAGTTGGAAGGATTGTTGCGCAACCGCTTCGATCATCTCCAGGTTCAGGCCAAGGAAACACTCGATGCCGGGCAGGTTCGCTATCAAATGGCCATGACCGCGCAATACCGATCCTACCTGGAAAATCTTCTCGTGGACCAGGCCATCAAAACCATCCGCAACCGGGTGGATCAGTTCGGCGTGGCCGAGCCCGACATTCGCAAACAGGCCGAAGGCCGCATCCAGGTTCAGCTTCCCGGCCTTCAGGATCCTGAACGGGCCGTGGCCATCATCGGACGCACAGCGCACCTGGAGTTCAAGCTGGTGGACGACCAGGCTGACATTGACCGGGCCCTGCGCGGCATTCTGCCGCCGGATGCCGAATTGACGGTCATGCAGACCCGCAATCCAGACGGGTCTTTTGCCCAGACCCCCATTGTGGTTAAGCGCGACACCCTGCTCACCGGGGAATACATCACCGACGCCCGGGTCAATTTTGACCAGTTCAACCAGGCGTATGTCGGCCTGAGCTTCAATGCCCGGGGCGCACGCCTTTTTGAGCGGATCACCGGGGAAAACACCGGACGCAGACTGGCCATTGTCCTGGACGGGAATGTCCATTCCGCCCCGGTCATCCAGGAACGAATCAGCGGAGGACGAGCCAGCATAACCGGACGCTTCTCCACGGATGAAGCCAACGACCTGGCCTTGGTCCTGCGTGCCGGGGCCTTGCCCGCGCCCGTGCACATCATGGAGGAACGCACCGTCGGCCCCTCCCTGGGGCAGGAATCCATTGACAAGGGCTTACGCGCCGCGCTCATCGGCGGCGTGCTCATCCTTATATTCATGATGATCTATTATGGTTTTTCAGGAATCGTAGCCAACACGGCGCTGTGCCTGAACATTTTGCTGATCATGGCCGGCTTGGCCGCCTTCGGCGCCACGCTGACCCTGCCGGGCATCGCCGGCATCATCTTGACCATCGGTATCGCGGTTGACGCCAACGTGCTCATTTTCGAACGCATTCGGGAAGAAATCCGCCGTGGATTGACCCCTGCCGCGGCCATTGACGAGGGATACAACAGGGCTTTGAAAACCATTCTGGATGCCAACCTGACCACGATCATCGCCGCCGTGGTCCTGTACCAGTTCGGGACCGGCCCGATCCGCGGCTTTGCCGTGACGTTGATCCTGGGCATCCTGGCTTCCATGTTTACGGCGGTCTTTGTTTCCCGGATCTTTTTCGACTTCTGGCTGAAGTGGCGCAAACCCGGCGCCGCCTTGAACATATAGAGGAGAATGAAGAGCATGGGCTTGCAGATTATCCGTCCGGACACCCGGATCAATTTCCTCAAAATACGGTATGCAGCGTTCATCTTCTCCGCCCTGTTGATTCTTGTGGGCTTGGCCTCGCTTTTGCTTAAGGGCGGACCCCAATACGGCATTGATTTTTCCGGCGGAATGATCATTCAGCTCAAATTCGAGCAGCAGGCTGATCTGGCCCGGATCAAACAATCCCTGGACAAGACAAACCTCCCGGGTCTGGTCGTACAGCGCTTCGGCTCGGCCGGAGACAACGAATATTTGGCGCGGACCTCTGCTTCGGACATGGCCTCGGACATGGTCCGTGAAAACGTTCAGATGAACCTGGAACAGGACTTTCCAGGACAGGGCTTTGAAGTGCAGCGCCTGGAAATGGTCGGCCCGCGGGTGGGTGCCGACTTGCGCAGCCAGGCCATGGAGGCCATGTTTTACGCCATTTTATTGATCGCCATTTACATTTCCGGCCGGTTCGAGCAGCGCTGGCTGCCGGCCGTGATCATGGCCGCCGGCCTCACCGGCGGCATTGCCGCCCTGAAATGGCTGGGTCTGCCCATGGAGTTGCTGCTCATGGCGGCCCTGGTGATCACCATCGGCCTGTGCTGGAAGCTCAAGCTGACGTACGCCCTGGGGGCCGTGGTCGCCCTGGTGCATGACGTGTTCATCACCTTCGGTATTTTTTCTCTGCTTAACAAGGAGTTGGACCTGACCATCGTCGCCGCCTTTTTGACCATCATCGGCTACTCGCTGAACGACACGATCATCGTCTTTGACCGGATTCGGGAAAACATCCGGGCCAAGGCGGACATGAGCCTGCCCAAGGTCATCAACAAGAGCATCAACCAGACCCTGAGCCGGACCATCCTCACCTCCGGCACCACCTTGCTGATCGTGCTGTGCCTCGTTCTCCTGGGCGGCGGGGTGATCCACGACTTCGCCCTGGCCCTGCTCATCGGCATCGGCATCGGCACTTACTCGTCCATCTTCGTGGCCAGCCCGATCCTGCTGGGATTCGCCAAGATCGCGGACGTGGATCTGGAGGCCGAGGACCGGGAACCGGCTTCAGCCTAGTCACTCAAGATATGAAGCCAAAGCCCCGGCAGGATCACGACATCCTGCCGGGGCTTTTTTTGGTCCATTTCGTTTTATCGCAAGGCCAAATAACAAATTGAACACTGAATCCTGGCGATTCAGATACTCCCGTCATTTTTTCATTGTCACGCATGGGATATCAACAATGATGATTTGATTTAACTCATGCCTGCTGATATATTATATAAAATGTTTCAAAAAACCATCGGGCCATGCCAGCACATCAAGTCTGAGTCCTTGAGAGATTGAATGACCGTCGTCGCCGAGCGATGTGGAGGTCGAATTGAAATCTGATCTCAAAGAGAATTTGAAAGAAGTGGTCCTGGCCGTGTTGCCCATCACCCTGGTGGTCATCCTGCTGCAGGTCTTTCTCGTGTCGCTGCCGTGGGCGGAATTCTCCCGGTTCCTGATCGGAGCGGCTATGGTTCTATTAGGTTTGCTGCTGTTTCTTCAGGGGGTGAAGATAGGACTGTTGCCCATGGGCGAAGCCGTGGGCAGCGAATTGCCCAAGCACGGCTCCATGTTCTTTCTGCTCTTTTTCGCCTTTGTACTGGGTTTTGCCGTGACCGTGGCCGAGCCGGACGTACGCGTGCTCGCTCATCAGGTGGATAAAGTTTCTGATGGCCTGGTTGGCAGCAACCTGTTGATCCTGACCGTGGCCGCGGGGGTGGCGTTCTTCGTGACCATGGCCATGCTGCGCATTGTCTTACGCGTTCCCATCGCCTGGCTGTACGGCGCAAGCTATCTGATAATAATCGTGCTTTCCTACATTGCACCAGCGTCCTTCGTCCCCATTGCCTTTGACTCCGGCGGGGTGACCACCGGGCCGGTGACGGTCCCGTTTATTCTGGCTTTGGGATTGGGAACCGTTGCGGTCATGGGCGGGAGATCTTCTTTTGCAGACGGATTTGGTCTGGTGGGATTGGCATCGGTTGGTCCGGTGATCGGCGTGATGATCCTGGGGTTGATCTACGGATGAACACGATCCTGCCTTTTCTGGACTTCAGCCACGTTTTCATGGAGGTGTTGCTGGCTCTGGCCCCTCTTGCGGCATTTTTTCTGTTCTTTCAGTTGCTCTACCTCAAACTGCCGCAAGAGTTCGTGGTGAACATGGTTAAGGGAGTCTTTCTGTGCGCCTGTGGCTTGATTCTGTTTTTACAAGGCGTTCAGGTCGGCTTCATGCCCGTGGGCACGGCCATGGGCGAGGTTCTAGGGGCCATGAACAAGCCGTGGCTGCTCATTCCCATCGGCTTTTTCCTGGGTCTGGTGGCCACCATTGCCGAACCGGCCGTGCACATCCTGAGCTATGAGGTGGAAAAAGCCTCATCCGGCAGCATTCGTGAAAAGACCATCCTTGCGACGCTTTCCCTGGGAGTGGCTTTGTTCGTGGCTCTGGGCATGGCTAAAATCATTTACGGCGTGCCCATTCACCATATCCTGGTTCCCGGGTATTTGCTGGCCTTGCTGATGATGCGCTTCTGCGAGGCCACCTTTGTGGCCATCGCCTTTGACGCGGGCGGGGTCGCCACCGGCCCGATGACCGTGACCTTTGTTCTGGCCGTTGCCCTGGGCATGGCTTCGGCGATCGACGGCCGTGATCCAATTTTAGATGGCTTTGGTTTGATTGCCCTAGTGGCCATGGCCCCGATCCTCTCGGTCATGGCACTCGGAATGATCGTCACTTATGCGAAGAAAAGGAGCTAGCCATGGAGTTGCATATTCCCTTTGACCTGATCGTGACCATCGTGAACAAGGGCAGCAGCGAAATCATCATCAAGGCGTCCAAGTCCGCCGGCGCCGAGGGTGGAACGATCATTCCCGGCCGGGGCACGGGCATCCGGGAAAAAAAGATGCTCTGGGGCATCCCCATCGAGCCGGAAAAGGATATCATCCTGACCATTGTGCCGCAGGAAAAGACGCAGGCCATTCTCACGGCCATAGTGGAACAGGGGAACCTGAACAAGCCGGGAACAGGCATCGCCTTTGTTTTAGAACTGAAATCCGTCGCCGGCATCTGCCACATGTGCCAGGAGCCTGCTTTATCCTAGACAGAGATTTTTGTTAGACAATACGAAGGACTTTGAGGGGAAAGCAAGTGCGCTATCTCTTTTTTTTATTTGTCCTCTTATCATTCCCGGCATACGCAGCGGACTGGGAACATGTTGGCAGGAGGGGCATGATGGAATTTATCGTTGTCGCGGAAGAAAAAAATTCTGAAAAAGAAGTATATTTAGATGCCATAAATAGCGTTTGTGTTCCTTACCAGTTTTGCCATGTCATGTTTTGGGCGGATAAAAAGGATGTCCCGACTGCGTGGCCGATGACGGAAGAGCAAATGCAAGCCATGACGCGAGAGTATTTTTACAATGCGAATTCGAATGAAAAGATATTTACCTGGAATTGTGATGTCATTGATGATGAAAGCTGCGTGAATATTAATGAGTAGCATGCATTGCGCACCCGTAATGGAGAAACGACTCGACGCATGTCTGTAACGGGAATGTACTATTCGATGAACCACGCTATCATCTTGCACTAACACCACATACGTCTTGGATGAACCCTGCCCGTCGAAGCGACAAAGCAACTTCCGCCAACGGCAAACCCACCACATTAGTGTAGGAACCTTCAATGCGCTCCACCAAAAAGGCGGCCCGTTCCTGAATACCGTAGGCGCCCGCCTTGTCCAGGGGCTCTCCCGTGGCCACATAGGCTGCCAGGATACCCTCGTCGAAATCCGCCATCCAGACCTTGGTGCGCACGGCGAAACATGCCTCATGCCGAGCATGCGCCGCTTCCGCCCGAGCAACGATGCTGCATCCCGTAATCACCTGATGTTCCCGGCCCGCAAGTCGCGACAGCATGGCCAGCGCCTCGGCCGAGTTCCGCGGCTTGCCCAGCACGTCGCCATCCACGACAACGATGGTGTCCGCGGCCAGGATGACCGCGTTGGGATGACTTTCAGCCACCTCCCGGGCCTTGGCCGCGGCCGCGGAAAGGGCGTATTCCTCCGGGTCGGTCCCGGGAACGAACTCCGGCTCCGACGCTTTGGCCGGATGAATGGAAAACAACAGGCCCAAGCCCTGCAGAAGCTCTTTGCGCCGGGGCGAGCCGGACCCCAGGACCAAGGGCATGACCGCGATGAACATGCTACAGGGGCTCTTGCGGGGCCAGCAGGGCTTGGCGCAGGGTTTCGTCCAGGGTCGGGTGGGCGAAGATCATCTCTTCCACCTGGTCTCGGGTCCAGCCCTGATCGACCATGATCACGGCCGCGGACACGAAGTGCAGCGCGCCGTGGCCCACGGCGCTCACGCCGATGATCTTGCCCGCGTTCCAGGTCGCCTTGACCAGGCCGTGCGGCGCTCCAAAGGCCTGGGCCACGGGATTGGCGGCGAAAACAGCCCGGGAAACCGTGCATTCCAGGCCCAGGGCCGCGGCCTCCTGGGCCGTGGGGCCGACCCTGATGGCTTCCGGGTCGCCGTAGATGCAAAAAGGTATGGCTCCGGACCGATACGGCCCGGTAATTGCGCCCGCGGCGTGGCGGGCCGCGAACCGGCCCTGGTGCTCGGCCGCGTGGGCCAAAAGCATCCGGCCGTTGCAATCGCCCACGGCGTAAATATGCGCGGCGGCCCTGAGATGGGCGTCCACGCTGACCGCACCCCGCTCGGAGCGGACCACGCCGGCTTGATCCAGGCCGAACACATCCGTGTTGGGCTTGCGGCCGACGGCCACCAGAACCTTGTCCGCGTCCAGGCGCTGGTCCGCGTCCAGGATCACGGCCACGCCTCCGCGATTGTGCTTGCGCTCCAGGCCGCGCACCGCAACCCCGGCCTGCAGGTCCAGCCCCTGGCGCTTGAGTATCGCAGCCAACTGCGCGCTGATCTCCGCATCCTCGGTGGGCGCGATTTGGGGCGCCGCTTCCAGCAAGCTCACCTGGGACCCCATGCGCAGGAAAAACTGGGCCAATTCAATGCCGATGGCCCCGGCCCCGATCACGACCAGGGACGCGGGCGCCTCTTGCAAATCCAGGATATGGTCCGAGAGCAGCACATGCTCGCCGTCGGGTTCCAGCCCCTTGGGCCAAGCCGGCCGGGAGCCCAGGGCCAGGATCAGGCGGTCGAACGGAATGCGAACTTCCTTGTCCTCCCGCGTTGTTTCACCTGCAGGGCGCACCAGGACCTGGTTGGGGCCGAGCAGCTCACCTTGCCCCTGGACAACGCGCACCCCGGCCGCTTCCAGGGCCTTGGCCATGGCCTGCCTGGAACCGCTCAGCAGCAAGGCCTTGCGTTTTTGCAACGCCCGCATATCCAGGGAAAAACCGCCCTGGCCCAGGCGCAACCGGGATTGGGCCTGGATCTCGGCAATGGCCTGACTGGCGCCGAGAAAAAGCTTGGTGGGGATGCAGCCGCGGTTCAGGCAGGTTCCGCCCAGGAAATCCTTTTCCACCAGGACCACGCTTTTGTTCAGGCTTGCAGCTTCCAAGGCCGCTGCGTATCCGGCGGGTCCGCCGCCGAGGATCAAAATGTCACAGGATTGAGTCATGGTGTTTATTTCGAGGTTGTTGTGCAAAAAATCGTGGTGACAAATCAGCTGTATTTACGCGAGTTGCAAGAAAGTCCGGGTTGCCGGGTTTGAGGATTGCCGGCTATTTAACTGAGCCAGCCATCGTTTGTTGAATCATTGCTGGACAGTAATGGACGCATTTTTCATTTTCCAGCGCAATGATTCAACTCTACGAGGGCGGTGATGGAGTTCCGGCAAGCCTTAAACGCGGTAGTCCGGACGAAATGCTGAATAGTCACAAACCGTGATGGCCAAGCGCACAGCGCCTCTCAACAAGGATGCATCTCGTCTGCAAGCGAGACTTCAGACGGTATAGAATTCCCGATACCACTCCACGAACCGCCGGATGCCCTCGCGCACCGGGGTGTTCGGCCGATACCCCATGTCCCGCTCCAGGTCGCTGGTATCGGCCCAGGTGGCGGGCACGTCCCCCGGCTGTAGCGGCAAAAAATTTTTCTTGGCCTTCGTGCCCAGGGTTTCCTCCAGGGCTTCGATGAATTCCATCAGTTCCACCTGGTTGGAATTGCCGATATTGTACACGCGCCACGGCGCGGGCGAGGACGAGGGGTCGGGTTCGGCGCCGTTCCATTCCGTATTGCCCGTGGGCGCCTTGAAGATCACCCGCAGCACGCCTTCCACGATGTCGTCCACGTAGGTGAAGTCCCGGCGCATTTGGCCGTTATTGAAGACATCGATGGGCCGCCCTTCGAGGATAGCCTTGGTGAACAAGAACAGCGCCATGTCCGGCCGGCCCCATGGTCCGTAGACCGTGAAAAAACGCAGGCCGGTGCAGGGCAAGCCGTACAAATAGCTGTAGGTATGGGCCATCAGCTCGTTGGATTTCTTGCTCGCCGCGTACAGGCTGATGGGATGGTCCACGTTGTGGCGCACGGAAAAGGGCATGGCCTGGTTCAGCCCGTACACCGAAGAGCTGGAAGCAAAGGCGAAGTGGGCCACCGGGTGGTGGCGGCAGGCCTCCAGCAGGTTCAAAAAAGCCACGAAATTGGCCTGCATGTAGGCATGCGGATTGGTCAGGCTGTAGCGTACCCCGGCCTGGGCCGCGTAGTGCATGACCCGGTCGAACCTTTCCGCAGCGAACAGCTCCATCAGGCCCTCGCCGTTTTCCAGATCCATGCGCACGAAGCGGTACCTGGGGTCAAGGCTGCTGACGACCAGGGCATCCTGGACGATGGCCACGGCCTCGATCCCGGTGCGGGCCAGACGTCCGTATTTCACGCGCACGTCGTAATAGTCGTTGATGTTGTCCAGACCGACTACCTCGTGGCCCTGTTCCAAAAGCCGCAGCACGGTGTGGAACCCGATGAACCCGGCCGCGCCGGTGACGAGAATTTTCATGAACCGCTCCGCATGGTTGACAAATTCTGCTGGGTTGCGACAGGCGGAAGCCGCGCAGCGCGTTCTTGTCCGTACCCTGTCTTTGGTCGCCTGTCATCCACCCCTGCCCGCTGTATTCCGTCTTCTGATTTCCGTCCTCCGACCAGGGGCTTGCATTGCTTCCCGGGGATGGGTATTGGCCGAGGCCATTATGAACAAAGACCTGATCATTGTTGAATCGCCGGCAAAGGTCAAAACCATCAGGAAATTCCTGGGACCGGACTATGAAGTCGGCGCCTCGGTGGGCCATGTCCGCGACCTGCCCAAGAAGGTCCTGGGCGTGGACGAGCAGAACGATTTTTCTCCGGACTACGAAGTCATTCCGGGCAAGCACAAGGTGGTTTCCCAGCTCAAGAAACTGGCGGCCAAGGCAGATCAAATATTTCTGGCGCCGGACCCGGACCGCGAGGGCGAAGCCATTGCCTGGCACGTGGCCGAGTTGATCAAGGACGCCAACACCAAGATCCGGCGCATCCAGTTTAATGAAATCACGGCCCGGGCCGTGCGCGAGGCCCTGAAGCATCCCCGGGATCTGAACCTGAATCTGTTCAATGCCCAGCAGGCCCGCCGGGTCCTGGACCGACTGGTGGGCTACAAGCTCTCGCCCCTGTTGTGGCAAAAGATCAAACGCGGCATTTCCGCGGGCCGGGTCCAGTCCGTGGCCCTGCGGCTGATCGTGGACCGGGAACGGGAACGTCAGGCCTTTATTCCAAAGGAATACTGGGTGTTCAAGGTTTCCCTGGAAGTCCAGAAGGATGTGCTGTTCGAGGCTGATCTGTGGAAGGTCTCCGGCAAGAAGCCGGATATCGGCTCTGCCGAGCAGGCCCTGGCCTTGGAGCAGGCCGTGCGCCAAGCCCCCTTTGCAGTCGAATCCGTGGTGGAAAAGGAACGCCAGCGCCAACCCGGCCCACCCTTTATCACTTCCACCCTGCAGCAGGAGGCCAGCCGCCGCTTTTCCTATCCGGCCAAGCGGACTATGTCCCTGGCCCAGCGCCTCTACGAGGGCGTGGAACTCGGCGACAAGGGCATCCAGGCCCTGATCACCTATATGCGCACGGACTCCGTGCGCATCGCGCCCGAGGCCCTTAAGGACGCCCGCCAGCTTATCCAAAAAACCTTCGGCCAGGAATACTGTCCGGAAAAGGCCCGTGTGTTCAAATCCCGCAAATCCGCCCAGGAAGCCCACGAGGCCATCCGCCCGGTGGACGTGCATCTGACCCCGAAGATGCTGGAATCCTATCTGCCCAGGGACATGTTCCAGCTCTACAAGCTGATCTGGACGAAGTTCGTGGCTTCCCAGATGGCCGCGGCCAGGTTCTGGGACACCACCGTGACCGTGGCCGCCGGCTCGACCCAGTGGCGGGCCAAGGGCGAACGCCTGATCTTTCCCGGCTATCTCGCGGTTTACGGTAACGCTGACCCTGAAAAGAGCCAGGAACTGCCGCCCTTGTCCTCCAAGCAGGAACTGCGCCTGCAGGAGCTGTTCAAGGAACAGAAATTCACCCAGCCTCCGCCGCGCTACAGTGAGGCCAGCCTGATCCGCGAACTGGAGGAAAAGGGCATTGGCCGGCCCTCCACCTACGCCCAGATCATTTCCACCCTGCTGGACCGCGAGTACGTGACCCAGGTGGACCGCCAGTTCGTGCCCCTGGAGCTGGGCAGCGTGGTCAGCGACCAGCTGACCGCGCACTTCACCAAGCTGATGGACGTGGATTTTACGGCCCAGATGGAGGAATCCCTGGATCAAGTGGCCGCAGGCAAGCAGGACTGGGTTTCCCTGATGCGCTCATTCACCGGGGAGTTTTACCCCATCCTAAACAAGGCCAAGAAGGATATGGCCGCGGTCAAGGCCGGCGTGGACGCGGGCCTGCCCTGCCCGGAATGCGCCAAGCCGCTGCTGATCAAATTCGGCAAGGCCGGGCCGTTTCTGGCCTGCACAGGGTATCCGGACTGCTCGTTCACGGGCAATTTCACCCGCGACGAATCCGGTGCGATCAAGACCGTGGAGAAATTGCCCAGGGAAGAGCCGGTCAAGGTGGGCACATGCCCGGACTGCGGCGGGGACGTGGTGCTCAAGAAGGCGCGCACGGGCAGCCGTTTTTTCGCCTGCACAAGCTACCCCAAATGCAAGTACACCCAGTCCTATTCCACCGGGGTGCCCTGCCCCGCGCCGGGATGCACCGGGGAACTTGTGGAACGCAGCTCCCGGTTCGGCTCGCTGTTTTATTCCTGCAGCCGCTACCCGGACTGCACCACGTCCGTGCCGGCCCCGCCCGTGGCCCAGTCCTGTCCCAAGTGCGGGTATCCGGTGATGGTCAAACGGCACACGGAGAAGCGGGGCAACTACCTCTCCTGCCCGCAAAAAACCTGCCGTCACTACATCCCCATCGAGGAAGACCAGGCGGTCCAAGAACCGCCCATGCCGGCGCAGGATTTTACCCAGCCTACCCAGACCAAGACCGCGGCCCGAGAAAGGCCGACCCGAACCAAAGCCGGGACCAAGAAATCCGCCAAAGCCGGGAAGAAAACAGTGGCCAAGCGCCCACGAGCAGCCATCCGCAAGAAAAGTGCGGACAAGGAATCATAGTCCGACGGGGAGCATTAGGAGTTTGTCCCAAGCAGGCTGAGCCTTGCTTTTCAGGGCTGGTGCACTGTCTGACCGAGTCAGGATTCGTCAGTCTAAACGATTGCCTGACGCATTCAGTGCGTTGTCCGGTTCGAAATGCGTGATCGTTTAGACATACGAATCCGGGGAGGAAGTTTGCGACAGCGCTGAAAAGCAAGGCCCAGCCTGTGGTCAATGGGTCTGTCATCAGCAGGTCAAATTCCTAATGCTCCCGTACGACGCGATTCCGCCGAGGACGTTTGCGTGACCGGCGTTTGGGCTTGGGGAGGGACGACATCTCTGCGGCCGGCTCCAGCTGTTGGGCCTGCACTTCTTGGTGCAAAGCGCTCCACGGTTCGCATCTGCCAAGATCATCTCCACTAACGCGTAACCCCAGTTCATGCAGGGCAAGGCTCTCGGGAAAGCAGTCCTGGGCCACGAACCCGCGTTTGGAAAAGCGCCTGCGCTTGTCCGGAACAAAGCGGGACTGGTTGATCATGACCTGGATCATGCGGGCGGCCATCCATCTGGGCATGCATATCCTTGCGCAAACGGGCAACAGGTATTCGGCCAGAAGGTCGTGCAGAATCACGTTTTCTCCCCTGGCTGCATATTCGGCCGTTTGCCGGGCGACAATACGCTTTACAAGGGCGTGAAAAAGCGTCGCGAAAATCAGGACAGGTTCGTGCTCGTGGGTTTCTCTGATTCGGTCGTCCAGATGCCGCAGCCAGGCCCACAAGACAGAATCCTGTCCATGATCATGGTCAAGAAAATCCGCGACCTCCGGCAGCATATCGCTTAACAGCCCAGTCTTGTAGAGGAGGCGGAAGGCCTTTTCTCCGCACCCGTAGGAAAACAGCTTGAGGAGTTCCTCAAAAACCCGCGGCGGCGAAGCCTTGAGAATCTCCTGGTGATGGCGCAGAATGGCATTGAAGGTCGCCGGTTCGATCCTAAAATCAAGGCGGGAAGCGAAGCGTATGGCCCTGATCATACGCACCGGATCTTCACGAAAACGAATGTTCGGGTCCCCGATGCAGCGGATGAGGCGTTTATGGATGTCGCTGAGACCTCCGACATGATCGATGATGGAGAACTGTTTGATTTCGTAGAACAGGGCGTTGATGGTGAAATCCCGGCGCAGCGCGTCCTCCTCCGGGCTGCCGTAACAATTGTCCCGGAATACGTACAATTCTTCGCTATCGTTGTCGTCAAGCTCGGGACAGCGTCGGAACGTTGATGTCTCGATGATCTGGTTCCCGAACCGGATATGGACCAAACGAAACCGGCGTCCGATCAAAAAGCAGTTCCGAAAAGTTCTCTTGATCTGGTTCGGCGTGGCGTTGGTGCTCACGTCAAAGTCCTTGGGCCTTCGGCCAAGGACGAGATCGCGCACCCCGCCACCCACAAGGTAGGCGGTAAATCCTTTGCGCACCAGCCGATACATGACCTTCAGGGCGTCTGGATGAATGTTTTTCCGGGAAATGGGGTGTTCGGATCTGGGAATAATCTGGGGATGCATCAAGCTGATGATACTCTCGGGATCGTGCGATTTCTATACCCGGTCGCAGGGGATGTCGGCCAGATGCGCGTCCATCAGATCGTCCAGGGTGGTTCCGTACTCGTGCAGTTCATAGACGGCGCCGCAAGACCTGCAGCGCAAGGAGACGGCCCGTCAAGCGCGGCGGGCATGCAAGGAGGCGCCGCACTTGACGCAACGCAGACCGGTTTTGAAATCGCGGGGCGAAAACGTCATGGATCTTGTTTCGCGAAAAAATGTGCACCCGAAAACAAAAGAAAACCAGGATAACAATAATTGTGGAAAGAATCACGCCGTGGCAACAGTAAAAAATCCTGTACGTCAGCTCTCTGTTTTCTTCAAGGCCAACTCCACTGCCCGCGGCAGAAACGGCAGCAAATCGGCCACGCCGTGAGCCGGAGTAGGATCGGCCAAGAGGCCCAGATAGCGATTAGCCAGGGCTGCCGTACGACAAGCCCTGGCCATGTCCATGCCCGAGGCCAGCAGGGCAGTGACCAGCCCGGTCAGACTGTCACCCGTGCCGCCGATGGGTTCCATGGCCGGCACGTCGGGCGCATCCACCTCAAAGACAACCGTCCCGCCGGAGACCACATAGTCCTTTTTCCCTTTGATCAACAAGTGCCTCGCCGCATTTTTCCCGGTATGGGCCCGGGCGATCAATTCGGGCACCTGTTCTTCCTCCTGGAGCAGAAACCCTCGCGTGTAAAAGGGATGGGGCGCGTTTTCGTCGGCCAGAAAGGCCAGCTCCCCGGCATCCGGGGTGAACAAATCATAGTGGGCGGCAAAGCCGCTCATCTTGGCCACGTACATGAATCCGGCATCGGCCGCCAAAATCGGCGGTTCGACCCGTTCCTCCAGCCCCCATAATATTTTGTTATGCCAAAACACATCGGGTTGCAAATAATGAAAGGTCAGACCCGCATGGCTAACCCGGTCCAGGTTGTCCACCAGGTACGCGTACAAATCCCGACTGCCCTGCCCCAGGCCGGTATCCCCAGCCAGCAGAACCTCGGGCGGATCAATGCCCAGCACTTCGGCCGTTACTGAGGCCGTGGCCATCAACGCAGGCGTGCCCCGAACCACGTTCACGCTCAGACCGTTCACGGCCAGGGTGCGGCCATTGGAAAAATACTTCCCCCAGGTCAGGGGAAAGTCGACCCTGGGCACCGTGCCCACAATCAGCCAGGACATCGCCGGATCATCTCTTCAAAGGCCAGTTGCAGGGCATAGCCGCAAAGGGTTTGCCCCATGGTCCGGGGTTCCACTGCCTGGTGCAGACGCTTGCCCACAAGCATTTCCGCGAGATAGGGCACATCCGGACACCCTCCGCCGGAGACATTGACGATGCGTTGGTCCCGCCGGTCCACGGTGATCTTCATGTTTGCGGCCCTGACCATCAAAAAGTCCCCGAATTCCTTGACATGGTACAGGGAAACAGGCTCCAGGACATGATCCTGGGCCACGGCCACGCGCAAGGGCGGCAGGTTGTGGCCCGCCAGAATCTCCCGGACGCGCATCTCCTGGAGCAACGGAAACTCGATGACCATGTCGCAGCCTTGACGCAGGTCCGGCGGCGGCCCCTTGACGGCCACTTCCAGGCCTGCCTCCTTGAGCAGGGACTCGGCGCGGATCACCTCTCCGGTGCTGTGATAGAGCAGCAGCCCCTTTTCCGAGAGCCCCGACTTGGGCGTTGTGCTTTTTTTGGCAAAAAACCGCCGCAGATAGTTCATGATTTTTTCAGCAACAGACGGAAATCACTCCCGACCTCCTCGTCCGCTGCAACGCTCCAGCCCTTGCTTTGCGCTGCCCGGCCGACATTTTCGCGACTGGCCTCATTGTCCACGAGGACCTCTATCTCTCCGGAACCAACCTGCTGCATGGCCTGGCTGGCCATAAGCACTGGTTGGGGACAGGAAAACCCACGTGCATCAACTGTTTGCGCCATGAGAATACATCCTCCTTGCAACTGAAAATTCAGATTCAGGACGGCAAGGGCCTGACTTGCTGCACCCTTGCATAATTCTGGCTCAATGCGTCCTTCTTGCCTCCGGCTTCCGGGATTCGACATTCACGGTTCGACATCAGTCTTCTGATTTCTCTCTCCCGGACTGCCGCCTTTGATATTTGATTTCTTCCTTTCGGCTTCCGAACTCGGCCTCAGGACCGTTTGCTGTTCGTCACGCCGATAAATACCAGCACAGCCATGCCGATGACCACCGCGGCCACGCCGTGGGGACCGATGCCCGCCGGTGAGCTGGCCAGGCCGAAATTGTGGGCCACACCGGCCCCGACAATCAAACCCAAGGAAAAAACACCGGCGTCGCTGTTGCCCTCGCCGGACATGAACAGCTGCCGGCCCGGGCATCCGCCGGCCAAGGCAAAGGCCAGGCCGGCCATAAGCATGCCGGCGAAATTCCAGAACCACATGGTGTGCGCCACGGGCTGGCCATCAAAACCAGGCTTGAACTGGCCCAGAACCAAATTGATCAGCAGGGCCGCAACCAATAAGGCGATAAAACCGAACATCAGATACCACTGCCTGAAGAGCAGCACGTCACGAATCGCGCCCATGGTGCAAAATCGGCTGCGCTGGGCCAGAAAGCCGATACCCAGCCCGGCTGCCAGGGAAAACAAGAGCGGTGCATAAGCCGCTCCTGGGCCGCTTAGGGAATACCAAAGCACGCCGCTCTGAGTCTCGCCGGCCACGGGAGGATAGATCAGACGCAGGATCAGCAAGCCGAGCATGATCAGAGGCAGCATCAGCCCGGTGCTCGTGGATTGCACATGGCTGCGGCCCAGGTTGTAGCCCTGCTTGAAGAACAGCGTCCCGATCCAGACACCGACGACGAGACCACCCAACCCGAACAGGGCGTTGCCGTCGCCGCCGGCCAGACGCAAAATGACCCGCCAGGGACAGCCCAGAAAAACCAATGCCCCGATCATGGCGATCATGCCCAGCACAAAGCGGGTGATGGGCGCGGAGCCACCGCTGGGTTTGAATTCCTTGAATGCCAGGGCAGCTCCGAATGCACCCAGCACAAAACCGATGATCTCCGGACGAATATACTGGACCACGGCGGCCCGGTGCAGGCCTATGGCCCCGGCAATGTCCCGGCCGAAACAGGCCACGCAGATGGCCATGTTTGCCGGGTTGCCGAATTTCTGCAGAAACCCGGCCACGATCCCGATGATCGAACCCACGGCGATGATTCCGATGCTGGTGGCAAACACGTTTTTCACACCCCGCGACATCATGCTCCTCCTTTGTTGTTGGGCGGCTTTACCGGATCGTGCCCGGCAGCACGCAAAGGACAGGCCAAAGCATCCGGCGCGTAGACATGCTCTTCCCCGCACAGCGGACACGAAACGCGCACCGTACCCCGTAGGGACTTGCGTTTGTCCTGATCCAGGCACACTTCCAGGTCGTCATCCACAAGCCACTGACCAGACCAGAACCCCGCCTGTTTTACAGGACACTGAAAAAACAACTCCACGCCGTATCCCCCAATAGTTCCAGGCATGTTGTGGACGTAAGTGTCTTTTCCTTACTTGAAAAAAAACAAAAACGTCCAATTGTTTTTTCCAATGTTGAAAAAACAATTCTATTGGAAAAATGGATGCGTCATTTCAGTTGCGTCAGTTGCGCGTGACAACATCCTGAAGTGGGGCGAGGAAGCCTTTCCTCCGGGAAAAAAACCGTCTGGATGAAAAAGTGAACAACCGATGGAAAAGGCAACAAGAATTATTTGATGGGCTTGATGTTGTGGCGTTTGATCATTCGCCACAGGGTGGTTCGAGGCACATCCAGGATTTGCGCGGCCTTGATTTTGTTGAAATTGGTCGCTTCCAGCACCCTGCGCAGGTGGGCGGCCTCCTGTTCGGCCAAGGTGGGCAGTTCATTGCCCCCGGGATAGCGTGTTTCCAGCTGTTCTAAGTCCTCAGGGAAATCCCGCGTGTCTATCCACTTTCCGTCGCACAGGGCCACGGCGCTGCAGATGATATGCTCCAGCTCGCGCACATTGCCCGGGAAGGGATATTTTTGCAGGACCGCCTGGGCGTTTTTCGTCATCCCCTGGACGTCCTTGCCGTACATCAGATTGAAGCGTTTCAGAAAATGCTCCCCGAGCATAAGGATGTCGCCCCGACGTTCACGCAGGGGCGGCGTGCGGACCATGATGACTTTCAGACGATAATACAGATCTTCTCGGAAATTGCCGGCCTTGGCTTCGTGTTCCAGATCCTTGTTGGTTGCGGCAATAACGCGGATATCCAGGTCGATGGGCACGGACCCGCCGACCCGGTAGACCTTGCGCTCCTGCAGGGTGCGCAACAGTTTGACCTGCATGGACAAGGGCATTTCGGAAATCTCATCAAGAAAGACGGTTCCACCCTGGCCGGCCTCGAGCAGACCGACCTTGACGCTGTCCGCGCCTGTAAACGCCCCCCTTTCATGACCGAACAGCTCGTTGGCCACCAGCTCTTCCGTGAAACTTCCGCAATTGAAAGCCACGAAAGGGTTTTGTTTGCGCCGGCTGCCGTAATGGATGGCTCTGGCCGTCAATTCCTTGCCCGTGCCGCTTTCTCCCTGAATCAGGACATTGCAGTCAATCTGGGCCACCTTGCTGATGACCCGGATTAACTCCTTGGTAGCCGGGGAGGCGCCCAAGATTTCCCGAAGATGATCCTGCTTGATCAGATCATCGCGCATCAGTCGGCTTTCCTCGGACAGGCGCTGCTTCTCCAGGGCCTGTCGGACAATGGCCAGGACACGCTCCGGAGTCACCGGCTTCTCAATATAGCTGAACGCACCCTGTTTGATGGCTCTGACAGCGCTGTCAATGGTCCCGTAGCCCGTGAGCAATATCACTTCAATATCCGGATGAAGGCTCTTGGCCGCCGCAAGCAATTCCATGCCGTCCATGCCCGGCATGCGGATATCGCTGAGGACCACGGCAAACATAACCTTTTCCATCCGCTTGATGAATGCCTTGCCGTCGGCAAACACCTCGACGGCATAACCGCGTTTTCCCAACGACTTGGAAAGATTCTTCAAGACCAAGGGTTCGTCGTCGACAACGGCCACCCGAAGAAGAGCCGGTCCTTCCTGGTACGCTGCGGAATGGGTCATGTCGTGTTCTGGCTGTCCACGAGGCGGTGCCGATCGCCGGTGTAGGGCGTGTCATAGGGCATGGTTATGGTGAACCGGGTGAACTGCCCCGGTTCGCTGGCCACGTCAATACGACCGCCGTGCTTGATGATGATCCCCAGGCAGACCTTGAGCCCCAGTCCCGTGCCCTTGCCAAAGGGCTTGGTGGTGAAAAACGGATCAAAAATCTGCGATTGAATGTCCTTGGGAATGCCGCAACCATTGTCCCGCACCGTGATTTCCAGAAATCCCTCCTCCGAAGCCTTCTTGGCGCTGATGTCCACCTGCCCTCCGGGCTGCAGCGCATCCAGGGAATTGAGGATCAGATTCAGGAAGGCCTGCTTGAGCTGCTGTCTGTCCCCCTGGATATGCGGCAGCCCATCGGCAATGTCCAAATTGATCCGGGCTCCGGCCATTCGGGCCTGATTGGCGGATAACTTTACAGTGGATTTCAGGAGTTCGTCCAGATCCAGAGGCTCCATGACGGATTTGCTTTCCCTGGTATAGTCCAAAAGATTGCGCACGATGCTTCTGGAACGCTCGGTTTCCTGGATGATGTCCCGGATCATCTCCAACTCATCCTCCAAAGTCATGTCACCGTGCTCCTCGAGCATGGTATGCGCGGTGAGCATGATGTTGTTCAGGGGGTTGTTCAGTTCATGGGCCACTCCCGCAGTCAGCACACCTACGGCTTGCAGCTTGTGCGACTCGATCAGCGACGCCTGACGGGCCTCGAGATCCCGAAGCATCCGGTTGATGGCCACCTCCACGGAACTGAATTCGTCGCGAAACTTACTGATCGGCTTGATCCGGTCAAAATCGCCCCGGGCGATATGGCCGGTATACTCCACCAGACGATTCAGCGGTTTCATCAGCCGCTGGGAAAGATAAAGCGCTGTGAAGGCGCTGGCCAAGAACAAAAAGGCCAAAAAATACAAGGGGATTTTTTGCAGCAGATGCATCCATCTGTTGATCAGGGCATGCTCCTTTTCCGTCAATTCAATGGCCTGCCTGACGATTATCCCGCCATGTTCGCGCAAACCGGCCTCGATCTCCTCGAAGGCGATTGCATCTATCGCTCCGGTTTCCTTGCGCTTGGCCAGATCGGCCAACAGGGCCGAATAAATCAACAAGCTTTCCTGGATCTGTTCCCGGTGTTGTACCGAAGCAATTTCCTCCAGGCTGGCCGGGTCCTGTTCCACCAGCCTGGCGGCCTCTTCAGCATTATTCAAAGCTTCAGGGAGGTTGGTGCCGTACAGGAAAAAGTTCTTCTCCCAGCGCCTAGTGTCATGTCACGCTTGAAATGTTAGAAAAAATCAGGTATGGTCAGAAAAAACGGAGGAGACCATGCCTAAGATCAAGTATCGATTTTCACTGAGCCAAGAGGAACGTGATGAATTAA
>DSBL01000121.1 GCA_011049455.1 Desulfonatronum sp. | reverse complement strand
GGGGGGGCTTGTTGTCCTGGCTCGGTCCTGGCTCGGCTGCACACCCCAACGGCTTGCACTGCCCCTGCCCGGTCCTGCCCCATGCCGTTGCCGTTGCGTCCCGTGCAGCTTGGTGGAGGTCTGACCTGGATGATCCGCTTGCCCTGGTCGGCCTGGTCCTGGATTTTGGGCAGGATCGGGCTTGCCCTGGAACTGATCCTGGTGCAGAACATGATCTGCCAACCATCAATCAACAGGAGATCGTCGTCATGACCCAGACAAAACAGCGCAAGCCCGGCCCGTTGAAGCAAGCAACCCTGATTCCCGGTATCCCCGGCAGGCAGGAGAAGCCCACCAAGCCCAAGCGGTTGACGTTCCTGTAATCCCCGCCATGCCCCGGTGGGCCTGGATTATCGGGCAAATATCGAGGCACGAGGATTCGATTTATGGCCCCGCAATTCCTTCTGACATATCCCGGCATCCCTGGAATGGCGAGGTTGCCGGGATGTTTCGGTCTTAATTTCGACCTGTTGACTGTGGGCAGTTGGACAAGGGGTTGGACAAGCCCCCTTGTTTACATATCGGTTGGACAGGAGTTGGACAAACGTATGCTTCATAAAAAAGGGGTTTAAGCCGTATTGGCCTAAACCCTTGATTTTTCTGGAGCCGGCGATCAGACTCGAACTGACGACCTGCTGATTACGAATCAGCTGCTCTACCAACTGAGCTACGCCGGCGTGGAAGCAATGATTACAAAAACACGCGGCGGGGCGCAAGGTTTTTCCGCCTTGTACCCCGCCGTTCATGGTTGCTTGGATAAATAAAATATCCTCTTAAAGATCAGTCGCCAATTCCTGAAGCATTTTCCGTATGTCCGCAAGCTTGGCCTGCTGCTCCTCACTTTCCATCTGGGAAATCAGATAATTTATCTTGCTGGCGGATTCGCTCAAGAGGCTGGAAACGATTATTTTTCTGGCCTCCTTGGGCAGGTCCCTGAGGGTGGCGATTTCCTCTTCCAAGACCGCGACATGATCCTTAACCGCGACCATCTCTTGTTTTACACCCTGCATCTCGTCCATTTTCCCGGCCAAGCCGGAAATATTTTGCTGCTGGGAAAAATAGAGCATGACCATCAAGATGACGGCAAGCAACGCCACAAAAAGGGCGACTTTGCCCAGATCACTCCCTGTTTTGGTCTCAAAGACTTCTTCATCTATCGGCTTGAAGCCGGGTTTTGCTTCCTCGGTTTTGGGCGCGGCATGTTCCGTTGAACTCATGTTATGATCCTCCTGTGGTTTGATTTATTTCCTCTGGTTTGTGCTCGTCTTAATTAAAAGTATATCTGAATCAGACGCAGCAAGCAAGACAGACATGCATCAGCTGATTTTTTTATAAGCCGCGGGGTGTTTCCAGCGCAGTCCAGGCACGGACGTCAACAAGCCCAAGCGTCGGGCATACTCTCCGAACAGCATCAGCCCCGCTTGTTCACGGGGGCCGAAATCGTAGCGAATGCATTGCCAATAGTTCTCCAGGGCTTGGACACTCAACCATTCCGGTCTTGGATACTGGTGGACCAAGGCATGCGGATGCCTCAGAAATTCTTGTCTGGCTACGGCGAGGGAACGCATTACCATGGCCAATGTCTTCTCCGCCTGGGGCGAGAGGCCTTCGCGGACCATCCAGACACCGAAGACAAAGGGCAGCCCCGTGAATTCCTTCCACGCCTGACCCAGATCCATTATGTGCCAGCCTGTCGGGGAGCTGCAAGTCAGGCGCAGGGCCATGTCCCCGATTTCCAAAAAAGGGTTTCCCAGGTCCAAGCCTTGACCGGGGGCGACGGCTGTCCACTGGGGCTCGGGCCATTGCCAGTGAAACCGCCACAAGATTCTCAACAGAGCCTTGGAGCTGGCCGAGGCAGAAGTCAGCCCGATGCGCAAACCGTTTGCGACACGCAACGGCATTTCCTTGAAATCAAAAGGGCAGACCAAAACCACGCTTTTCACTGGACCATCGGCGCTGATGCTTAAATCCGGCAAAAGCGAATAGCTGCCGACGCGGGTCAGGTATTCAAAGGACGAGGACGGCGCCAAATCCAGGTTTCCGTCAGACAGCAGCTGATTCAGGCAAGAGGGGTGGCCCGAGATCACTTCCAGACCACCCAAGGATCGATCAAGGGATTTCAGACCCTGGAAGAGCGGCCAGACATTCAGGTAGTCAATGCGACCAATACGCAACATCTAGAAATCTATAATAATTTAAGAAGATTTTCACGATTCAAGAACAAGGCCCCGGGGATATTTCTGGTTGGTCCCCGGGGCCTTAATAGATTCTGTCAACCTATTCAATCAGTGAAAATTAAAAAATTGCACGTTGTTGATGTAACTCGCCTGTGAATGTAAAATTATCATTGAAAGGCGCATCGCTTCAGTATGTGGACTAAAAATGCCCGCACATCATTGTCAGCGAACACCCTTCGCACGCATAAATGTGCTATGGGAGTTTTGAAAGGAGAGTTTCCTTGATGGATTCAATGCTGCCTTCTCCATCCAGCTCAATGTAGTTTGTCTGGCCCTTGGCAGCCAAATCTTTGTAAAAATATGCCGCGGCCAAAGTGCCTGTGGTGGTGTCGTAGTAGATGTCGTGGCGTTTGTTAATGGCACCTTCGTCCTGATCGTCGGCCCTGGATTTCAAATCGCCGCCGCAAACCCGGCACTTGTCCCCGTTGGGCTTGATCGCGTCGATAAAAATGTTGTTGGGATGATTGTTGTCATTCACGCACAACCTGCGGCCCATAATGCGGTTTTTGGCTGTTTCGCGGGGCAACAGGATTTCGACCACATAGTCCAGCTTCATGCCGGCCTGTTGCAAGGCGTCCCAAAGCTTCTGAGCCTGGACCATGTTTCGCGGGAAGCCGTCCAGCAACCAGCCGTCCTTGCCTTTGCTCTTCAAGGTTTCCAGGACCATTGGAATGGTCACGTCGTCCGGGACCAGGTCGCCGCGGTCAATGTACTCTTTGGCTTTTTTGCCCAGTTCCGTGCCCTGGCCGATATGCTCCCGGAAAATTCCACCGGATTCGATGTGCGCCAGATTATATTTTTTTTTGATCAGAGAGCCCTGAGTTCCCTTTCCACTGCCGTTGGGTCCAAACATTAAAATATTCACGTGCGACTCCTCCTTGTGATTTATTTACCAAGCCGTTACCTTGACCACCAGGGTCTGTCAATGCCAATTTCTTGCTCCCCGGTATCGACCCGGCAAGCTTTGCTTGCGACACATGAATGAACGGAGAAACCTTTTCATGGCTCATGATTTTGAACCGCTCCACGTGGCCTGGATTGCAGAGCTCCACTCCACGGCCCATCTTTTCAAGCATAGAAAGACCGGGGCCAGGTTTTTGTCCCTGGTCAACGACGATGAAAACAAGGTCTTCGGAATCACTTTTCGCACCCCGCCGGACGATTCCACGGGCATAGCTCACATCCTGGAGCATTCCGTACTCTGCGGGTCACGCAAGTACCCGGTCAAGGAGCCCTTTGTAGAACTCCTCAAGGGGTCGCTACAGACTTTTTTAAACGCCTTCACCTATCCGGACAAGACCTGTTATCCTGTCGCCAGTCAAAATCTCAAAGATTTCTATAACCTCATCGACGTGTACCTGGACGCCGTGTTTTATCCGCGTCTGACATCGGAGATTTTCGCCCAGGAGGGCTGGCATTACAAGGTTGCAGAAAACGGATCCCTGTCCATTCAAGGCGTGGTCTACAATGAAATGAAGGGGGCCTACGCCTCCCCGGATGGATTGCTGGCGGAATACTCCCAGCAGTCCCTGTTCCCGGAGACAGCCTACGGTCTGGACTCCGGCGGGCATCCCGAGCATATCCCGAACCTGACGCATGACCAATTCCTGAACTTCCATCGCCGCTATTACCATCCTTCCAACGCGTTCATCTTCTTTTCCGGCGACGACGACCCGGAGTATCGACTGGAAATGCTGAGCAGGCAGCTCAGGGACTTTGAGCCCCTGTCTGTGGATTCCGGCGTGAAGCTTCAGTCGCCTTTCCCCAATCCCCGACGAATTTACAAGAGCTACCCTGTCGGCCATGACCAAACTGGTGCGAAAAATGCCATGCTGACCCTGAACTGGGTGGTGGGGGAAACCACCCGTTCGGAGGAAAATTTGGCCTGGCAGATCCTGGAATACCTGCTTATTGAGATGCCTTCCTCCCCGTTGCGCAAGGCCCTGATCGACTCCGGCCTGGGTGAAGACTTGGCTGGTACAGGGCTGGAGGCGGAATTACGCCAAATGTTTTTTTCCACAGGGCTGCGAGGCATGCATGAATCCGATGCTCCCAAGGTGGAGGCTTTGGTTCGGAACACCCTGGAAACGCTGGTTCAGACGGGCATCCCCAACGACTTGATCCAGGCCGCGTTGAACAGCGTGGAGTTCCGGCTGCGCGAGCGCAACAGCGGCCGTTTTCCCAGGGGCTTGGCAGCCATGCTCCAGGCCTTGACCTTTTGGCTGTACGACGCCGACCCTTTGATTCCGCTGGCCTTTGAAGCACCCCTGGAACGCCTCAGGGTTGAGGTGGCCGCGGGCCGACGGATTTTTGAAGACATTATCCTTTGCGACCTGCTGAACAACACGCATCATTCCATCCTTTTGTTGACCCCGGATCCTGAACTGGGACCGCGCATGGAGCATGATGAGAACAGGCGGTTGGCGGTTGTTCGCGAGCAAATGGACAAAGATTCCCTGCACGCAGTCCTAAAACAGACCGAAAAACTCCGGATTTGGCAGGAAACCCCGGATGCTCAGGAATCCCTGACCGCTATCCCGTGCCTGTCCCGGGCAGATTTGGAGCCGAAAAACAAGCACATTCCCAAGGCCGTGCTGGATGAAGGCAGGATGCTCTTTCACGATCAGTTCACCAGCCGCATCGTGTATTTGGATCTGGGCTTGAACCTGCGGCGGCTGTCTTCCCGGGATCTGCCCTTCGCCCCCCTTTTGGCCAAGGCCTTGGTGGAAATCGGCACGCAAAAAGAGGATTTTGCCCGCTTTGCCACACGCATCAGCCAGAAGACCGGCGGCATTTGGCCCGAGACCTTTACTTCGCCCACGCGCGAGCCAGAGGGGGCACCTGGGAAGACTCCGGATGGCCACACCGCGGCCTGGCTTTTCCTCAGGGGCAAGGTCATGGTGCATGACCTGCCAGAGATGCTGGATATTTTTCGGGATATGCTGCTGCTTCCCGACCTGGGAAACAAACAGCGCTTTTTGCAGCTGCTGCTGGAAGAAAAAGCCGGATTCGAGCGGGTGCTCGTGCCCAAAGGGCATTTGTTGGTCAATACCCGGTTGCGTGCCGGCTTTTCCCCTGCGGAATGGGCCGCGGAACAGCTCGGCGGGATCAGCTACCTGTTTTTTCTGCGCAGCTTGATTGCAGAGGTGGAGCGGAATTGGGACGCAGTCAGCGCTCGGCTGCGGGGCATCCTTGCCAGCCTGCTGGACAGAGATTCCCTGGTGTTGAACGTGACCACGCAGCAGGCCGTGTTCAGCGACGTTCAGCGGCAGTTCACGGAATTTCTGGACCAGCTCCCGACCAACCGAGCCGAGACGTACTGGCCGCCGGAAGTGGCCAATGACTGGGAGGGGCTGCGTATCCAAGCGCCTGTGAACTATGTGGGCAAAGGCGCGCGAATGGACCTGGCCCTGCCCTGCTCCTTGGGTTCGGCCATGGTGGTGGTCCGCTACTTGCGCACGTCTTGGCTCTGGGAGCAGGTCCGGGTCAAGGGCGGAGCCTACGGCGCGTTCTGCCTGTTCGACGTCCTGAACAGAGGGTTGACCATGGTTTCTTACCGTGATCCGCACATCCTGCGGACTTTGAACGCCTTTGATGCGTCCGCCCGCTATCTGCGAAAACTCGAGCTTTCCGAGGAGGAAGTGGCCAAGGCCGTTGTCGGGGCCGTCGGCGATCTGGACGCGCACCAGCTCCCGGACGCCAAGGGCCACATGTCCCTGCGGCGCCATTTGACCGGCCAGGACGACGCCTTTCGTCAGCAGATCCGGGACCAGGTCTTGGCCACAACGGCCAGGGATTTCAGGGCTTTTGCCGATGTGGTGGATCACCTTGCCGAGCAGGGCCGGATAGTGGTCATGGGTGGAGAAACCGCCTTGAGCCAAGCCGATCCTGCGTTACCCCGGAAACTGCACAGGATCGGCGTGCTCTAGGGGATCAAGATGCATGAACTCCGTGGGAAAACCCTTCTGCTCACCGGCGCGTCCATGGGCATTGGCCGCGCCGTGGCCGTGGCCCTGGCCCGGGAAGGGGTCAATCTGGTGCTCAACGCCCGCAGCCGAAACCAGCTGCTCCAGACGCGGCAGATGTGCGCTGCAGCGGACGCCCGAGCGGAATACGTGGCCGGGGATGCTTCCAAAACATCCACCGTGGCGGCCATGCTCAAGAAAGCCGAGTCTCTCGGAAGTCTGTTCGGCTTCATCCATGCCGCCGGCGTGCTCCATCCAGGACCTTATCTCTGGGAGCTGACCAAGCACGATTTTACACAGGTCTTCCAGGCCAATGTCATTGCCGCGTTTCAACTCATCCGGGCCTGTGCGCCTCTTTTCCTGCAGCAAAAGAAAGGCTTGGCCGTTTTCTTCGGTTCCGGGGCCGCGGAAAAGACCCAGCCCGGCATTGCCGCCTATTGCGCGGCCAAGGCCGCCGAGGAGCACTTGGCCCGGCAACTGGCCGCCGAGGCCCCTCAGATCACTGCCCTGGTCTATCGCCCCGGTGTCGTGGAAACCAGGATGCAGGCCCAGGCTCGCGAGTCGCAAGGCGGCGGAGCAATACAACTGCGGAAGGTTTTTACAGCATGGAAGGATCAGGACCTGCTCATGACGCCGGAGGAGTCCGCTGCCGGCCTTTTACAACTGCTGTCAAGGGACCTTCGAGCTTTGCACGGCAGGACTTGGGACGCGCGGGATTTGTGACCCGGGGGTTTTTTCAGGAAGTCGGTTTATCGCAAGTTGTCCTTAAAGAGGCTGTGCCGGGTAATTTTGGTGATCACCGCGCTCTTCTTGCTTAACGATCAGTAGTCCGCTCCCAATGAATCCGCGATACGGCGAATGGCATCCTCGACCGCCCGTTCGCCGGCGACGATTTCGCTGGTTCCGGATTCAAAGGTTTCGGAAGCTCTAACATGGCCGGACGACCATATCCGCGAGCCGTCCAATTGACTGCGCAATTCCACCTCCAGAATCACCGTGGCCTGTTCCGTCAGGGTTATGTCTCTTGCTCCCGCAAGGTCTGTATCCACGGAGTAACTGATAATGGTAAGGTCCACATAGGCTTCCGCGTCCTCAGGGCTTACCCAGGCAATTTTAGCCCTTCTGGTGAATTCATCCTCAAACCGGGATCGCAGATAGGGATCGATCCAGCTTTCAACCGTGGGATTGTTCACATCGCGGATGTAAAGATGGGTTATCCCGCGTGGTATTTGAATAGGCGCGCTGGCGGTGAAATGATACCCGCAGCCGATAACCGACAACAGGGCGAAACAAGCCAAAAAAGGGAAAATGCGCTGCATGGGATGATTCCTTCGCTTAATAAGAAAAGCCTAGCCAATCTTCCAGTCCCCTGAGGGAAAAACGGATTTCGTAGCGGTCCTCTTCCGGAGTCTGGGAGAAAAGAAATTCCACAAAATAACACTGGTGCGCGTAGCCAAGGCCGAAAATCTTTTCCAGATCTTCCCTGGCCTGCAGATCGGTCTTGTAATCGCCGCGCACGGTCCATCCCCGAGGCAGATGCAACAGGCCGCCAAGGCGCAAAATTTCGCGCTTCATTTGTAACTTTCGCCAAATGTCATCCACATCAGCCCGAAAATCAAACCCGAAATAGGCTGTACCAAGGCCGGGGTAGTTAATCCAAAGCATATGGTCGTGCTCGGTGACCTTGTTCAGGTAGGGAGAATACCACGTTCTGTTCGTCAGAGAAACAAACCTGCCGGGTGTGAGGTCCACGTCCATCCGAATATCGGAAAAAGGTCTGCGGGGATAGCGTTCCAGGTCCGTATCCCGATCAGCCTCGTCAAAATCATAAAATTGATCGAAGCGGACGATCAAAAAATCCCGATACCCCCTGTGGGTGAAGATATTTTCCGTTAGGCGGGACACGAGACCGTCTTCACCATTTTCAATCTCATCATCTTCAATTGCTTGCGTTGTTTCGCGCTGCATCACCCGATCCAGGCGACGGTTAAAGGTGTTGCGCAGGGTGTAGGACATCCTGCTGCGCTTGCTGATCCGGTCATCCCCCACAAAATACGGGTTGCCGGTCTGATCCTGGTCAGGAATATAGGTGTAGGTGAGTTCCGGCTGAAAGGTATGTTTGACCTTGGACCAATGCCTGTTGCCGACATTTTCCATTGTGGGGGACAACGTTTCCTGCCTTCCAAGATCAAAAACCCTGAAGACGGAACTCACGGCCTCAATCTTGAATTCCGGGATGCCCCGTTCAAAGAAGTCCTTGGACTCGTCCACGCTTGCCCAGGAGCCATCGTGCTTGTCAATGGCATAGAAGGTCTGGCGCCACATCGCACTGGGCGTCAAGGTGCCAATTCCCGTGACCCAAGGCAGGCTGAGCTTGGGAGCGAAATCCATTCTTGTGCCGGTGGTTCCTGATCTGCGCCAGAAATACGCCATTTGGTTGCGGGATTCCAATTGAAAAGGCGTGGGCCCGAGGCTTGTTCTGTATAGATCCAGGTTCAGCTCCGGCAACCGTTGTAACGTCGTGTCGTCCCCGCTGGGATGGTTGTCGGTCCAATAGCGGAGGTTCTGGTTATACTGCAGGCTGCCTCGAAACCCGACCAGAAACCAGTTCCGACTCAACTCCACGACATTTTTTCGAGTCAAGGAATCAATATTGTTCATGCCGCGGCCAAAATCTCGAAGCATCTGCTCATCGGTTCGCTTATACCCTGTATAGCCGCGCTTGAATTCACGAAGATAATTCTGGTCGGAAACCATGTCCAGGTCCATCTTGGTGCGCCACAAAGGGTCGCCCAGGAATCCGTCATACTTGCCGCGCACCCAGTAACGATGCTTGTTGGATCTTGCTAGCCCGTCACCTTGAAATTGCTTGTTTTCATCCGCCTCAGTGGGGGCCGTTTCGCTGTCATGCAACCAATCGGCCTGCCACACGCCCTTGGAGACCAGGTTGGTGAAGTGACGATATTCAGCGCCGACCATCACCCCTCGCTTGGACATGGAATTCACGTACAACGTGGCGTCATGCTCCTCATCGAGAACCCAGTAGTAAGGCAGATTCAAGCCCATGCCCAAACGGCTGCTGTAAGAAGGCTCTGGAATAAGAAAACCGCTTTGCCTCTCGGTCTTCACGGGAAAAATCATGTATGGCGAATACAAGACGGGCTTGTCTTTGACCTGGAAACGAGGGTGCCACAGTTTAGCGTACCCGCCGGTGGTGACTTCTCCCTCGCTGCTTTTCAGGGACCACGCCGGGATCGCTCCGTCGCAGGTGGTGATGTGTGCGTCTTTGAAAAGATAAGTATTTTCACAGGTTTTTTCCAGCAGTTTGCCACGAATATAATAGTGTTCATTGCTAAAAAATATGCCACCGTCCGTGACCCACCCAGCGCTGTTGCGCAGGTCGAAATCAGCGCTTTCTCCGTCCATGACGTCGCCGTCCCATTCAATGCGCACGTTGCCTTGCAGATGAGCAAAGCCGGTGTCCCGAAAATATGTGGCCTTGTCCGCGCGAATGACGTTGTCCCCCTGTTGAATCAACACGTCCCCGGAGGCCTCGAAAACCTGCTCGTTTTGCAGGCTCTCAACCCGGTCCGCCTCGAGGGTCCACGGCTCGACAGTGCCTTCCAATGCAACAACCTGTTCATGCGGGCCGTTTTCATCAAGGGCCGCTTCAAGGGGCAAAGAGTCTGTATCGCTTTCAATAATATCCTGCTCCATCATGACCTGTCCCCACGTGGGCTGGGGCAACGCCATCCAAAAAAACGCTACGCACAAAAGAAAAATAATGAGCGGACACGAGTTTGGTAGAAACCTTGATCGGTCACTTCCTGCGAGGGTTTGAGGCACATCCATAACATGTTTCATCATGGGCGGGAGACTCCTTGAAGCGGAAGTAGAGCGTATAGAAAACTGTCGGTTTTTAAACTGTTTTTGCGGTCGAGTAAAGAAACAACTTGTGTCCGTGCAGGACTTGGTTTAAATGAGCGCTAACATAACGGTCAGGGGTACTTGCAAGACGACGCGGCGAATTGGTCAATAAATGAATGTCTTAAGGCATTGGAGGGACATGGTGAAATCATTGTTCGTAAACGGGGTCCTGATCTGCATGGCGGCGGTTTTAAGCCTCGGGACCGGATTATGGGGATGCGGCAAAAAGGACTGGCCAGAACCGCGACTGCATGAAGACCGGTTTCAATGGACGCAGCTCCAACATCAACGCTATGATCATTGCCTTGACGTCCGGGCTTTGCTGGACGGAGCGGCATCCAACCTGCGATTCGTTACCCTGGAATGGATGGAAATGGAAAATGGCGAAGATTGTCCGGACTGCCCGTTTACCGCCACCGGCAGGGCCCGCCTGGATGATGCCACAGCAGAATTCAAGCGCCAAAATGGAGTGATCCGCATTGTTTACTGCGGCTGGGAGCCCAATGTCTCGTATCGTTGGCGGCTGGTGGGCGGAAACAAATACGTCGGTCTCGGGACAACCATCTCTGAAGTGCAGTTTTCCCGTTGATTTTTAAGGCGGGACGCCCCTGTTTTTGGTCGAAAAACAGAGGCGCCCCGCCTGCCGTGCCAAGTCGCAAGAACTGCTCGCTACAACAAGGGCAAGTACTTGTTGATCTCGTATTCCGTAACCTGGATCCGGTAGTCGTCCCATTCCTTTTTTTTGTTGGCAATAAACTTGCTGAAAATATGTTCCCCCAGGGCTTCCTTGAGCAGGGAGCTTTTTTCCATTACGGCCACGGCCTCCCCGAGGCTTCCGGGCAATGATTCGATCTGATATTGGGAACGTTCCTTGGCGCTCATTTCATAGATGTCTTCTTCCACCGGATCCGGAAGTTGATACCCCTCCTCGATTCCCTTGAGTCCCGCAGCGAGCATGACCGCAAACGCCAGATACGGATTGCAGGCCGGATCCGGTGAACGCAGCTCCACCCGGGTGGCCACTTCCTTGCCGGGCTTGTACAGGGGCACACGGACCAGGGAGGAGCGGTTTTTTCTGGCCCAGGCGATATATACCGGGGCTTCATACCCGGGCACCAAGCGCTTGTAGGAGTTTACCCACTGGTTGGTCACGGCGCAGAATTCCGGAGAGTGTTTAAGCAGACCGGCAATATAGCTCTTGCATTCCGCGCTCAGACAAAATTCATCGCTGGAATCATGAAAGACGTTTCGGCCGTTCTTGAAAAGGGATTGGTGCGTATGCATGCCGCTGCCGTTGATCCCGAAAATGGGCTTGGGCATAAAGGAAAGATAGCATCCGTGCTTGCGGGCGATTTCCTTGCAGACCACCTTGTAGGTCACGGCGATATCCGCCATGGCCAGGGCTTCGGCGTAGCGCAGGTCGATTTCGTGCTGACTGGCGGCCACTTCGTGATGGCTGTATTCGACCGTGATACCCATCCGGTTCAAGGCGAAAATGATATCCCGGCGGACATCGTTGCCCAGATCCAGAGGCGGGGCGTCAAAGTAGCCGCCGTGATCCAGAATGGCCGGCCTTGTTGAGGACTCAAACAAAAAAAATTCCAGTTCCGGGCCGACATAAAAGGAGTACCCTTTCTCCGCTGCCTTGTTCAAAATTCGTTTCAGCACATACCGGCTGTCCGCGACATATGAAGACCCGTCGGGATTTTTAATGTCGCAAAACATCCGGGCCACGGGTCGATCCAAGGGCCGCCAGGGAACCAGCTGAAACGTCGTCGGATCTGGAATGGCGACCATATCGCTTTCGTGAATCCGGGCGAACCCCAGGACGGAAGAGCCGTCAAAGCCCATGCCTTCCTCAAAGGCCCCCTCTAATTCGCTGATGGAGATTTGAAAGCTTTTCAAGGTTCCAATCACATCCACGAACCAAAATTGTACAAAACTGACATTGTGGTCGCGTACCGCCTTCATCACGTCATCGGCGTTCTTGCAGTTGAAGATCGTCGTCTCGGCCATGCGAAACCTCCGGGGTTGAAGTAATTTTATCCATGGCCAGCAATTTCGAGGCCATTTTGAAAAATCTCAGTGTTCAGGCATGGTGGAAGGAAAGCGCAAAGAGTTGTCTGAGGTTTAAAAGACAAAAATGTCGTTTCTGAAGACATATTTGCAATAAATGTCATTTGGGAAAATGGTTCAGCCGTCGGCCAGTCATGGGCGCGCCGCATTATATTTTGCTATCATCCATTGTGCTCCACCCGAGTTTTTCCAGGATCTCTTCCACCAGAACGGCCGGCTTTTTTTCGGCGTGCAGAACGTGATTGGCTGTGCACATATACAACGGACCGCGTTCGTATAGACAATGCCGTAGTTCTTGGACCAAAGAAGCTTCAGACAGGGCCGGGCGTTGTGCCGGCAAAGGATTTTTGGCCAACCGCTCTTCCAGGGTGGGAATTTCCGCCATAAGATAGAACACCAAGCCACTTTCCAGCAATGCCCGATTCGAGGGCTCGAGTACGATTCCGCCACCCGTGGCAACGACCTGGCCTTTGCGTGTACAAATCTCCCGCAAGGTGTCTTTTTCCGAGCTTCTAAACCCCGCCCACCCTTGACTGGCGACAATGCTTGCGATGTCCTTTCCCGCCTGGCGGACAACCATTTCATCCGTGTCCACGAACATGACATCCAAACGCTCAGCCAGAAGCCGTCCCAGGGTTGTTTTCCCGCTGCCGCGCAACCCCACCAGAAAAATATTTGCTTTTCGGGGATCAAAGCGGGCTCCGTCACGGGGAACTCCATGGGCTCGGACCATTCTTGCGTCCGGGTTGGCAATCTTAACCTTGTTCCGGATGAACTTGCTCATACCGAGATTCTCCAATCCATGGGCAAGGGATCGTCTGGAAAGGAAACTTCCATGCACCTGCCCGGCAACAGGTGCAGCGTGTTTGCATCCACAACCAGTGGCTGGACCTCTCCTTCCCGGCCGGAAATGGATATCCTGGCCCGGCCGTGTTCCAGTTCCACGTCGTACCAAGTGCGGCGCAACTGAAATCGAAAGGATAGTTTTTGCCAGTGTTCGGGAAGCCTTGGCTGTATGACCGGATGCTCCCCGCCGAGCTGCAACCCGGCGAAACAGCGCAAAATGATGTCCAAGGTGGCCGCCATCACTCCGGTATGGATGCCCTCCTTGGTGGTCCCTCCCTGGGTATCGTAGACATCGCTTTTCATGGCCTCCACAAACCAGCGCCATGTACCCTCGTCACTATGGATGAAATAGGAGACCACGGCATGCACCACCTTGCTCAAGGTGGAACCGTGGCTGGTGCGCGGCTCGTAAAAATCATAATTCTTGTGCAGCAGTTCCAGGGGGATGTCCACATCATGTCCCAATTCACGAAGAATGTGTGCCACTTCGTCAGGGTCGAGCAGGTAGAACATCATCAGCACGTCGGCCTGTTTGGAAACCTTGTAATTATCCGGGCTGTCCCCCTCGGCCTTGAGAATTCGATCCATCCTGTGGATGTCGTAATACCTGCGTCGGTAGGAATCCCAATCCAGTTCCCGCAGGTCCATGTACCCGTCGAATTGGTGAATGATTCCTTCTTCGGTCATCAGCACATTCAGCTTGTGAATGATCTCTCTCCACTTGTCCGCCTCTTTGACTTCAAAATTGATCCGCTCCTGAAGCATTTTCTTGGATTTGCCCGGCAGTCGTTCCAGCAAATCCAGAGCGCGCTCCAAAAGCCAGGCCACCATCACGTTGGTGTAGGCGTTGTCCTTGACCCCGGGTTCTTCCGCGCCGGGCAATTTTTCATGGAATTCATCCGGCCCCATGACACCCTGGATGTGATACTTGCCTGTTTTCGGGTCAAATTCGGCGATATCCGCCCAGAACCTGGCGATTTCCAGAAGCATTTCCGCGCCGTATTCCCTGAGGAAACGTTCGTCCTTTGACCATTGAACGTATCGCCAGACATTGGCGAAAATGGCGATGGACACGTGCCGCTGTCTGCGGCTCAGGTCCGGGTCCCAGGACTTGCTGGCCGGATTGTAGTGGATTTCCTGGGTTTCCTCTTCTCCCCCGTCCGCTGTTTGCCATGGATACATGGCGCCCTTGTACCCGTATTCCCGGGCGTATTGCCGGGCCCCGTCCAATCGTCGATAGCGGTACAGCAGCAGAGAACGGGAAATCTCCGGAAAGTGCAGGTCAAAGAAGGGCAGGATATAGATTTCATCCCAGAAAATGTGTCCGCGGTAAGCCTCGCCGTGCAGGCCGCGGGCGGGCATGCCGGTGTATAACTGCCTGTTGTGGGGCGATGCCGTGGCCAAAAGATGGTAGATGTGCAGCCGCGTGGTGCGCTGCACAAAGCGGTCACCTAGAATGTGAACATCCGCTTTGTCCCAGAGGGCTTCCCAAGCCTTGTCATGAGCGTTTTGAATTTTTTCAAAGGATTGATTTTTGTGCAACAGGGATGAGGCGGCCGAGGTCAGGTCTTGCACACCGTCCAGGGAAGTGAATACGGCAACGATTTTTTCCAGGGCATAGGTCTGGTTTTCCCGGGCCGTGAAGACCATTTCCTCCCCGATTTCCGCCTTGTTCCTGATGATTCTCCGCTCCAGGGATAAAGCTTTGTTTTGCTCCAAGACCCTGGTCCGGGCCTGCATATGCACCTGATATCCCGAGGCGTTGGTTTTTACCCGCAAACAGATTCCGTCCTCGGTCTGGCCGGCATGCATCAGATCCAAATGTTTGGAAGTAAGCTGCGAGTAGCGCGGCACGCCCTGGTTCTCCACATTGCCGTCCAGACTCGCGCGCACAGTGATGGGCGCCTGGTAGTTGACCGGCGTCAGCTCAAAGCGCAGGGCGCACAAGTGCGGTTCAGCCATGCTGGCCAGTCGCTTGGAACGGATCCGGGTGATCAGGCCGTGAGCATCCCGGCAGACCATGGTCCTAACCAGGATGCCCCGGCGCAGATCCAACTCTTGCCTGTAGCTGAGCAGTTCCATATCCAGCGGACTGATAAAGGCGCTGTTGCCGATCCTGAATTCCACGGGCAGCCAGTTGGGGCAGTTCACGAAATCATTGTTGAAAATTTCGCGGCCATGCACCGTCGTGGGCACCCGGTTGAAAATACCGGCCAAGTACATGCCCGGATAATGGTAATACGAGGCCCGCTCGCACTCAAAGCAGCCTCGTACCCCCATGTAGCCGTTGCCAACGGTGGTCAAGGTTTCCCTGAGTTTCTCGTCACCACGGTCCAGCCCGCAGTAGAGAAGCTTCCAGCCGTCCTGGGGCAGCGATTTTTCAAACCATGCGTGGATGTCGTCGATGCCGATTTCCGAAAGATCGCCGACCACGAGATCAGCACCGAACTGACGCAGCATTTCGCCGTCGCCATTGCGGGCCATGCCCACGACCAAGCCGAAATTGCCGGAGCGCCCGGCCTGGACCCCGGCCAGGGCGTCGTCCACCACCAGGCATTCGCCCGGATAGCACTGCATGGCTTTGGCCGCGGCCAGCATCATGTCCGGCTGGGGTTTTTCCTTCAGGTTCTCCAGGCGCAGCATTTCGTCGTCTACGCGGACGTCATAAAGACCCTCCAAGCCGGCCAGTTTGAGGATGCAATCGCAATTCAGACTGGAGGAAATAATGCCGATGCGAAGTCCTTCCACTTTCAAGGACTTTAAAAGTTCAATGGAGGTGTCAATGGTTTTGGGACCATGGGCATTGAGCAATTCCAGAAAAAGGGTGTTTTTCCGGTTGCATAAGCCGTGGATGGTCTGGGCCTCTGGCGGATCGTCCGGTCTGCCGTAGGGCGGCTCTATGTTGCGGGATTTCAAGAAACTGAGTGCGCCTTCAAACGAGGGACGGCGCACCAGGTGGTTTTTGAAGTCGTTTTGCGGATCAAAGGGCTTGAAGGGACTGCCTTCCTTGACGGCCACCGCCTCCAGAAACGGATTGAAAATTTCTTCCCAAGCTTTGGCATGAAGGTGATCCGTGCTGGTCAGCACGCCGCCCAGATCAAAAATGGCTGCTTTAGGTTGCACTCCGGTCATGGTCCCCCCAGGTTTTTGTCGGGTTGTGATCGGCATGATCCCTGATGAACGCTGTATGCCCACAGTCTCGGCCTCAGCGCCGTGCATTGTGTGCAAGGAAACCGTCCAGGTCAACCTTGAGAAAAATCCTTGGGAGGTCTACGAAATGGGGAAAAGGACACTATACGGCGCTAGGCAAGCAGCCTGGCGATGTCTTTTTGCACCTTGGCCTGGATTCGATCCACTTGGCGCTGATCCGTCATGACCATGTCCAGCTGCCTGGTATGCATGAGCAGGTAACCCAGGGTTTTGAGACGCTTGTCCAGGAAGAAAAATTCATAGCCGTCAAGATGCGCCTGGAGCACGTCGTCCCGGATTGTGACCAGGAAATTGCACGTTTCCAAAATGCCACCGATCAATTGCAAACGCATGAGCTTGCGTCTGTGATCGGTTGCTCCGCCTTTGAAGCTGAAACGAATGTAGTTTTCCCGCGGATTCTCACCGAGAAATGCCTGGATGACAGAGAGATGATAGCCGATCCGGCAGTTGATGTTGCAAAAATTCTTGGACAAAAAAACGCTGTTTCCCTGCTCGGTGTCGAAAGGTTCCGGGCAGGTCCCCAACTCCCTGTTCATGGTCGTTTGGGCCATGACCGATAAGAAACCACCCACGTTCGGCTGGGGCGGTCCTTTCCAGGGTACGGCCGTGATCCCCTCCCAGACGGCGCGCATGGGCTCGGAGAGAATATCCTCCAGGGAAATTGTGTCCGCAGCGGTTTCCCTGATCCCGCCGCCCAGATCCACGAACCACCACTGCATGATCACGTCGTTTTCGAGCCTTTTTCCTGCCAGGCGTTGAAATCCGCATCCCTGGCCCATGGTGAACATTTCCTGCACGGCTTTTTCATGGCAGTAGCGGATGATGTCATGAATGGTGGCGCAGGACTTTGGAGTGAATTGTGGGGATTCCGGGTGAAGCAGGGTCAATGGCGCTGTCAGGTTGAGCACATCGCGCAGGGTGCGTTGCACAGGGCTGTTGTCCATCAGGTTCGGCCGCGCCTGCGTCTTCGCCTGCAGCAAGGATTCCACGCATCCGGCGTAAACTGCAAGTTCCTCCGCGTCCACGGTGATGTTCTGCCCAGGATGAATGCCTTGGATTTCCAGACCGACATTGAATAGCGCCGGAATCCCGTATTCCCTGGATACAGTGGCCAAGTGGCTGGCTGTTCCGCCTCGTTCCGCCACGACCGCCACGACCTTGTCCAGCAGGGCCGCCCAGCGCGGCAGGGCATTGTCCAGGATCAACACGTCCCCGTGGCATACCAGTGCGGCATCCTCCGGACTGGAGACCATTCTCGCCGGACCGCAGGCCGTCCCCGGGGACGCGCACACCCCCCCGTGCACGAGGGGGGCAGGCCTGTGGATCGTTGCTGTGGTCTGGGAAGTTTCATGCTCGGCTGTCGGATGCATCGGCCTGCTTTGCAGGATGAACAGTTCTTCTCTGTGATCAAAAGCCCACTCCGTGTCCTGTGGGACGCCGAAGGTTTTCTCGAGCTTGCGCGACACTTCGGCCAGCAAAGCCGCCTGCTTGATTGTCAAAACCGGCTTTCGCCCTGATGTTTCCTGATTCGCCGGCGCATCCGCATCAGGTTGCCATGGTCTCCAGCCGCCCATCTGGGGGACAAGCACGATTTCCAGAGGAGAGACGCTTCCATCCACGACCTGATGCGCGCCTCCCTGGGCCGCGTTGATCAGCACCCTGTCCGCCCAGAGGCACCCCGCATCCCGAGAATAGACCACCCCGCCGATTACGGCTGGGAGCATGACCAAGACTCCGACGCACATGAGCACATCCTCGTCCCTGAGACCCCGCGCATATCTGTAGGCGATGGCCCTGGCCGAATATTTCCCCGCGATCACGTTTTTATAGGCCTGCTCCAGGCCGCTGCGCGGGACATTGAGCTCCGTGCGGTACTGGCCGGCAAAAGACAATCCCATGCTGTCTTCGCCAAGGGCGCTGCTGCGCACGGCAAAACGCACCCCGCGGCCATGCAGCTGCTCCAGATGTTCGGCAGCGCTCTCCAGGGCCTTATGCACATCCTCTGGAAGTTTTGCCGCGATGATGAGGGCTTGCAGGTCATGGCTGATTTCGTAGAGCATTTCCACGTCGTCGAGGTCGGCCGACTGGAGCTGTTGATTGATTCTCTCGGGCAGTTTGTTCTGGCTCATGAAGAGCTGATACGCATGCGCGGTGAACACGAACCCGTCCGGAACACGCATTCCCAGCCGGGCCTTGATTTCTCCAAGGACGGCCATTTTGCTTCCTGCCCGAAAAAAATCTTCTTTGGCCAGGTTCTCCAGGGGCACGGCCAGAGGTCCGGGCTGCACATCAGGTTCGGCCTCCAGCACGTTGTTGATGGCCTCCTGAATGTGCTCAAACGCCTGGCGCAACTGGCCATGACGGCCCGGGGCAACGGCTTCCAGTAATTCGATGATCTGGTAGACGACAACGGATAATGCCGTGACCCTGGAGCGGATGAACGGCATTCCAAAAGCCTGTGCACTTTTGATCTGCAGCTCCATTTCGGACATGAGGTTCAGGGCGCGTTGATTCAATTCCAGCAGAGACTTGAAATTCCAGTACCGCATTTTGAACAATTCGCGTACGGCTTTGTCCTGCGCGTGGGCTTCTGCGGGTTTTTTTGCGCTTGGCAGCCATCCCCGCAATCGTTCAAACCATGAAGTCATGCTTGCGTCCTCCGGATTTAAACATTTAACAATATTCGTGCCACAAAAAATAGTTTTTGTTTTTAACATATTAAGTGTTCCGTTTGTGACAATGAAACGCCGGGCATTTCAAAATGAAACTGAATAAAATCAAAATACGTTGCGAATAAAGGCTGTTAGGCGTATAGTTTAAAAGCTGTTTCAAATTGAACAGTCCGATTTGCCGTGCTTGTCGACGTCTTTTCAAGGCCTCGATGGTTGCTGTATGCACACTGAACCGGGGGAATGAGGATGAGCGTCACGGTTTTGATTGTGGACGACGAGGTAAAGGTCCGCTCCTATCTGTCGCGGCTTTTGCTCAAGCGTGGCTTTACGGTTCAGGTCGCCGCGGAAGGCAAGGCGGCCCTGGAACAGGTCGTCGCTTATGATGTGGATGTTGTTCTGCTGGACGTTCTCATGCCCGGATTGAGCGGATTGGATGTGCTTCCTGAAATCAAGCGCCTTAAGCCGGACACGGAGGTGATCATGCTCACCGGCAACGCATCCGGTCGGGACGGGGTGGAGGGCCTGCGCAGGGGCGCTTTTGATTATCTGCTTAAACCCGTGGACATGCCGCAATTGCTGCAGCGCATCCACGCAGCCATGGATCGTCGCCTTGTCCGCCAAAAAGGCATTTCCGCCCTGGATATCCCTGAATTGCGGTGACTATCGCCTTGAAGGCGCATGTTCCGCAAAACGTGGTTTGCATCACGCAACCTTTTGACCTTTGATACAAGCGAGAAAGTTGCGACAGCGCTATGGGGCGCGAGTTCAGTCCGGAGTCTGGTCTGTGTGTCTTCCCTCAACCGGGACAAACACCGAAGGAATTCCTTTTCGGATTGCTGTGAACCCAGAGCGGAACTGCTCTCGCTTCCAGAAAAATTCCCTGTATTTTGTGGACTCTATTTCTGATTCTTTATTGCAAAGTCACGAAACGTTAGAGCAGGTTGATCCCGCAGAACGCCCTTTGTCCGGGCAGCCATTTTCAGCGCAGTTTCATATCGAAAAATAGTTCCGTTCTGAAACATTCTCGCTGTTCCTTCCCCAGCCACCCTTCTTATCTTATTGGATCTAAAAAACTTTTTTTCCGGAATGGTTTTTGTAAAGGGTCCGTTTCAGCCGGGCTCCGGCCATGCAGATCTCGAGGAAACCCTGGCGTCATTGACCCGCCGGCTGCAACAGTCCAGATGCGGAGGCAACGGCTCTAGGCTCTGTCATTCCACCGTTAGCTCGTATTTCAAGGACAAGACATTATGGACCCAAACGCTCTGACAACCGAAATGATTCTTGTACTGGCCATGATCGGCCTCGCGGTTTTTTTGTTCATCGTGGAATGGATTCGCGTGGACATGGTGGCCATTTTGATGACCGTGACCCTGCCTATTCTGGGCCTGGTCACACCCAAGGAAGCTTTTTCCGGATTCAGCAGCAATGCCGTGATTTCCATCATCGCAGTGATCATCATCGGCGCGGGTCTGGACAAGACCGGGCTGATCAACAGGATGGTCAAACCGGTGGTCGCTCTGGCCGGGAGCAGCGCGTCCAGGGTGATTGTGGCTATGGGTACCACTATGGCTACCATCTCCAGCTTCATGCAGAACATCGGGGCCGCGGCCCTGTTCCTGCCGGCCATCAAACGCGTCAGCAAAAGCATGAGTCTGCCCTTGCCCCAGATGCTCATGCCGCTCGGGTTTTGCTGCATTTTAGGAGGTACGATCACCCTGGTCGGCTCCAGTCCGTTGATTCTGCTCAATGATCTGCTTATCCCCTTCGGATTGGAACCTTTCGGGTTGTTCGACGTCACGCCCATCGGTCTGGCCTTGACCTTTGGAGGCATCGGCACATTCATCGTCCTGGGCCGCTTTATTCTGCCCCGCGGCGATGGCCATTCGACCGAGGAAAGCGGTGCTGCCGTCCCGGCTGTGACCGAAATGATCGGTGAGGTTTTTGAACTGCTCACCGGCGACGATTTCGAGGACTATAGGGATCCCGTGACCATTCTCGAACTGCGGGACAGGTATCAGGTGAACGTGGTCGCCCTGGCCGGGCGAGACGGAGTCAAAATCCTCGCGCACACCCCGGGCTATGAAATCCGTTCCGGCAACCATTTGGCGGTGTATGGGCTGAAGGATGCCGTGGAGCGTATGGCCCAGGATCATGGGATGACCATCAAGCCCGGACTGGACATTTTTCAAAACGACCTGTCTTCTACCATGTCCGGCAGCATGGAAGCCGTGGTCGCTCCCCGTTCCGAATTCATCGGCAAAACGCTGAAGCAGGTTCACTTCTGGGAGCAGTATCAGGTCAATCCCTTGGCCCTGTACCGTTCGGACCAGGTTTATGTCAGCGGCATTTCGGACATGAAACTGCGCACAGGCGATACCCTGCTTCTGCAGGGTCCTTGGGAACGTTTCCAGATTCTTCAGGAAAAACGGGATCTTATTTTCACTTCGCCCATTGCGGAGGTGCTTAAGCCGGAAAAGGCCTTTGCGGCCGGATTTTGGCTGGTTGTTTCCCTGGTGATGATCATCGTCTTCAAAATGCAGCTTTCCGTCTGTCTGATGACCGGGGCCTTCGGCATGATCCTGACCAGGGTCCTGAACATTGACGAGGCGTACGCCTCGGTGGACTGGCGCACGATATTCCTGCTGGCCGGATTGATTCCATTGGGCATTGCCACGGAAAAGACCGGCACAGCGGCCTGGATTGCTCACACCGTGCTCGGCGTGATCGGTGACGTCTCGCCGTTGGGTTTGATGACCGCCATTGCCGTGCTGGCCACATTCTTCACCTTGGTCATTTCCAATGTCGGGGCCACGGTGCTGATGGTCCCCCTGGTGGTGAACATGGCCATGGCCGCGGGCGCTGATCCACGCATGGCCGCCCTGGTGGTTGGTCTGGCCACTTCCAATTCCTTCATTTTGCCAACGCACCAAGTCAACGCTCTCTACATGGGGCCGGGCAAATACCGCAGCGTTGACTTCATGAAGGCCGGCGGCGTCATGACCGTTGTCTTTATTGTCATCCTGCTGGTCATGCTTTCGTTGTTCTATGGCATATGAGCGCTGATCCTGTCATCAATCAAGGTAGGATGAGAAGGCTGGCCCACCTGACGAGCTATGAGTAATGTCATGCTCAAGTGTTCAACGCAGTCTATGCTGCAAACAAAGGAGGGCCAGCCATGAAAACCTTATTCAAATTTTC
>DSBL01000001.1 GCA_011049455.1 Desulfonatronum sp. | reverse complement strand
TTTTTATAATATAAACAAATGGCTACAAGTTGAAGCATGTCAAAAAATGCATTAAATGTCAAGCGATTTTTCGGTTAATAAAGTTAAATATCAAAGAGTTATATGTTTCCGGATGGAAACTAATTGGTATTCGCGGCAGTGGTAAATCGTCCATTCTGGAAATGATTCGATATGCCCTGGACATTCCGTTTGGCGATAAATCCCTGGACACTGATTATAAGACGCGACTTGTTGAACATGCTTTGGGAAGTGGCGGAAGGATTACGCTCTGGGCATCTGACCAGCGAGGGCAGCAATACGAGATCAGGCGTATCAGCCGAGAAAAGCCGGATGTTTATGTTAATGGCATTCTTCAACCGGGCATATCGATACGGGAAACTGTTATACATAAACCCATCTATTTTGGACAGAAAGATCTCTCTTCCACAGGGGAAGGCTTTGAAAAAGATTTAGTAGAAAAACTAGTCGGAGAAAAGTTGGCGGGAATTCGTGCTCGCATTTCCGACCAGCGTCAAAAGGTTGCTGAGATTGTCAGTAGACTGAAGAAACTGGTTAATGTCGATGAGAAAAAAAAGGAGTTCAAAACTAAAAAGCAGGACGCTGAATTCAGGCTTGAATTCTACAAAAAACACGGAGTGGAAGAGAGACTTCAAAAACAGGTCGATTTCGATGCGGTTTCCAGGAAATGTACGCAAGTCATTACTTCTGTCCAGAGCTATTTGCGAGATCTGGATTCATTCATCAATCAGTATGAGGATGACCTAAAAAATCAGCGTATTTATACTTCCAAACAGAACAAGGAATTTTTTGATAGCTTTTTTGCCGAATACGTGTCAGGAGGGTCAGGTCTTGTATTTCAGCATTTCGATTACACGAGGCGCGTTTTTTCGCTTGTCGGCAGGCACGACAGGGTGGTCGGAGGAGGCCTCGCCCCCTCATTGATCAATCCGGGCCGCTTGCAACCTGCAACGGCGGCAGGTTATTGAAGATTAAACGTCATCGCGAAAAAGAGGGCGGTTCACAGGAAGAGCAGAGATTTTTCATGGACACGGCATTTCGATATTCGCGGCATGCTTGCGAAGAAATGGTCCGGCGCGGCATACCTCGCCAAGTCGCCGATGAGGTGCTCCGGCAACCGGAGCAGATTGTGCTCGAGCGCACAGGGCGAAAGGCCTATCAGTCGCGAGCGGGCTTTGACGACGGCAAGGTATTCCTGGTGCGCCTGATCGTTGATGAAACGAAAAGTCCCGCTGTTGTCGTGACGGCCTACCGCACCAGCAAAATTGAGAAGTATTGGAGGCGGCAATGAAAGTGACCTATGACCCGGATGTGGACGTGCTGCGCATTCTTCTCAACAGCGCTCCGATCGAGGAAAGCGACGAGGACAAGCCGGGCGTTATTCTGGACTACGACAAGGACGGCAATGTCGTCGGCATGGAGATTCTCGATGCGTCCCGGCGGGTGGAAAATCCCCGCGGCGTGGAGTACGTCGTCACTTCCGAACCCATGCTCGCGGTTGGAGAAAAAAAAGCCGAAAAGTACGGCTCGGATCTCTAGATCGTGGATCTGGCTTAGATCTTTAATTTTCGCACGGGCTCGGGGTCAGGTTAAATATTCTTTCCCAATACGCATAACCGAAATCGAAGCGAGGTCGCCATGCAGACGGACTTTCACTTCTACGCCGTATATGCGCTGGCCAGGGCCGCCGGGTTCAAGGCCGACCACGCCCTCGTCATCGCCTACGCCTCGGAACACACGGACGACGCAAAGTACGAGCACGCCCTGGATTTCCGCAACGGCGGCAGGTTTCAGCAGGTTCTCACCGCGCATCGCTATCTTGACCTGCGTGCTCTGAACAAAGCCACATGCTACCGGATTTGGATGCCCTTCCATTTCCTGCCCGGCAATCTCGGAATTGATTTTTACGAAAGGCTGGTCACCAGGGCCGCGAGCGCCGTGGCCCAGAGACTGATCGACGACCTCCTGGTTTCCAGTTCCCGGCCGTATCTCCTGCACCGGTTGGGCGTTCTTCTGCACTGCTACGCCGACACCTGGTCGCATCAGAATTTTCTGGGGCTGATGCGCGAACGCATGAACGCCGTGAAAAGGTTGAAGGTTCGGGGAGTTTCGACGCCCGCCGTGCAAGCCATGTTGCGGGGCTTGAGAAGACGGATCAAGGAATACGCCGTCCCCAGGCTGGGGCATGCTCAGGCCGGCTCCATCCCCGACGAGCCGTACAGAAGATGGAGCTACACGGACCACTCTGGGACCAGGTTCGAAATCTCCAACATGGAGCGCGCCCTGGACGCGGCCATGCACTGTCATCAGGTTCTCCTGAAAGCTCTGGGGGCCTTCCCGGCCTATTCCCAGGCAAAGCCCTTGCCCTGGCACGACTTGGCCGCGACGTTCGGCAGGCTCTTCGGCCTGGAGGCCGATCTGGCCCAACGGATCGCGTCCTGGCGGGACGCCGTTGCGGGGGGCGCGTTTGGTTGGAAGACCGAGAAGCAGGACAAGGACGTCAGGTACGACGACAGGCAATGGTTCAAGGATGCCGTTTCCGTGGAAAAGACGGCAGAAGGCAAGGAATCCTACGAAAGGAAGCCGGGTTTTGAAAGCAGCGACTGGAAGTATTTTCACGATGCCGCGGCGTTCCATCGTTTCACGGTCCTGCACGAGGTCCTGCCGGAGCACGGCATGATCTGCGGGTGAGATGAACGGATCGCAGGCATTTCTTGCCTGGGGGTCAAGGGAATTCGACCTCAAGGCGACGTCCGCAACCAGGCGCGGACCTTTGACGTCGAGGCGCGGGAAAAGTCCGGATCAGCCTGCTTCGTGGAAACCCTGGACGCGGCCACGGCCGAGGAGATCGTCTCCAGGGTCTTGAGCATTATAGATCCGGCATAGCTGTCCGTTGAAAAAATCCTCCGGCACTCACTTGCCACACCAAATAAAGAGCTGGATGGAGGTTGATATGCATTCCGCAAGTGAGTGCCGGACACTTGGTTTTTTTGAACGAACAGCAAATAAGGTTTTTCCCAACATTCAGATGAGGCGAGAGCGCCGCTTGTCCCGACATCAGCCACGCCTTGCTGTTTCACCCAGAATCTTCGCCGCCAGGCAGGCCGCGCCGTAGCCGTTGTCGATGTTCACCACGGCTACGCCCGGTGCGCAGCAGTTGAGCATGGCCAGGAGCGCGGCCAGGCCCTCAAAGCTCGCTCCGTAGCCCACGGAGGTAGGTACGGCGATGATCGGCTTGCCGGTCAGTCCGGCCAGGACGCTGGGCAGGGCCCCTTCCATGCCTGCGGCCACGATGAGCAGCCGGGCTCGGAACAGGGCGTCCATGTGCGGCTGCAGACGGTGCAGGCCGGCCACGCCCACGTCGCTGATCAACCCTGTGTCTTGCTTGAAAAAGGCGGACGTGCCAAAGGCCTCCAGGGCCACAGGCAGGTCCGCGGCCCCGGCGCAGACGACCAGCACTTCCCCGTGCTGCTTCCAGGGCTCGGCCACGGGCAGGTCGGTGTTCAGGGCGAACAGGCGCGGCATGGGCCAGTATATGCCTTGAGGGAATGCTTGAAGCAACGCGGCGGCCTGGCCCGGGTCGATCCGGGTGGCTAGCACGGGCCTGCCCGAAGCGGACAGTCCGGCCATTGCCGCCGTAATCTGCTCGGCGTCCTTGCCCTGGCCGAAGACGGTCTCACCCTGCCCGGTACGCAGCTCCCGGTGGGTATCCAGGGTGACCCCGCAGCCCACATGCATAAAAGGCTGAATGCGCGCCTGGTTTACGGCCTGGTCCGGGGTCAGGTCGCCTCGGGCCACGGCCTGGAAAATGCGGAGCAAACTCTCCCTGTCCATTACGTCGTCGGTCTGTTCAATCCCTTTGCACCGATGTCCCGGCGTAAATATTTGCCGTCAAAGTGGATCAGGTCGGCCCCTTGGTAGGCCAGGGCGCGGGCTGTCTCCAGGCTTTCGCCCAGGGCCGTGACCGAGAGCACCCTGCCGCCGGCGCTGACCAGGCCGTTGTTCTGTAAAGACGTGCCGCTTTGGAAGACTTTCACCCCCGGCAGAGCCTCGGCCTGGTCAATACCGGTCACGGTCATGCCCTTGGCATAGCTGCCGGGATAGCCCGGTGCTGAGAGCACCACGCACAAACTGGTCTGGTGAGACCACTCCACCGGAGCTTTGCGCAGTTCGCCGCGGCAGCAGGCCAGCATTATTTCGGCCAGGTCGGATTTGAGACGCATCATCAGCGGCTGGCATTCCGGGTCGCCGAAACGGACGTTGTATTCCAAAACATAAGGCCCTTTGGGAGTAAACATCAATCCTGCATAGATCACGCCCTTGAACGGATAGCCCTGGCGGGCCAGCAGGCGGATCAACGGGGTGATGGTTTGGGAGGTGACGTCGGCGATCATGGGTTCCGGCAGGACCGGGGCCGGGCTGTACGCGCCCATGCCGCCGGTGTTCGGACCGGTGTCGTTTTCGCCGATGGGCTTGTGGTCCTGGGCCGAGGGCAGGGGGATGACGGACTGGCCGTCGCAAAAGGCCAGCAGCGACGCCTCTTCGCCGGATAAAGCCTCCTCCACGACCACCCGTTCGCCGGCATTGCCGAAGATGCGGCGGACCATGAAGTCCTCCACCGCGGCCATGGCCTCCTTCCTGGTTTTGGCCACCACCACGCCCTTGCCCGCGGCCAAGCCGTCAGCCTTGACAACCAGGGGAAGAGGGGCGGAGCGGACAAAATCCTTGGCTTCAAAAGCTTCCTCGAAAACACGGAAGTCGGCAGTGGGTACGTCGGCCTGCCGCATCATGTTTTTGGCGAAGACCTTGCTGCCCTCCAAGCGGGCGCAGTATGCGCTGGGGCCGAAACAGGGAATGCCCTCGGTGGCCAGGGCGTCGTGCAGGCCCAGAACCAGCGGAAGTTCCGGCCCAGGCACGACCATATCCACGGCTTGATCCCGAGCCAGGCGCACCAGACCGGGGATGTCGTCGGCCGTGATCGGCATGTTTTGCCCTTCCTCGGCCGTGCCGGGATTACCCGGCGCAATGATCAGGTTGTCAATCAGGGGACTTTGCCGCAGTTTCCAGGCCAGGGCGTGTTCGCGGCCGCCGGCGCCGACAAGGAGTATGCGCATGGAAGACCTCCAAAATACGTTGTTGATCGAGAATTCATCTGTGACCTATCCTTACTCGCAAAAACAGGTCAACCAGGATATTTCGCCCTGGGGATGAAGCAGGGCCGCCGGCAGGCCGCTGGAAGGGTTTTCGGACGCATCCATGAAGGCGTCTTGCTTGCCGGCGCCGGGCACCAGGACGATGATTTGCTTGGCCCGGTTCAGGACCGGCAGGGTCAGGGTCAGCCTGGGCACGTGAGGGGGCATTTTGGGTGCCGATACGGCGACAACCCAGCGGGAAGTATCCTCAAGCGCCGGATCTCCTGGAAAAAGCGAAGCAATGTGACCGTCCGGCCCCATGCCCAGGAGAATCAGGTCAAAACGGGGGAAATCCTGACCTGGAAACAGGCCGCGCAGAGTCTGTTCGTAGGCCTGGGCCGCTGCGGCCGTGGAGGGATAATCCGTATGCATGGGAAAAATGCGGGCGACGGGCTCAGGGACCCGGTCCAGCAGCCATTGCTTGGCCAAACCGAAGTTGCTGAGGGCATGATCCGACGGGACCATGCGCTCGTCCACCCAGCAGATCGCCAAGCGGTCCCAGGGGATTTTCCGCGAATGGGGCGGCCGTGTCAGCAGTTCAAAGAGTCGAACAGGGGAACTGCCGCCGCTCAAGGCCAGGGGCACAGGCATGGATGTGGCCTCAGCCAACATCAGTGCGACCTTCGCGGCAGCAAATTGATAGGCGCTTTCCCTGTCTGTGAAATCGCGCACCCGGCGTGTGTCGATCATTGCATTCTCCGTGAGAGCCGTTGATTGGGCATCCGTGCAATCCGGTCAAGCCATCATGATCAAGAAGCGATTGAAAAACAATCTTTTTCCGGATAGATAAAAGAGCCATGCCGGTCTCGACCATTCTGTTTCTTGCTCCGACTTCCATCGTCACGCCGCTTTTTCAACCCTTGAAACGAGCTGGCCTGGATGTTGGGCTGGCGGAGACCATTGCCGGGGCGCTCAAATTCATCCAAAGTCAGCACCCCGTGTTGGTCTTCTGCCGGGACCGTTTGACCGGCTTCAAGGCCGAGGACCTGCTGATGGCTTTACAGCGCAGTGGAGAATCCATGCCGCCGGTGATCGTTTTCACCGAGAACGGTTCTGCGGAAAAAGCAAAGAAGTTCATGGAGTTGGGTGCCAGGGACTATTGGCTGGAACCGCTTTCCTGGGAAAAAGTCCGCGCCCTTTTGTCTCCCCCCGCAGAGGCGGCCCAGAAAGGACCGCGAACCGTGACGGAGGATACTGCCGACAAGCAGGCGTTGCAAATCATAGGCGAGCATCCGTCCATCCGAAAATCCCTGGCTCTGGCCAGGCAGGTGGCCCGCTCCAAGGCGACCATCCTGATTTCCGGGGAGTCGGGCACGGGCAAGGAATTGTTCGCTCGCTACCTGCATAACGCCAGCGACCGTTCAGCCCAGCCTTTTATTGCCGTGAACTGCGCGGCCCTGCCCGAACATCTTCTGGAAAGCGAATTGTTCGGCCATGAAAAGGGCGCCTTCACCGGGGCCATCACCCGGAAGCTGGGCAAGTTCGAACTGGCTCATGGGGGCACGATTTTGCTGGATGAAATTTCGGAAATGGACATGGGTTTGCAGGCCAAGCTGCTACGGGTGCTCCAGGAGGGCGAGCTGGATCGGGTCGGCGGCAGTGAAACCGTGCCCGTGGATGTGCGGGTGCTGGCCACCACCAACCGGGACCTGGCCAAATCCGTGGAAGACAAGGAGTTTCGGCAGGATCTTTACTATCGGTTGAACGTCATTCCTTTGCGTTTGCCCGCTTTGCGCGATCGCGGCGAGGATGTTTTTTTGCTGGCGGACTATTTTGTCTCCCGCTTTGCCCGGATGTATTCCCTGGGCAAGATTATCATCAGCGACGAAGCCCGGAAATGGCTGCTGGCCCATGATTGGCCCGGTAACGTGCGGGAATTGCAGAATCTAATGGAGCGGGCGGCCCTGCTTTGCACCGGCTCTCCCATCGAGCCGCGGCATTTTTTGCTGGACGAGAGCGGCGATTGGCAGGATACGGACGGAGTGGTTGCCGGTCTGGGAGCGCAGAACGGCGCAGAGTCCGGAGAGGATGTCGTGCATGGGGGGGAGCGGGCCGACGCTTCAGAAAGCATCTTGGAACGCCAATCCGCGGCAAAATCAGGTGTTTTTTCCGCACAGCCACCCATGCCAGGAGAAGAAGAGAAAATTCTGCCCTTGCACGAAGTGGAGCGGCATCTGATTTTCAAAAGCTTGAGCCACACCGCCGGGAACAGAACCCAAGCGGCCGTGCTGCTGGGAATTTCCGTGCGCACGCTGCGCAACAAGCTCAATGAATACAGAAAAATGGGACTTGAAGTTCCATGAGTAAATGTTGAGCAACGATCATCAGGGAAAAGGAGAACCATCCATGGCCGTGATTGCGTCGCATATCCAAAACTATCTGGAACGCTCTTCCTGGATCCGCAAGATGTTCGAGACAGGAGCGGAACTCAAGTCCCGCCACGGCGCGGAAGCAGTGTGCGACTTCAGCCTGGGCAACCCTGACCTGGCCCCGCCCGAGGAGGTTTTTTCAGCCTTGGAACAATTGACCCGACGCGATCAGCGATTCGGGTACATGCCCAATTCCGGGTATCCAGAAACACGGGAAGCCTTGGCCGCGTTTTTGACCAAGGAGCAAGGCGCGGCCGTGGAGGCCCAGGACGTCGTGTTGACCTGCGGGGCAGCTGGCGCGTTGAACAGCGTATTTCGGGCCGTGTTGGAGCCGGGTGACGAAGTCCTTTGTCCGGCCCCGTTTTTCGTGGAATATGCATTTTACGCTGAAAATTTCGGAGGAAGACTGTGTCCCGTGTCCAGCCGGGCGGAGGACTTCAGCCTGGACATGGACGCCATGGCCCGGGCCATTGGACCGAAGACCAGGGTGGTGCTGATCAATTCACCGCACAACCCCACGGGTCGGGTCTATGCGGCAGAAGAGCTGCGGGCCTTGGCTGAAATTTTGACCGTAAAGAGCAGAACCTTTGGCCGGGACATCCTGCTGATCTCGGATGAACCCTACCGTTTTCTGACTTATGACGGCACCCCCGTACCGTCGCTTTTGCCCCTGTATCCATTTACCGTGGTGGTCAGTTCCTTTTCCAAAAGCCTGGGCTTGGCCGGGGAGCGCATTGGATACGCCCTGGTCAATCCAGCCATGCCGGATAAACAGAATTTGCTGGCGGGCCTGGTGTTGACCAACCGGATCCTTGGCTTTGTGAACGCCCCGGCCTTGGGACAGCGGCTGGCCCAACAGGCCCTGGGCGCGCGGGTGGATGTGAGCGTCTACTTCCGCAGGCGTCAAGCCATGGCCGAGGTTTTGAAAGGCGCGGGGATCTCGTTTTTCATGCCCCAGGGGGCATTTTACTTTTTCCCCCAGGCGCCTGGCGGGGACGACCTGGCCTTTGTTCGAGTTCTGCAGGAAGAATTGGTGTTGGCCGTACCCGGAAAGGGATTCGGGTTTCCAGGTTATTTCCGACTGGCTTTTTGCGTGGACGAATCCATTATCCGGCGTTCGGCCCCGGGGTTCAAAAAAGCCGCGGCAGTCTTTGGATGAATCATTTCACGGCCTAAAACAGAGCGAGCCCGGAGCGTATGGAAGTATGTTTCCATGCTTTCCGGGCTCATTGCGTTGAGACGGACATTGATGGGGGTCAGCGCAAGGCTTGTTCACGAACGCTTCATCAAGGCAGCCAATTCCACTCCGGTCCGTGGCCGATTTTGCATGCGGGGCAGACTTTCCCGGATCTCCCGGATGACCTGCAAGCCGTCCACATGGGCCTCGTTTTTGGTGGTCAAAGCGTTGAGCATGGTTTGCAGCTTCAGGAAATCCGTGCCGCGAAGCATTCCCACTAACCCGCAAAGGGTCAACTTGCGCAGAGCAACTTCAGCATGGGTGTCCTCTCGCAACTTTTCAGCCAAGGGCAGAAAAAGAAAATTGGCCAGCACGATTCCATACAGTGTGGATACCAGGGTCACTGGGATGCTTTTCAGAATCAGTGACGTTTCTCCGACGCCCATGAGCATGCCCACCAGACCGATGACGCTCCCCGCAACACCGAAGGACGGGGCATAGGTGGCCATGTTCCGGAAAATGCGCTCCATCTGCTCGCGGTGATGGGTGAAGGCCTTGACCTCGGCCTGGAATACCTCGCGGATTTCTGCCTCGGAATAACCTTCTTCCAGCATTTCCAGCCCATGGCGCATGGGTGCGTAGTCAAAAGCGTCTTCGGACGGACTGATCCGGTTGGTGCGCTTGTACAGATGGCTAATGCGCAGCAGCTCCCTTGCGAGCAGGCCTTCGGAGATCCCGTTTTCCGCGTAGGCAATTTTGGCCGTTCGCCATGCCTGCCTGAGTCCGCCAGGCCCGCTTCCCAGCAAGGCCGCGCCCAGGGTGCCGGTGAAGACCACCAGCAGGGCGGTGAGATTAAAATAGATATGCGCCTGGCCGGAGAAGAAAAAGACGCCCATGAAGGCCAGAAAACAAATGGCCGCGGTAAGAATGGTTCTGCTTTTCAAGGTGGTCTCCCGAGTTTCTTGATTTTTGTGGTTAGCCGGCGGGAATGCTGCTGGGCAGGATGCGAATTTCAGCCCAACGCTGGCGTTGATTATCGGGATCCAGCAAATACGGCGACAGCGGCAGGTTTGCGCCGGAAGCCTGGATCACCAACAAGTGGGTGTTCAGCCCGGTTTCTTGCACCAAGTGCTCGGCAATGGCCGCGGCACGGACAGCAGCGGTTTCCCAAGCCCCCTTGCTCGCGGCGTTTGCATCCGACGCGGCATGATCCTCTGCGAACCCGGTGATTACCACCTTGCCTTGGGCCAAGCTTACTAATTGCCCAATTTTTGACACCACTGGACGTGATTGATCGCTGATGCGCGCGGATGCAGGTTCAAAAAAGTTTGCCCCGACCAGGGAAATGACAATGGAGGAATCGTCCAAAAAGGCCACGTTCAAATACCGTTCATAGCCGATCAGCCGTTCCCTGATGAGTTCGAAAAGCGGCTGCATGCTCAACCGTTCCTGGCCTCCCATGGACATGGAAACGCTGGCCGGGGTGCGGTGACCGGGCAGGATACGGTCCTTTTCCCGCAGGGAAAAAACAAAGAGCACGAGAAACAGGATGAACATGACCATCATCAGGTCTGACCAGGGCACGGACCAGGTCACGGTTCGCTCCTCTGCCCGGTTGATCTTGAATTCGGGCAGGTCCATCGGGATTTTGCGGTCTGTTGTCGTGTTTTCAGTGGGCAAATTGGTCTGCATGGGCCGCTCTCTTTTGGTGTTTGCGAAATATTATGCAACATGAATGCCGTTTTTTTCCATGCAAAGACGGCAGGAGTTACCCATCCAGGAGGTGGTGATTGCACAACCAGACAAATCCGCGAATGCCCCCACGGCATTTTTGCATCTTCAAAGGCGCCTTCAGACGTTGACAGGGCAAAGGAACTTGAGGGAGCATAACAAAAATGCACGTGAGTAAAACAGGGATTGCACGTTCCCCAAGCGACAACCAAGGAGTGAGTGCATGAGGAAAGGTTTTTGGTCATCCATGCTGTATTGTTTAGGATTTCCGGGCCTGTTTTTGCTGGTTTTTGCCGGGGCAGGCCGGGCTGATAACCAGCCAACGGCTCAGCCCAAGCAGGCTCCGCCTGAGCTGGAACAGAGCGTGAATCAGGAGCATGAGGTTGGGTTGCCCGTGCTTATTGAGCACGACGGGACCGATCCCGTGGGATTGCGATTGGCTTTTTATCTTAAGGAAACATTTCAAAAATCCAGCTTGTTCCGTCTGGCCGGGCCTGAGGAAAAGCATTTCAGTCTGCGTCTGGTCACCCGGGAGCAATTCAGAGACAGGCCATATCTTGGATCGGTCTATGCTCTGGTTTGGCGCTATGTGGAAAGCAGGGAGGTTCTGGCCTACTCCCTGGGTGAGCGCCTGGGTTTTGCCGATGCCGATGCCGTGGCCCAGGAGGCAGAGGTCATTGCCGCGGAAACCGATCGCATCAAGGGCCGGTTCGGCTATCTCCTCGAGTAGCACCCATCGTATGGCGAATGTTTTTCACCGCAACGAATATGGTGAGATCTGACGCTTGAGCCAATCATGTCGCTGCATGACAAGATTCAAGAAACCAAGGCCGTGCTGGAGCAGGTTTTGCGCGCACATGATTCGCGGCGAGCGGCCGTGGCCTGGACCGCTGGCAAGGATTCCACCGTGGTTTTGTGGTTGTGGCGGTCCTTGTTGTTGGAGATGAACCAAACCCCGGTCCTGGCCGTGAACCTGGATACCGGCGTGAAGTTTCCGGAAGTCACTGCCTTGAGGGACGAATTGGCCACAGAGTGGGCTGTTGAACTGAAAATTCAGGTACCAGATGTGGATTTTTTACATTATCCCCTGGCCAGGGATAAGCTGGAATGCTGCAAGGATTTGAAGATTCTGCCGCTGCAACGCGCCCTGACACAAATGGATATTGCGGCATTGCTGACCGGACTGCGTCGGGACGAACATCCGGATCGGATGGACCGTGACGTTTGGGAAAGGCGGCAAAATCCTGATCATGTCCAGGTCAACCCGATCCTGAACTGGACGGAAATGGACGTCTGGGCCTTTATTTTGGATCGGGGCTTGCCCTATTGCTCTCTCTATGACCAGGGATACCGCTCCCTGGGCTGCATGCCGTGTACACAACCCGTGGAATTGGTCGAAAATGGCGGTGAACGCAGCGGCAGGGACCAGGACAAGGAGCGGCAGATGGAAACTTTGCGCGGCCTAGGGTATTTTTAGGCCGTGATGTATGCTTTCTTGAATCCGGCTTTACGTCGTCAGTCTCAATGCGTATATATTTACCCTTTACCATGGAATTGCTGTTCATGATGCGAGTCGTTCATGTTCGACCATGATGCGCCGATGGCCAAGCGTCGCCCCACCCGGGTTATCGACTTGGGAGGAGCGAAAATCGGCGGGGAGCATCCCATCCGGGTGCAGAGCATGACCAACACCGACACCCGGAACGTGGACGCGACCCTGGCCCAGGTCCAGCGCTTGACCGAGGCCGGGTGCGAATTCGTGCGTCTGGCCGTGCCTGACGACAAGGCCGCCCGGATATTGCCCCAAATCAGGGCGGGCGCTGCGGTGCCTCTGATAGCGGACATCCATTTTGACCATCGCCTGGCCGTTCAAGCGCTGGAAGCGGGGGTGCAGGGGCTGCGCATCAACCCGGGCAATATCGGCGCCAAGAGCCATGTGGACCGGGTGGTGGACGCGGCCAAGGTCCATGGCGCCTGCATCCGCATCGGCGTGAACGGCGGCTCCCTGGAAAAAGAGCTGCTTCAGCAATTCGGCGGAGCCACGCCCGAAGCCATGGTCGCCAGCGCTCTGGGACACGCGCAGATGCTTTTGGGACGGGAATTTGACAACTTCAAGATCTCCCTGAAGTCCTCCTCGGTGCCGCGAACCATCGCCGCTTACCGCCTCCTGGCAGAAAAACTGGACTGTCCCCTGCACATCGGAATCACCGAGGCCGGGACGCTGTTACGCGGCGCGGTCAAGTCCGGCGTGGGCCTGGGCATTCTGCTTTGGGAGGGATTAGGGGATACTTTGCGCGTGTCCCTGACCGCGGATCCGGTCCTGGAGGTTCGGGCGGCCTGGGAAATCTTGCGCAGCCTGGGTATGCGCCAGCGCGGGCCGGAGATCATTTCCTGCCCCACCTGCGGCCGGACCGAAATCAATTTGCAGGACCTGGCCGAAGAGGTGGAAAGGCGGCTGTCCGGCGTGAGCGAAGTCTTTACCGTGGCCGTGATGGGCTGCGTGGTCAACGGCCCCGGAGAGGCTAGGGAGGCGGACATCGGCTTGGCCGGGGGCCGGGACTGCGGCATTATTTTCCGTCGGGGCGAAGTCCTGCGCAAGGTCCGCGGCCAGGATCGACTGCTGGCTGAATTCATGCGGGAACTCGATGTTTTTCTTTTCGAAAAACAAGCAACCAAGGACTGATGATGCGTTGGAGCAACTATTATTTACCGACTCTCAAGGAAGACCCGGCCGAAGCCGAGGTGATCAGTCACCGCCTGTTGATGCGGGCGGGTATGATCCGCAAGCTGACCGCGGGCGTATACACCTATCTGCCCCAGGGACTGCGCTGCCTGGACAAGATCGCACGCATCGTGCGCGAGGAAATGAACCGTGCCGGGGCTCTGGAAGTGTTCATGCCCACGGTCCAGCCCGCGGATCTCTGGAAGGAATCGGGTCGCTGGGACGTGTACGGCAAGGAACTGTTGCGTTTCCAGGATCGGCACGGCCGGGGCTGCTGTCTGGGGCCGACCCACGAGGAGGTGATCACGGACCTGGTTCGCGGTGAAATCAAGTCCTACCGCCAGTTGCCGATCAATCTGTACCAGATCCAGACCAAGTTCCGGGATGAGATCCGGCCCCGTTTCGGTCTGATGCGCGGCCGGGAATTCATCATGAAGGACGCCTATTCTTTTGATAAGGATGACGCAGGCGCGGATAGAAGCTACCAGTCCATGTTCGACGCCTACATGCGCATTTTTACCCGGCTGGGCATGGTTTTTCGGGCCGTGGAGGCCGATTCCGGGCCCATCGGCGGCAGCTTTTCCCACGAATTCATGGTCCTGGCCAGCACGGGCGAGGACACTATTGCCGTGTGCACGGCCTGCGACTATGCCGCGAACCTGGAAAAGGCCGAGGCCGTGGTCCGAGGGGCAGGAGACGACGCTCAATGCCCGCCCGCGGAGCTTGTGTTAACTCCTGGCCGGCATACGGTGGAGGAGGTGACCGCCTTTCTGGAGGTTGGTCCGGAAAAGCTGATCAAGACCCTGCTGTATGAGGCGGACGGTCAAGCCGTGGCCGCGCTGGTGCGCGGAGACCGGGAACTCAATGAAATCAAGTTCAAGAATTTGTTGGGCGCGAAATTCCTGACCATGGCCGCACCGGAGCAGGTCCGGGTCTGGAGCGGAGCGCCCGTGGGCTTTGCCGGGCCTGTCGGGCTGAACGTGGACGCGGTCTGGGCGGACCGGGAACTGGGCTTGAGCCGTGATTGGATCACCGGGGCCAATCAGGGGGACGCGCATTTGCTCCATGTCGACTTAAGCCGGGACGCTAAAATCAACGGTTACGCGGATTTGCGCCAGGTGACGCGTGAAGACCCCTGTCCGCGCTGCGGCGCGGGCCTGGAATTGCCCAAGGGCATCGAGGTGGGCCACGTCTTCAAGCTGGGCACCAAGTACAGCGAGGCCATGGACGCCCAGTACCTGGATGAGGAAGGCAAGGCCCGGCCGATGATCATGGGCTGCTTCGGCATCGGCGTGAGCCGGATCATGGCCGCATGCCTGGAACAGAACAACGACGAGCACGGGGCCATGTTCCCGCCGCCCATTGCGCCGTTCCAGATTGAACTGATCGTGCTCAACGTAAAGAGCCGGGAACTGATGCAGCAGGCCGAGAATCTGCACCATCAGCTGGAAACCATGGGCTTCGAGGTGCTGATGGATGATCGGGAGGAGCGGCCCGGCGTGAAATTCAAGGATGCGGACCTCATCGGTCTTCCCGGCCAGCTCATCCTCGGCGAAAAGGGACTGGCCCGCGGAGTGCTGGAGGCCAAGAGCCGCAAGACCGGGCAACGCTCGGAACTCGCCTTGGACGACGTCCAAGCCCAGGTACGCACATGGTGGCAGGGAATTCTTGCAGATTGGGGACTGCACGCCTCCTGATCCCCATCCAACATGGCTATGGCTCACATTTTTTCCGTTCGTGAACTGACCCAGGCGGTCAAGGCAACCCTGGAAGGCGAGTTTCCCATTGTCTGGGTGCGCGGCCAGGTTTCCAACCTGTCCCGACCCGGCTCCGGACATGTCTACTTCACCCTCAAGGACGGCGAAGCCTGTCTTGCCGCTGTCTGGTTCAAATCCCAGCAATGGCAGCCGGCAGCTGCCCGGGCCGCGTTGGCCAACGGCCAGGAAGTGGTCTGCGCCGGAAGGCTGACCGTGTATCCGCCTCGCGGCACGTATCAGCTGGTCGTGGAAATGGTCCAGGACCAGGGGCTGGGCGTGCTGTTTCTGGAATTCGAGGCATTGAAGAGGCGTCTGGCCGGCTTGGGTTTTTTTGACCATCAGCGCAAACGCCCCTTGCCCGGTCATCCCGTGCGCACGGCCGTGGTCACTGCGCCGGGCGGCGCGGCAATAAGGGATTTTTTGCGACTGGCCGCGGAGCGCGGCTACGGGGCGGCCATCCGCATCCATCCGGTCCTGGTGCAGGGCGACGAGGCGCCGGGACAAATCATTCGGGCCATGGACGAGATCAACGCCCAGGGCTGGGCCGAGGTGATCGTGCTCATCCGCGGCGGCGGGTCCCTGGAGGATCTCTGGACCTTCAACAACGAGGATCTGGCCAGAACAATTTTCAACTCTGCCATTCCCGTGCTCACGGGCATCGGCCATGAGACGGACACGTCCATAGCCGACCTGGTGGCGGACATGTATGCGGCCACGCCCAGCCACGCGGCTCAATTGCTTTGGCCGGAACGCAGGGTCCTGGCGCAGATGGTGGACAACGCGGAGGGAGGCTTGCGGCAGTTCATGCGTGCATTCTTGGGCCGCCGGGAGGAGTTTTTGTCGGCACGGGAGCAGGCCCTGTCCTGGTTGTCGCCCAAGGCCAAGGTGTCCCGGGCCTTGGAGCGGCTGCACGACCTGGAAACATACTTGGTCCGGATGGGCAGGAACATGCTTGAGCGCCGGGAGGCCGACTTGGCCCAATTACGCCGGTCCCTGGCCCAAAAACTGGACGAGCGGTTCTGGCAGACCTCGGGACTGCGGCTGGAACAGGCTGAACAGAGAGTGATCGCGGCCGTGGCCGAGGCATTGCGCCGCCGCGAACAGGTATTGGTCAGAGAGGAGGCCGCGCTGATCGGTCTTGATCCGGTTAGGCCCCTGGACAAGGGGTTTTGCTTGGTCGAGCTTCCGGAAGAAAAAGGCTATCTGCGCGATGCCGCGCAAGCCTCGCCGGGTGACGAGGTGCGCATCATTCCGCGCAAGGGGCAACTCGTGGCCGAAGTTTTGCGGATCAGAGGGCATTAGAAATTTGTCTCAAACAGGCTGCGCTTTGCTTTTCAAAAGCAAAGCGCAGCCTGTAACTTGTGGAAGTTGATGTAGTGGAATAGCCTTCTGATGCTTCTTACGAATTGAAAAAAACTGCGACGGCTCGATCGTTATGTTGAGAAAATGTCTTTTTGCACAGGCTGTTGTCTTGTCGGTGTTGCTGGCCGCTTATCCGGCTCTGGCCGAGTTCGAAATAAAACTGCCTGCGGCGGTGGACGTGGGCGCGCCTTTTTTTTTGAAGATGTACGGTCCTGAGGGCTTCACCGGCATTCATCTGCGCTGGCAGAACAAGCAGGTCTATGTCCCTGCGGTGGATGGCAAGGCGGCCTTACTGCTGGGCGCTTCCCTTGAATCGTCCGCGGGTGTGCATCCTGTCGTTGGAGAACTGGAGGTGGACGGCCGCCGCCGAACCTTTGCCCGGGAGATCACCGTGCAAGCGCGAACGTTTCCCGAACAGCGCCTGCGTGTGGCCGGCGAGATGGTCAGCCCAGATCCGGCTGAAATGCCGCGGATCGAGGAGGAACGCCGCCAGGTCCGTCAGGTTCTGGACCGGGTCACGGAGCAGCGGTATTGGGATGAGCCTTTTGTCCGACCCGTGACCGGCTCGGTTTCCAGCCAGTTCGGGCTTCGCCGCTTTTTCAACGATCAGCCCAGGGCGCCTCATCGCGGCGTGGACCTGCGCGGAGCCGTGGGCGCGCCGGTTTTGGCATTCAGCGCGGGCCAGGTGGTCCTGACCGGGGACCACTATTTCGCCGGGAAATCCGTGTACATTGATCACGGCTTGGGTATGGTCACCCAGTACATTCATCTCTCCGAGACCAGCGTGGCCCCGGGGCAGACGGTCGCGGCGGGCCAGGTCGTCGGCAAGGTCGGGGCCACGGGGCGGGTCACCGGGCCGCATTTGCACTTCGGGCTGAGCGTGCTGGGCATGTGGGTGGATCCTCTGCCATTGCTCCAGTGATGTGATTCCTCAAAGTGCGTCCTTCCCGTGGAACCATGATCCATGCTTGCGGATTTTTTTCTTTTCCCTCTCTATGCCTTTGTGCTTCTGAGCATCGGGTTCGGGTTCTTCCGGCTGGTTGCACGCACAGCCAGGTTCGAAGTACCGGTGCATCAGCCAGGTATTGTCCTGCTGATGGGCCAATTCTGCATTGGCTGCATTGCCCTGGCGGCTAATTTTTTTGTCGGTGTCGCCCACCCGTTCGTATGTCTGGCAATTATCGTTTTTTTTGTATTGGGACTGCCATGGGCCGCACGATGCACCAGAAAAGATCTCCTGCTCATGCTGGGGCTTTCGGCCCTGCTCGTGCCTCTGGTCGCCTTCATGCCCGCCGGGTATGACGCGGGGCTCTATCACCTGCCGCATCAGTTGTGGCTCAGGGAGGAAAAAATCGTTTTCGGCCTGGCCAATTTCCACGGACGGTTCGGGTTTGGATCCTTTCAGGAATACATCAGCGCGCCGCAGTGGATTGGGGAGCACTTCAAGCTGCATGCCTATGCAAAGGCCACATATTTTATCGCGTTTTTAATGTTTCTCTGGCAATGGTCCTCCTTGCGCAAACATCATTTTGTCCTTCTTGCTTTTTTAACGGCAATAACGTTTTTACTGTTTTACTTGATGGGGATTACAAAGTATATTTTTTGGTGGGATTATGGATTTACCGACAGTCAGGCCGGGTTCCTGTTCACCATGGCCTTTTTGTACGGCGTGGGGTTGTTGCATTCAGCCACCAGGAAAGACGCCGTTCTTGACGAGCATGTTTTTGTTTTTTCTTTTCTCAGCCTTTTTGCAGTGATGATGAAATTGTCATCCATCCTGGTTTTGGCGTGGACCGCATGCGTTTATATCATTCTCGTGTCGACCAAAGCCGTGTCCCTGCCCCGGGCAATCGTGCCGAACATTTTGCCCTTGGCAGCCCTGATCCTCTTTCTCGTCAAAAATCTGATCGTTTCCGGGTGTCTTTTCTATCCTGCCGCCGGGTCATGCCTCGACGTTGCATGGTCGGCTCGGGCCAATGCCCAAGGTGATTCCGGCTGGATCACAGCCTGGGCGCGGCATCCGGGGTCCGGCCTGTATTCGTTGGAAAGCAGCGCGTGGCTGAAGAATTTTTGGCTTCCGGAGTACGGTGCGTTCTGCATGAAGATGCTGCTGATCACGGTTCTGCTGGCGGCATGTTCTTTGATCATCCACAGGCTGCGGAAGGTCGCGTTTTCTCTGGACAGGATCAAGATGCTCGGGATGGTTTTTCTGCTTCTTGTCCTTTCTTTTTGGTTTATCAATGCGCCGGCGCCGCGTTTCGGTCTGGGAGTGTTCTTGACCCTGCCATCGTTCCTGGCATTTGTCCTTTTGGGTGAACCAGCGGAGAACGAAAAGTACGCCGAGAGATGCAAGATCATGGCAAAGGCCGTGATCATCGTCCTGGGGGTGTTGCTGGGAGGGTGGAACGCCAAGAACATCAGCGTGGACAGGTGGATGGGTTTTGATCCATTGGGCGTCGTGTCTCCGGCCATAGTCCAGGATAAGGTTTTTGGCGTACGTCCTAAAGGGTCGGATCAATGCTGGGTTGTTCCTTATTGTTCGCCTTATTCCCGGTCAGCTCCCGAGAAAAGAAGTGGGTATTTATTTTTTCCGCCGGCGCAGGATCAAGAGTGAACAAAGGCATAACTCAGTCGTGCATGGCGACGAGGTGAGCCGCGAAGGAGATTTGGCTTTATTTTTTTGGGTTTTTTGTCTGCTAGATGACGTCATTGACAACAAGGATGGATTCCAGTCAATGTTCACAAGGGATTTTTTATGACCGCCAAGAAAAAGGAACCGGGTTTCGACGACAAGCTGGCCGAGCTGCAACGCATCGTGGCCAAGCTGGAAAACGAGGACCTGCCGCTGGAAACCGGTGTGGCCCTGTTCAAGGACGGGGTGGCCCTGTCCAAAGCCTGCCGCCAGCAGTTGGAAACAGCTAAAAACGAGGTCATGATCTGCTCCAAGGGACTTCTGGAGCCGTTTGCCGCGGAAGAGACGGGCCAAAACAAGGACATGAGCGCTGACCATGGAGATGAAGGCCTACCTTTCTGAACTGGGCCGGGCCGTGGACAGTTATCTGGCTCGCTGCCTGCATGATTCGAATGTCCCCCCGATGCTGCTGGAAGCCATGGAGTACAGCCTGCTGGCTGGCGGGAAGCGGCTGCGTCCTGCCCTGTGCTTGGTCTGGGCCGAGATGTTTGGAGCACGGCGGGATGACATCCTGCCCGCAGCCGCGGCCCTGGAATGCGTCCACACCTATTCCCTGATTCATGATGACCTTCCCGCCATGGATAACGACGACTTGCGCCGGGGCAAGCCGTCCAGTCACAAGCAATTCGGCGAGGCCCTGGCCATCCTGGCTGGCGACGGTCTACTCACGGAAGCTTTTGGACTGCTGCTTTCCACAAAAGCTCCGGCCGAACAGGTGCTTCAGGCCGGGCAGCGGTTGGCCCTGGCCGCCGGGGTTTCGGGTATGGTCGGCGGGCAAACCCTGGATATGCAGTGGACCGGCCAGGGACAAATCACTCTGGATGACGTGTCGCGCATGCAGGATCTGAAAACCGGGGCCATGCTCCAGGCGTCCTGCGAATGCGGCGTAATCCTGGCCGGTGGTACAAAGGCCGACGTCCAACGGGCATCGAACTACGGCATTCATATTGGCAGGGCTTTCCAGATCGCGGACGATATTCTGGACGTCACCGGCGATGCCAAGACCATGGGCAAACCCGCGGGCAGCGACGAAGACAAGGGCAAAATCACCTATCCGTCGCTGATCGGCGTTGGACCAAGCCGGGAACAGGCGGAAAGGTTCAGGGACCTTGCGGTTCAGGCATTGGAAGGTCTTGCCGGGCCGCAAGCCGATTTCTTGCGGGAGCTCGCGGCATATGTCGTTACCAGAGCATCATAAAATAGGGTATGAGCAACATGAATTCAAATACAATCGCGTTTCCGAGAGAGAGCCTCGGATTGCAGTATCAGGAAGAAAGAGGCGAAGTCATGGTCAAAAATCACATGCCGCAAAACGGCCACGCCTTGTTTTCGGCCGTCAATCATCCCGGCGATGTGGCCGGCTTGGACTTTGCCCAGATGGAGGCCGTTGGTCAGGAGGTCCGACGCCTGATCATCTCCACGGTTTCGGCGAACGGTGGGCATTTGGCCCCGTCCTTGGGTGTGGTGGACCTCACGTTGGCCTTGCTCAAGGTTTTTAATCCGGAAAAAGACCGCCTGGTCTGGGATGTGGGGCATCAAGCTTACGCCTACAAGATTTTGACCGGTCGACGTGAGACGTTTCATACCCTGCGGACCCTTGGCGGATTGAGCGGTTTTCCCAGGCGGGACGAAAGTCCCTTTGACCACTTTGGAGTGGGGCATTCCAGCACTTCCCTTTCCGCGGCCCTGGGCATGGCCATTGCGCGGGATCTGGCGGGGCAGGACCATTCCGTGGTCGCGGTCATCGGCGACGGCTCCATGACCGCGGGCTTGGCGTATGAAGGGCTGAATCAAGCCGGCGACCTGGGCTTGAACTTGACCGTTGTGCTTAATGACAACGAAATGTCCATATCCAAAAACGTGGGAGCGCTTTCTTCATTCTTGAGCCGCAAGTTGTCCAAGCGCTGGATTCAGCGCTTCAAGCACCAAATGGAAGCCTGGATGCGTCAAGTGCCGAGGATCGGAGACGATCTGGCCAATTACGCCCGCTTGAGCGAATCGTCCCTGAAAACATTTTTCACTCCAGGCATGATTTTCGAGGCGTTCAAATTTAATTACATCGGTCCGATCAACGGCCACAACCTGAAGGAAATGGTGGGGGTTTTTGAGCAGGCCAAGGAACTGAAGGGGCCGGTTCTGGTGCATGTCTTGACCACCAAGGGCAAGGGGTATGCCCCCGCGGAAAAAAACCCCACCTTTTTTCACGGAGTGGGCTGCTTTGTCCCGGAAACCGGTGAAGCCAGGAAGATCCCAGGCTGTTTTCCCTCCTACACCGATGTTTTTGGCCGGACCCTGGTCAACCTGGCGTCGAAGAACGAAAAGATCGTGGCCATCACAGCGGCCATGCCCGAGGGGACCGGGCTGAATTATTTCGCGGAAGCCTATCCGGACCGGTTTTTCGACGTCGGCATTTGCGAACAGCACGCCGTGACCATGGCCGCTGGTTTGGCCACCCAGGGGTATCGCCCGGTTGTGGCGGTATATTCCACGTTCCTGCAACGCTCCTATGATCAGGTGGTGCACGACGTCTGCCTGCAAAACCTGCCGGTAACCTTTTGCCTGGACCGGGCCGGTCTGGTGGGAGAGGACGGCGCCACCCATCACGGCGCATTCGATGTTTCCTACCTGCGGCATATTCCCAGACTGGTGCTCATGGCGCCCAAAGATGAGGCTGAATTGCAGTCCATGTTGGTCACGGCCCTGGAGCACGACGGTCCGGCGGCCATCCGTTATCCTCGCGGCGTGGGTGTGGGAGCAGAATTTGATGAGGCAGCCCAGGCACTGCCCTTGGGGGTCGGCGAGGTTGTTCGCCAGGGCAGGGATACGGTCATTATTGCCTTGGGCAGCAGGGTATATCCGGCCTTTGAGGCGGCCAAGGACTTGGAACGAGAACAAGGGTTGGACGTGACCGTGTTCAACGCCAGGTTCGTCAAGCCCCTGCCGGAAAAGCAGCTGCTGGAACTGGCTTTGGCGCATAAAGCCATGTTGATTGTGGAGGAGAATGTGGCTGCCGGAGGCTTTGGTTCGGCCGTGTTGGAACTGTTTGCCCGTGAAGGCGTGCTCAGAGACTGTCGCCTGAAGCTGCTCGGCCTCCCGGACGCCTTTGTGGAGCACGGCCCGCAGCGTCTGTTGCGCGCCAAACTGGGGCTGGACAAAAGCGGCATCAAGTCTGCCGTTCGGGAATTGCTCGGCCTGCAAGCTGATCAATCCCGATAGGAGGCACGATATGAAAATCGGAATGATCGGCCTGGGGCGGATGGGCTTGAACATGGCCAAGCGGCTGTTGCGGCATGATCAGGAAGTAGCTGCCTTCAACCGCACACCGGAAAAAACCAGGGAATTGGCTCAGCACGGAGCAATGGCGGCCTTCTCCCTGGAAGAACTGGTGGCGGCCCTGCCTTTTCCCAGGGCGATCTGGATGATGCTCCCGGCCGGCGAGCTGGTGGATCAGTATCTGGAAAAACTGCTGCCATTGCTGAGTCCTGGAGATGTTGTCGTGGACGGGGCCAATTCCGATTATCGCGATTCCCGGCGCAGAGCCAAGGCCTTGGCGGACCAAAGATTGATCTTCATGGACGTGGGAGTCAGCGGCGGGATTTGGGGACTTCGCAACGGCTACTGTCTGATGATCGGAGGTTCAAAACAGGGTTTTGTTCATCTGGAACAGGTTTTTGAAGCTTTGGCGCCCAAGGGCGGTTACCGGCTTTGCGGACCCAGCGGAGCCGGACATTTCGTGAAGATGGTGCACAACGGCATTGAATACGGCATGATGCAGGCCTACGCCGAAGGATTCGCCCTGATGGAGGCCTCGCCGTACACCGAGGATTTTGATCTGCAAAAGATCGCCCAGCTTTGGAATCAGGGCAGCGTGGTTCGTTCCTGGCTTCTGGAACTCGTGGAAAAATCCCTGCGACAGGATCCCCGCCTGGCCGAACTGCAACCCTATGTGGAGGATTCCGGCGAGGGCCGCTGGATGGTCCGGGAGGCCCTGGACAATGCAGTGTCCATGCCTGTGATCACTCAATCCTTGATGGAACGCTTTCGTTCCCGGGACAAGAACTCCTTTGGCGACCGCATGCTCGCGGCCATGCGTCGGGAATTCGGCGGCCACGCGGTGCAGACCCGCAAGGAGTAGGCATCATGTCCGACAAGACCGCGGAGCTGTGCGTGCAGGCCGAGGTTCAGCCCTGCCCCATGGGCGATGCACCCCGTGCTCGTGCACTGGCGCCATGCGTGATCGTGGTTTTCGGAGCTTCAGGCGACTTGGCCAAGCGCAAACTGTTTCCGGCCCTGTTTCACCTGTTCGCCGCCGGCCATCTGCCCGAACGCTTCGCCATTGTCGGCGTAAGTCGGGCCGACTTTGACCGTCACGGCTTCCAAACGCACATCAGTAAGGCCCTGCCCGGCAATCAGGATGCGCAGCCGGAGGAATTCCTGAAACGCATCTTCTACCATCCCCTGACCTACGATCAGGGCCGGGACTATCCGGCGTTGGCTGATCGCCTCAAGGATATCGACGTTTCCATGGGCGTGCCGGGGAACAGACTCTTTTATCTGGCCGTGCCGCCGCAGCTCTATCCGGTGATCGCCGAGAATCTGGGAGCTAGCGGACTGTCCGGGGAAGGCTTTGGAGATCGCGGCTGGTCCAGGATCGTGCTGGAAAAGCCCTTTGGCCGAGACCTGGATTCGGCAGTGGAGCTGAACGGTCTGCTACACCGCCACTTCGAGGAACACCAGATTTTTCGCATCGACCATTACCTGGCCAAGGAAACCGTGCAGAACGTGCTCACGTTCCGTTTCGCGAACACGATTTTCGAACCGGTCTGGAACCGCAATTTCATTGATTATGTCAGCATCACTGCGGCCGAATCCCTGGGCGTGGAGAAGCGGGCCGGGTATTATGAACAGGCCGGGGTGTTGCGGGATATGTTCCAGAACCACATGATGCAGCTGTTGTCCCTGGTGGCCATGGATCCGCCGGCCCGGTACGTGGACGAGCCGGTGCGCGATGAAAAAATCAAGGTCTTTCGGTCGCTGCGGCCCTTTGAGCTGCAAGGTGAGTTCCGGGATCTGGCCCTGGGGCAATACACCACAGGGGCAGTTCAAAAACAAACCGTGCCCGGCTATAGGGAAGAGGAGGGGGTGGATCCCCAATCCCTGACGCCTACATTTGCCATGCTCCGCGCTTATATCGACAACTGGCGCTGGCAGGGCGTGCCGTTTTACATATCCTCGGGCAAGCGCCTAGCCCGCAAGCTGACCAGGATCGTAATCCAGTTCAAGGCCGTGCCCCACGCTGTTTTCCGGCATATTCTGGGCGGGTCCATTCCCTCCAATCGCCTCCTCTTGGGCATTTATCCAGACGAAGAGATCAATCTGTCCTTCCAGGCCAAGCTGCCGGGCATGGATTCTGTCTTGCGCACCGTAACCATGCGTTTTGACTATAACCAGCAAGGCGGCAGCACCATCAAGGACGCCTACGAAAAAGTGCTCCTGGACTGCCTGGTGGGGGATCAGATGCTGTTCTGGCGGCAGGATGCAGTGAAGCGCTGCTGGGCCTATCTCACCCCGATCCTGGAGCTGTGCGAGTCGTGCGGCGAGCGGGAGAAGCACCTGCATTTCTACCCGGCGGGCACTTGGGGGCCTGCGGAAGCCGGTCGCATTTACGCGGATTACCTTGCCGACCATGCTTGAGCGACGGCGTTCGCGAGAAAATACCGTGAACGGCCGATCCACGCCCCCGGCTTTTTTCTGATAGATACTCCAACATTTTTCGACGGCCTCTTCCCGCCCTCCTCGATCCTTTTTTTGATGTCCCTGTTTTTTTGGTTCATCCGGTTGAAGCGTACTTTTGACAAAAAATGTGGACATGGAGACTTTCCGATGAACGCACCAACGAACATCGGGAGGGTCGGCCATGTCCACGAGTTTCATATACCATGCGTT
>DSBL01000023.1 GCA_011049455.1 Desulfonatronum sp. | reverse complement strand
GGGTCTAAAACTGTCCGGGCATGTGACAACCGTCCAGGACCCGCCTTACCAATCCCAACAGGCTGTCATACGTGTAAGGTTTGGCAATGAACGCCGCTGCCTGTTGCAGATTCGCATTGTCCGAGGCCGCTGCGTATCCGCTGGCCACAATCACCCTGGTCTGGGGATCGATCCGGAGCAGTTCAATTAAGAGTGCCTCGCCACCCATGCCCGGCATGCCCAGGTCCGTAATGACCAGATCAATGCGCTCCCTTTCACGGGAATATATTTCCAGGGCTTCCTCGCCGCTGCCTGCCGAAAGCACGGAATACCCGCAGCTGGTCAGCAGCTCCAGAGTGACGTCGCGAATCATTGCCTCGTCGTCAACCATCAGGATGGTTTCCACGCCCTCCAATGAAGCCCGGGTGCGCATAGCTTCCCGCAACTGTTCTGTCGCGGCGTTGCCGATGAAAACCGGAAAATGAATGGTGAAGGCCGTGCCCTGTCCAGGCGTGCTGTCGCATGCAATATGACCGCGATGGTCCTTAACGATGCCGTAAACCATGGCCAACCCGAGCCCCGTACCCTTGCCCACGCCCTTGGTGGTAAAAAACGGCTCAAAGATGTGTTGGCTGACCTCCAAATCCATGCCGCAGCCGGTATCCGCAAGCGTGAGCATCACATGCGGTCCCGGCTCCAATCCCAGGAATTTTCGGCGGCTTTGCTCGTCCAGGATCACATTTTTGGTCTCAATGGTCAGAACACCGCCTTTGGGCATGGCGTCCCGGGCATTGCCCGCCAGGTTCATCAGGATCTGCTCCATTTGCGCGGGGTCGGCCACGATGTTGTTCAGGTCCTCGGCCAGGCGGGTTTCAATGCGGATCATTTTCGGCAAGGTCCGCTGCAAGAGAGCGACGACATTCTGCACTTCCAGATTCAGATCCACGGGCTCCCGCTTGGCATCGGCACGACGGCTGAAAGTCAGCAGACGGCGAACCAGGTCAGCGGCCCTGGCCACGGTCTGTTCAATTTTCTTCAATGCATCACGCAACGAACCATCCTCGCAGCGAAACAGCAGCAGCTGCACATGGCTGGAAACAACTTGCAGGATATTGTTGAAGTCATGGGCAATGCCGCCGGCGAATGTGCCCAGGGCATCCATTTTTTGGGATTGCCGCAGCTGGTCTTCCAGTCTTCCACGGGCCTTTTCGATGGCCTTGCGCTCCTCGATTTCCTGCCGCAGCTTGGCATTGGTGGCCAGAAGCTCCTGAGTCTGCTGCTTGACTAGACCATGCAGGTTCTCCTGATACTTTTTGATTTCCCGATCCGAGTCAGCCAGTTGCCTTCCGGCCTGCTCCATGGCCCTGGCCAGCTCGCCGATCTCGTCCGCACCGAGATCCTTCAAGGACGATTTAAAAATGCCGCGGCCAAGATCACGCGCGGCCTCAACCAGGCACAGGACCCGCCGGCTGACCTGCCGGCTGAGCAGCGTCCCCAGGACGAACACGGCCGCCAGGGCGGCCAGACCTGTCCAGACCAGGCCGCGACGCAATTGATACGCGGATGCGTAGGCGTTCCTGACCGGCTGCGTCAAAACAACATGCCACCCTGTCTGGAAAGAATCCGCCTCGACCTTGTCCACCGGGACGAACGCGCTGATCATGCTCTGCGATTCACCAAATTGGACAATGCCCTGCTTTGTGTCCCGGATGGCCTGGATCAGTTCCTTGCAGTCAAGCGGTCGCAGCACTTGGTCGGGGTCTTTGCTGTGGGCCACGACCAGTCCCCGCTGATCCAACAAAAGGGTGTCCCCTCCCGCTCCGACCGAAACATCGCGGATGATCTCCCAGATCCGCTCCATTTTGATCTGGCCGACAAGCACGTTGCGCACGGAATTGTCTCCCAGATCCAGCACGGGGACCGCCACGGTCATCACCACCTGATAGGGGTAGATCAGGGCGTGCACGTCGGAAAGCAGGCTTTGACCGGTCAAGGCGTGCTGAAACCATTCCGTGGAGGCCCAGTTGCCCCGAAAGGAATGCTCCACCGAGGTCTGGATGCGTCGATGCGTCCATCCAGGGAAAGCAGGGTCAAATCATGAATGATGGGATAAAATCGAAAGGTCTTGCCGAGTTCCTCGGCCAACGCCTCACGAGTCGCTCCGCGATAGAGCAGTATGGGATTTTCCGCCAGGAGATGCACGGCGTTGTAGCCTTCACTGACGACCCGTTGGATTTCCTTGCCCACTTCCGTGCCCAGGGAGAGCAGGTTGTGGTTCGCGGACTTTTGCACCTCCTGCTCCACCCGGAACAGGGAATACCCTCCCAGAAGGGCCAGCGGCAGAATGCCGACCAAAAGAAAAAAAAGCAGAATTTTTATCCGCAGATTCATGATCGGCTCATTGATCAGCGATCAGCTCCGCCCAGCACTTCAAGCGCAGACGAACAGACTCGGCCCCGCCCATGTCGCCGAAATACTCACAGCGGTCCAGAGCCGATTGCAGTGGGTAGACAATGGAAGATCGCAAAACCGCTGGGCTGATGTATTCCCGGGCCGCCAGATTCGGCGTGGCCGCCCACAGCTCGCTGGAAATGTCTCCCATGATTTCAGGCGTATGCACGAAGTTGATGAATTCCAGGGCTCCTTCCACGTTCGTGGACTGCAAGGGCACGACCAAAACATCCACCCAGGCGGCGCAGCCCTCCTCCGGGATCACAAAAATCAGATCAGGGTTTTCCTCCACGGCCGTTAATCCGTCTCCGCTATACATCTGGGCCGCCCAGGGTTCTCCGGAAACCATTTTTTCCATCAAAACAATGCGGTCCATGTACCCGGCCAGCAAGGGCTTTTGCTGCCAAAGCGCACGGCGAACCTCGTCCAGCTGCTCGGGCAGGGGGTTGACAGGGTAGCCCAGCATCTTGGACGCCGCGGCAAAGACTTCAAAAGGGGTGTCCAGCATGGCCATTCGCCCTTTGAACCGCTCATCCCACAATAGCCTCCAACTCGAGCCATGGTCTGGTATATGCTTGGCATTAACCAGAAAGCCGGTGGTGCCCATGAGATAGGGAATGACGTAGTGCTCCCCGGTTGCGGCATCCGGGATAAGGTTGCCGGAGGCGATATGCGCGGCATTGGGCAAGGCGTTCATGTCCAGCGCCATGAGCAGCCGGGCCTTGACCATCTCCATGGCCACGGGTTCGCTGAGAATGATCAGGTCGGCGCTGATGGCCCCGGACTGCAGGGCGGCCAGCATCTCTTCGTCGTCCTGATAGGTGTGCAGTTCCACCTCGATGCCGGTTTGTTCCTGAAACTGGGCCAACGTGTTCTTGCCCAAATATTCTTCCCAGTTGTAGAACACCAGCCGTGAAGATGCAGCCGCTGATCCGGCGATCCCCGCTTTTCCCCGCGACATGTCGCCATTGTCCCCTGCATCTTCGCAACCTGCAGCCGCAAAGACCAACAAAATTACAGACAGCAGAGCAAGAGAAAACCGTAAAGCCATCATCCGGGGATCATGAAGAACACGCGGATATCCTGGGGTAAAACCGCGCTGATTGCATTCTCGAGGTCTCCACAAGAGACGATTGCACTGGTTCATGGCTGGGTCCTTAGTGCGATGCCGTCATTTCAACGCAAGATTTGAAATGAAAACCGCATTTCAAAACGACGAAACAAGCTTTGAATGCAAGGCATTACCCTGGAAACACGTCAACGGCAGGTTTTTATCGTCACTGTTCACAACAGACAACCGGTCCCGGTAAAGCCAAAACATTATCCAGACAAATGCATTGCATGGATCCAGACCAAGATGCTCAAGGGCTTTGCAAGCCACGGGCAAAGTCCGCCACCTGGGTCTGACTTCCAGCGGGATGGACCAAGGGCAGTCGGGCGCTAAGCCGCGTGGGAACGCGGCCCAGGCGAATTTCATAGACAGTCATGTAGGTCAAGACCTTTTCCACGTAATTCCTGGTTTCATTGAAGGGTATGGTTTCCACCCATATGTCCGCGGCTAAAGGGCTGAGCGGCAGCCAGCCTTTGACCCTGTGCTGTCCGGCATTGTAGGCGGCCGTGGCCAAGGCCGGATGGTTTTGCAACTCATCCAATTGCCTGCGCAAGTATGTGGTGCCGTAGCGAATGTTACGCTCCGGTTGAAGCAGCAATCGCGAGGAAGACAATTTTTCACCGTGCCAGCCGGCGATGCGCCTGCCCGTTTGGGGCATGATCTGCATCAAGCCCAAGGCTCCTGCGGAAGAGCCCACATCGCACATGAACAGGCTTTCCTGGCGCATCACGCCGTAGATCCAGGCCGGATCCAGGTTCTTGAGCCGGGCCTGGGTCATGATCGCATCCTTGTGCGGCAAGGGAAAGCGCAACTCCATATCCTTGGCGTGGCCGGCCGCGGCCGCCGCGACAATGGCCCGGTCATGCCAGCCCAATTGCTGGGCCCACTTGGCCGCGGCAAGCAGTTCCTCCGCATCCAGACGCGTCTGGGCCCTCTGCCATTCGCTGCGCGCCGGGCCGTAGCGCTTGAGGGCATGTAGTTCCACGGCTCGCTGCAGCCCGGGCAGGCTTCTGACCCGTTGCATGGCCGCATCCGATGCTTCCATGGGGGTATGATACACTTCCAGCTTACGCCCCAAATGGTCCAAGGCCAGCATTCCGTAGTAGTTCTGCTCATCAGCCAAGGTCTGATACAGAACCTGAGCCTGCTCGTTTGCGCCGGTTTCCTGCAAAGCCCTGGCCCGCCAGTAGCGCCAGCGGGCATCCTGCTGTTGCTTCGGCGCCAGCGCGTCCAGCATGCGCAGCACCGAGCTCCAGTCCTCGCGGCGCAGGGCCGTACGCACGGCCCATTCCCGCACCCTGTCGTCGCGCAAATGCTCCGGCAGGGCCGCCAACCGCTCCAGGGCACCGGGTTCAAAACGCAGGCTCATAAAAAGGACCACGTCGTTTTCAATGGCTGCGAAACGTTCCAGGTCCAGGCCGTGGCTCTGACGCAATCGTTCCCAATCCTGAGCTGCACGGGAGGCATCAGCCCGGGTCAATTTGCGCATCCCATGGGCCAGGATGGCGGCCATCTGGTCATGGCGCTCCCGGGCCCAGTCATGCTCCAGAATCAAGCCGGGGCTGTGATCCACCCGCAGCCAATACTCCAACCATTTTTTATCCGCTGGGCCAAGAAAGCGCCCTAAATACCGGGCCAGTCCGGGCTGGCCCGCGGCCATGGCCAGGCCGATGCGCTGCCAGGCCAGATCCCGGGTCAAGCCGCCGTTTTTGATCCAGGCCCCAAACAAGGGATCACAGCTTTTGGGCCGGGATGTACCGGAAAGCCAGAGCGCGGCGGCCTGATCCATGGCCGCGGAACGTTTGTTCTCCGCCCAAAGGGCTTGTCCATAGAAGCATTGCAGTTCCACGGAGCTTTGGGGCCGATAATCCGACAGAAATTGGCTCCAGCGCCCATTTTGGGCCAACATTCCAAGCCATTTCCCGCGCAACGTTTCGGCCGGAAAAGATCCGTCATGGAGGCGCAAAAAGGAATGGATCTCGTTTGAAATGTGCAGGCTCATACGCTTGTCCATATCCTGCTGGAGCAGATAGGGGACCAGCGGATAGTCGCCCAGTTTGGCCAGCAGACCATGGAAATCCTGGCGCTGTCCCTTGCGCAGGGCCTCCTCGGCCTGAACAAAGAACTGGCGTTTCTGCTCCAGGCCTGCGCCCTGGGCCATGTCGCCAGGGCCCATGACTCCGGCCGTGATCACCAGGACACACATGATAAGGCGCAAAAAACAATCCATGACAGGACTCCTTCCGCAGGGCATTATCCAGCAAGCCGATGAACAAGCATCCTGCCCATTTCTCGCTGAGCAGACAAGCCCCTTGGACCATATTCAAAGCGTCTTCATGTTCTTCGCCGCATGACCGCCGTCCACATTCAATCGTCGGCCAGCAGTTCGGCCCAGATTTTTAAGCGTCGACGAACCGACTCCTCGTCGCCCATATCGCCGAAATGCGCGCAACGCTTGAAAACTTCGTCAGGCGGATAAACAACCGAAGAATCGAGCACTTCCGGATCGATAAACGCCTTGGCCGCAACATTTGGCGTGGCCGACCAGAGCTCGCTACATATTTCTCCCATGATTTCAGGTTGGTGCATAAAATTAATGAACGCCAGGGCCTCGACCTTGTTTTTAGCCAGAACCGGCACCACAAAGACATCCGTCCAGGCCACGCAGCCTTCTTCAGGAAACACAAAAGCCAAATCAGGATTCAATTCCATGGCCAACAGCGCGTCATTGCTGTAGACTTGTGCGGCCCACAGCTCTTCAAGAACCATCTTCTCCGTGATATCTGCATAGCTCATGTAACCGGCCAGCAGGGGTTTCTGTTCCAAAAGCTTGCGGTGAACTTCCTTAAGCTGCTCCGGCTTTGGATTCAGCGGATGGCCGAGCATCAGGCTGGCCGCACCGATGACTTCAAAGGGGTTGTTGAGCATGGCCAGCCTGCCTGTGAAACGCTCGTCCCACAGTACCTTCCAGCTACGGTGGGGTTCGGGAACATGTTTCGTGTTCACCACAATGCCGGTGGTTCCCATGAGATACGGGAAGCTGTAAACTTCTCCTTCTTGTGCTTTGGACCGCCACAGAAGCGGGTCAATATGCACGGCATTGGGCAGGACGGCCATGTCCAGGGGGCTTAAAAGCTTGGCTTTGGCCATTTCAGAAGCCACGCTCTCGCTGACAATGAGCACATCTCCGTCAAAGGATCCGGACTGGATGGCTCCCAACATTTCTTCATCATCCCCATAAACATGCATGTCCACGAAAATGCCCGTGGCGTCTTCAAACTGCTGCAATGTATCCTCGCCCAGGTAGGCCTCCCAGTTGTAAAGCACCAGTCGCGGCTGCACTGAAAATGACCCGGGTTGTTTTGCATCCTCTGAATAATCCGTGCTCGGCGCCGAGGAGTCCCCGCAACCGCAGGCTAGGGCCGAAATGGCCGCCATGACGACCAAGAAAAACAGGTCGCCAAGAAACTTACGGCTACGGATGAAAAAATGTCCGGAGCTTGACTTTGACATTAAAAAACCCCCTTCGTCGTCAAGGTCGCTTCCTAAAAACAGATTCTCTTTCTGATTGTATTTGCAGCAGACGATGGGTATACATACAGACTTTCCGTCGCCCATGACAAGGCCTGCGACAAGGAGTCAAGGAGCAAGACACCTCCATGGACGTCATCATTTTTGATCTGGACAATACCCTGTATCCGGCCTCCAACTCTCTTTTCCCGCTGATCCACGAACGGATCAACCGCTTCATGGAAGAACGGGCCGGTATTCCGAAAGCGCTGGTGGACGTCCTGCGCCGCAAATACTGGCGGGAATACGGGATCAGCATGGTCGGTCTGATGCGTCACCACGGCGTGAATCCGGAGGATTTTTTGGAATATGTGCACGATGTGGACGTGGAAGGCGTTTTACGTCCGGATCGCCGCCTGGCCGAGGTACTGCAGAACCTGCCTGGGATCAAGGTCGTACTGACCAACGGTTCCCAGGGCCATGCCCGGAGGGTGCTGAATACCCTGGGTATTCAAGCGGCCTTCGCGGAAATATTTGACGTGCGGGTGGCCGGGTACCGGCCCAAGCCCCATCCGGAACCCTATCAAGAGGTCCTGCGGCTGCTGGGTTTTCCAGGATCACGCTGCGTAATGGTCGAAGACATGGCCGTGAACCTGAAAACCGCCAAGGGTCTAGGCATGGGCACGGTCCTGGTGGGATCGGCACACGAAGAGGCGCAGGCGCACTTTGTGGACGAATGGATTGACGAGGTCTGCGCGTTGCCCGTGGCGTTCCAACACTGGACGAATAATGAACACACGCCGGAATGAACAGGGGCCGCAAGCCAACGACTTGATCATGCTCCTTGCCGCGTGCGCACCGCCTCACACAGCCAGTCGTACCAGGGCTGCAGGCCCTCACCGGTGCGGCAGGATACGGGAAAGACAATGATCTCCGGATTGAGGGCCCGGGCGAACCCGGCGGCCTTTTCCAGACTGAAGTCCACATAGGGCAGCAGGTCGATCTTGTTCAGCAGCAGGACGCGGGATTCAGCGAACATCAACGGGTACTTCTCCGGCTTGTCGTCCCCCTCGGTCACGCTGAGCAGGGTGACCTTGGCCGCCTCGCCCAGATCGAACTCCGCCGGGCAGACCAGATTGCCCACGTTTTCAATGAACAGCACATCCAGTCCCGCCAGATCGATCTGCTTCACAGCCTCAAGAATCATGGAACCGTCCAGATGGCAGCCGCCTTCCGTGTTGATCTGCACGGCCTGTGCTCCGGTGGCCGCCACGCGCAAAGCGTCATTGTTGGTCTGCAAGTCGCCCTCGATCACGGCCATGCGCAACGTTTCGCGCAGATCGGTCAGGGTTCGCTCCAAAAGCGCGGTCTTGCCCGCGCCCGGGGAACTCATCAAGTTCAAGGCCAGCAAACGGTTCTCGGCGAAAATTGTCCGCAATTGCTCGGCCAGACGGTCATTGGCCTCCAGGATGTTACGGATCACGGGGATGGTCTTGGACATGGTCCCTATGTATCTCCTTTGATGTATTCGATGTTCAGCTCCTTGCCCGTGAGCACCTTGTGTCCCAACTCTTCACCGCATGACGGACAGGGCGTGCAGAGCAACTCGGGAATCTCCGGGGAAAACGAGGTTCCGCAGGCCGAGCAGGACATGGTCAGAGGCACCTTCTCGTACTCCAAAACCGCCCCTTCCAGGGCCGTGTTTACGGTCATGGCCTGGAAGGCGAAGTCCAGGGCTTCCGGGACCATGGTGGAAAGTTCGCCGTGCCTGACCTTGATGCGCCGCACTGTGCGCAGGCCATGCGCGGCCATCTCGGATTCCACGATGCGAATCAGGGCTTCAGCAATGGACATTTCATGCATGGCCAAGGCCCTTACCCCAAGCAAGGCTCATCGTCCAGATCCTCCTTTAGAATTCCATCGGTGGGAAACACACCGCAATCCTCGCGGTTCAGCTCGAGGCGTTTGGCCTTGATCAGCTCGCAGCCAAGATCAAAACGCCGCTTAAAAAACATTCCCTGAACACGGCTTGCATCCGATTCCAGAACGCAAACACGGGTGCTGCCATCGTCGCCAAGATGTAATGACAAGACTCTTCAATCCGGGATATTCTCAGCAAGTCAGGGCGAAAAGCCGAAACATCATCCGCCGGCTACGGCCGATAAACGATTGTTGCGCATGCGGACACATCCGGTTGCCGCCGGAAAGGCTGGACGCGGCCTGCTCGAACGATTATCAAGAGTTCTCACGTAAAATACTCGTCATGTTTTTCGCCCGCTCATGATTCTATTCTGCCGCTGACGGAAGATGCTGTGGACATTGCCCGCGTCGGGAGTGTTCAGATGCAACGGTAGAGACCTTTAGTGCCTCTTGATCGGAAAGGAGAACCGCCATGTACGTCGGACTGAAGATGATCTCGAACGTGCCCACCGTCACCGCCCAGACCCTGGTCATGGAAGCGGACAAGATCATGGAAAAGGACCACCTTTGGATGCTCATGGTGGTGGACGATCAGGGCCGGTACGTTGGCGCGGTGCGCAAGGAGGACGTCCGGTCCGCTCTGCCCTCCCCGGTGACAACGCTCAGCCGGCACGAGCTTAATTACCTGATGTCCAAGCTGACCCTGGAAAAACTGATCCTCAAGAACGTGCCCACGGTCCCCCCGCAGATGGAGATCGAGGAGGCGGCCAAGATCATGTACGACCTGGACCTGGCCGGACTGCCCGTGGTGGATTCCAAGAACAACCTTCTGGGATTCATCAACCGCAATGTCATGCTGGCCGTGCTGGTGGAGGAGATGGGCCTGGAACAGGGCGGATCGCGTATCGTTTTCGAGGTGGAGGAGCGCACCGGCGTAATCGCCGAAGTCTCCGGCCTGATCGCGGCCATGAACGTGAGCATCATTTCCACGGCCACCTTTTATACCAACGGCAAGCGCATGGTGGTCATCCGCGTGCAGATGGACGACCCCGGGCCGGTCCTCAAGGCTCTGCTGGAACGCGGCTACCATGTTGTCGGACCGTGCGACTTCGCCAAGGAGTGGTGCTGAGCGTGGCGTTGCTGGACGTTAAGGGCGTCACCTTGACCTTCCGCGGTCTGGCCGCGCTGCTCTCCGTGGATTTTTCCGTGGAACAAGGCCAGATCGCCTCGCTCATCGGCCCAAACGGGGCGGGCAAGACAAGCATGCTCAACTGCATCAGCGGACGCTACCATCCGGATGAAGGCAGCATCACCCTGAACGGCCGCGATCTGCTGGTCATGGCTGCCCACGACCGGGTCACGGCCGGACTGTGCCGCACCTTTCAAAACATTGCCTTGTTCAAGGGGTTAAGCGTCCTGGACAACCTGATGGTCGGACGACACACCCGGATGGAATACGGGCTGCTTTCCTCAATGCTCTATTGGGGCAAGGCCAGGCGCAGCGAGGACCTTCACCGCGGACGGATTGAACAAATCATTGATTTTCTGGGGCTGTCCCCGTACCGCCACCAAATCGCCGGCAGGCTCCCCTATGGAGTGCAGAAACGGGTGGAACTGGGCCGGGCCCTGGCCGGCGAGCCGAAACTGCTGTTGCTGGACGAGCCCATGGCCGGGATGAACCTGGAGGAAACCGAGGACATGGCCCGCTACATCCTGGACATCAAAGAGGAGTGGGATGTCACCGTGCTCCTGGTGGAGCACGATATGGGCGTGGTCATGGACATTTCGGACCACGTGGTGGTGCTGGACTTCGGACAGGTCCTGGCCAGCGGGACCCCGGCCCAGGTGCAAATCGACCCGGAGGTGGTCACCGCCTACCTGGGCAGCGAAAATCGATCATTCTTAGGCAGATGAATGCTTTCGTGAACCGTGATTTTGTGAGGAAACGTTGTGCAGCCTGAACCCCGCGTCACAGACGGCTATCAAACCACCCTGCCCCGGCTGCTGCTGGAAAACGCCAAGCGCTACGGTTCCAAAACAGCCCTGCGTGAAAAGGAGTGGGGCGTGTGGCAGTCCCATTCCTGGAACGATTATCTGCAAATGACCAGCGAGTTTGCGGGCGGATTGAAAAAGCTCGGTCTGGGCCGGGGCGACGTGCTGGTGCTCATCGGCGACAACCGGCCGGAATGGCTCTGGGCCGAACTGGCGGTCCAGTCCCTGGGAGGCATGGCCTTGGGTCTGTACCAGGATGCGCCGGCGGACGAGATTGAATACGTCTTTGAATTGACCCGGTGTCGCATGGTGGTGGCCGAGGATCAGGAACAGGTGGACAAGATGCTTTCCATGAAAACCAAGATGCGCCACCTGCAATATATCGTCTACCACGACCCCAAGGGTCTTTCCGGATACGACGAGCAGGGCCTGCATCCCTTTGAGCGGATCCGGGAGCTGGGCCGTGATGACGCAGGATCCTTCGCGGATTGGGTGGATAAGGTCAGCCCCGGGGACACCTGCCTGATCGCCACCACCTCCGGGACCACCGGACGGCCAAAGCTGGCCATGCTCTCCCACAAGAACATGCTGGCCATGGCCACCAACCTGGGTCGGGTGGATCCGAAGCACCATAGCGATGAATTCGTCTCCTTTCTGCCCCTGGCCTGGATGGGGGAGCAGATGATGGCCGCAGCCTCGTCCCTGTTGTTCGGCTTTTGCGTCAACTTTCCCGAGGAGCCGGACACAGTCCAGGAAAACATCCGGGAAATCGGGCCGCACCTGATCTTTTCCCCGCCGCGGGTCTGGGAAAACCTGGCCGCCCGGGTTCGTGTGAAGATCATGGAAACCAGCCCTCTCAAACGCATCCTGTACAATTTTTTCCTGCCGCTGGGCATGCGCCACGCAGAATGCCTGCTGGCCAGCCAAAAGCCGGGACCGGGTTTGCGACTGGCCAGATTCGCCGGCGAGATCGGTCTGTTCCGGGCGTTGAAGGACCGGCTGGGGTTCTCGCGGATACGTTCGGCCACCACCGGCGGCGCGGCCCTGGGTCCGGACACTTTCCGCTTTTTCCACGCCCTGGGGATCAATCTCAAACAGATATACGGACAAACCGAAATCGCCGGAATCTCCTGCATTCACAAGGACGGCAGCATTGATTTCGATTCCGTGGGCGAGCCCATCCCGGAAACCGAAATCGCGATCTCTCAGCAGGGCGAAATCCTGTCCCGTTCACCGGCGGTGTTCCAGGGGTATTACCAAAACAAGGCGGCCACGGCCGAAACCATCCAGGACGGCTGGCTGCGCTCCGGAGACGCCGGCTTCTTCAAGGACAACGGCCAGCTCGTGGTCATCGATCGGCTCAAGGACGTCATGCATCTGGCCGACGGCACCCAGTTCTCGCCGCAGTTCATGGAGAACAAGCTCAAGTTTTCGCCCTATGTGCGCGAAGCCGTGGTCCTGGGCCAAGACCGGCCCCATCTGGCCGCGATCATCAGCATTGACCCGGAAATCGTGGGCCGCTGGGCGGAAAGCCGCCTGATCACCTACACCACCTACCAGGACTTGGCCTGCAAGCAGGAGGTTTACGAGCTCATTCGCCGGGAAATCATGGAAATCAACGCCGGGCTGCCGGGAAACACGCGCATCCTGCGGTTCGCCCTGTTGTTCAAGGAACTGGACGCGGACGACGGGGAGCTGACCAGAACCCGCAAGCTGCGCCGCAAGGTGGTCGAGGAACGCTATCGCCCCCTGATCGAGGCCCTTTATGGACCGGCGGCATGCCTGGAACTGAAAACCGCAATCCAGTACCAGGACGGCCGGGTTCGGGAAATGTGCGGACGCATCGACATCTCCCGCGTGGAGCAAGGTTGAATTATGGAATATTATCTGCAGCTTTTCGTCAACGGCCTGGTCGTGGGCAGCATCTACAGCTTGGTGGCCCTGGGCTTCGTGATCATCTACAAGGCCACCAAGGTGGTCAACTTCGCCCAGGGCGAGATGGTCATGGTCGGGGCGTATGTCTGCTTCGGCCTGACCGTGCAGCTGGGGCTGCCCTTTCTGGTGTCCTTCTTCATGACCCTGGCCTTTTCCGTGATTCTCGGCCTGAGCGTGGAGCGCCTGGTGCTCAGGCCGCTGATCGGCGAACCGATCATCAGCGTGATCATGGTCACCGTGGGCCTGTCCACGGTGCTGAAGTCCGTGGTGCAGATGCTGTGGGGCACCTCCATCCGCGTTTATCCGCAGATCCTGCCGGCCGAGCCGGTCTGGATCGCCGGCGTGCCCGTGGCCCCGGTGTACATCGCGGCCTTTGTTCTGGCGGCGTTGCTGTTTACCGTCTTTTCCCTGTTCTTCAAGTATTCGCGCATCGGCATTGCCATGCGCGCCACGGCCCTGGACCAGCAGGCCGCCCAGTCCATGGGCATCGGAGTAAAAAACATCTTTGCCCTGTCCTGGTGCATTGCGGCCATTGTCTCCAGCATCGGGGGGATCATCCTGGGCAACATCAACGGGATCAACGCCCAGCTCGGCCACTTGGGGTTGAAGGTCTTTCCCGCGGTGATCCTGGGCGGACTGGACAGTTTGCTGGGCGCGGCCCTGGGCGGGCTGATCATCGGCGTGCTGGAAAACGTATTTGACGGCGCCATGCAGCAATTGTTCTCCCTGGCAGGGTTCAAGGAAGTGGCCGCGTACATCGTCCTGGTGGTCATCCTGATGATCAAGCCCTACGGCCTTTTCGGGACCGAGGAAATCGAGCGGGTCTAGCCATGCGCGGCAAATGCGGTCTGTTTCACACTTCTTATGCCCAGGAAGCCCGGTTTTTCCAGACCGGCTTTTTGAAGTTCAGCCTGGGGCTTTTTTTCATCGCCCTGCTCTGCACCCCGCTCTATCTGAGCAACTACCAGCTTTCCATGCTGAACATGATCAACATCGCGGTGATCGGCGCCGTGGCCCTGAACCTGCTTACCGGCTGCTGCGGCCAGATTTCCCTGGGCCACGGCGCGTTCATCGGGGTGGGGGCCTATGCCACGGGCCTGTGCTCCCTGGCCGGATGGCCGTTCATCCCGGCCCTGCTCTTCGGCGGACTGGTCACGGCTCTGGTGGGCATGATCTTCGGCGTGCCTTCGCTGCGGCTGAAAGGAATCTACCTGGCCATCGCCACTCTGGCCGCGCAGCTCATCCTCAGCTACGTATTCATGCATTGGGAATCCATGACCGGCGGCTCCGTCGGGCTGGGTCTGGACGCTCCAGCCATATGCGGCCTGGCCTTGGACAGCGACGCCAAGATGTTCTACCTGACCCTGACCGTGGCCGTGTTCAGCGTGCTGCTGGTCTCCAACATCCTGCGCACCAGGCACGGCCGGGCCTTTGTCGCCATCCGGGACTTTCACCAGTCCGCCGAATCCGTGGGCGTAAACTTATTCTCCTACAAACTGCAGGCCTTTGCCGTAAGCTCCTTTCTGGCCGGAATTTCCGGGGGACTGTGGGCCCACTACACTATGTACATCACCCCGGAGCAGTTCGACATCCTGCTCTCCATCCGCTACCTGGCCATGATCATCATCGGCGGCATGGGCAGCGTTCTGGGCAGCATTTTCGGAGCGGTCTTCGTCACCCTGCTCCCCGAGGGACTGGGGGCTTTGGCCCAGTGGGCCGGCGCCTTTTTCCCGAACATCAGCACCTATTTTCTGGCCATGCGCGAAGGCATCTTCGGCCTGATCCTGGTGCTGTTTCTGATCTTCGAGCCAGAGGGATTGGTGCATCGCTGGCGGCTGATCAAGGCCTACTGGAAGCTGTATCCGTTCGCCTACTGAGTCAAGGTGCATTCTTGGCGTTAAAACAATGTTTCAGGAGGAGAGGACATGAAAAAAATGCTGTTTTTGATGATTGCCGTGTTGCTGCTGGCAACCGCTCCGGCCATGGCCCAGATCAAGATCGGGCTGCTTTCCGAGCTGAGCGGTCCGACCTCGGACGTGGGCCGGCCCTATGCCGAGGGGATCAAGGCCTGCGTCGAGTACTTGAACAAACAGGGAGGCGTCGCCGGACAGCCCATTGAGCTGCTCCAGGTGGACTACGCCTACAACGTGCAGCAGGCCATCGCGGCCTACAACCGCTTCAAGGGCCAGGGCATGGTGGCCCTGCAGGGCTGGGGCACGGCGGACACCGAGGCTCTGGTGCGCTTCGTGGCCCGGGACGAAATGCCCACCTTCTCGGCTTCCTATTCCGCCCACCTGACCGACCCGAAAGACGCGCCTTACAACTTCTTCGTTGCCGCGGATTATTCCACCCAGGCCCGGGCCGCCCTGGACTACCTGAAAACCAACTGGGCCGAGCAGCGCGCTCCGAAGCTGGCCTTGGTATACCCCAACCATCCCTACGGTCTGGCGCCCATCCCGGCGATCAAGGCCTACGCCCAGGAACTGGGCTACGAGTTGGCGGGCGAAGAAAACGTGGGTCTGGGCGATATGGACGCCACCAGCCAGCTGTTGCGCCTGCAGCGCTTGGAGCCGGACTATACCTGGGTGGGCGGAACCATCTCCTCCACGGCGGTGATCCTCAAGGACGCCCAGAAGATCGGCCTGAAGACCAAATTCATCACCAACATCTGGGGCAATGACGAACAGCTCCTGAGGCTGGCCGGTTCCGCGGCCAACGGGCACTACGGCCTGCAAACATCGGTGGTTTACGGCGCGGACGTGCCCGGGATGAAGATCATCGAGGAACTGACCGGCGGCAAGCCCCAGATGACCCACTATATCCGGGGCTTCGCCTCCATGTACGTGATGGCCGAGGCCCTGCGCATCGCCGCGGAAAAGGGCCCCCTGACCGGACCGACCATCAAGGCCGCCGCGGAAACCCTGCGCGATTTCAACCCGCTGGGTCTGACCCCGCCCATCAGCTTCTTCCCGGACGATCACCGGCCGAACATGACTGCATATATATACCGGCTGTATGAGGACCGCATGGAACTGGCGGCCGTGCCGACACTGGAACGCAAACCCGAATGGCTCGGCCATTAACGGCCTTAACGCATGAACCTGCTGACCGTTGAAAATCTGGAAGTCGTTTACAACGACGTCATCCTCGTGCTCAAGGGACTGTCCCTGAAGGTCCGGCGGGGCGGAATCACCGCCCTGCTCGGACCCAACGGCGCAGGCAAGTCCACCACGTTAAAGGCCATCTCCGGACTGGTCCGCACCGAGGACGGCGAAATCACCGAAGGAGCGATTGTCTACAAAGGCAATCCGATCCACAAGGCCCGTCCCGAACAGATCGTCCGCTCCGGGGTCTTTCAAGTCATGGAAGGCCGCCGGGTGTTCGAAGATTTAAGCGTCGAGGAAAACCTGCGCTGTGGCGGATTCACCCAGCCTGGTTCGGAGTATCCGGTCAGCGTGGCCCGGGTCTACGAATACTTTCCCCGCCTGCAGGAACGGCGCAAACAGCTGGCCGGGTATCTTTCCGGCGGCGAACAGCAGATGCTGGCCATCGGCAGGGCACTGATGGCCAAGCCCAGGCTGCTGCTTTTGGACGAGCCGTCCCTGGGATTGGCCCCGCTTTTGGTGGAAGAAATTTTCACCATTGTCCAGCGCGTCAACCAGGACGAGGGCGTGACCATCCTTTTGGTGGAGCAGAACGCCCGGGCCGCGTTGAGCATTGCCCAGCACGGCTACATTCTGGAAAACGGAAGGATCGTCATGGACGGTTCTTCCGAGACGCTTCTGAACAATCCCGACGTCCAGGAGTTCTATCTCGGCCTCGGCCACGGCGGAGAAAAGCGCAGCTACCGGGACGTCAAGCACTACCGGCGGCGCAAGCGTTGGCTCGGCTAGCCATGCAGCGATGAAACCCGGAGTCGGGGCGTGCCTGAAAACAGCTCACAGAACATCAACAGCCAAAAACAGCCACTGTCCGCGAGACCCGGACGGCAGCTGGACACGAGGCTGAAAGAAAACGAAGGCGCCCTGATCTGTCTCGTGGAGGATGATGAAGCGCTGGCCGAGGAGTTAATCCGCGTATTCGGTCATTTCGGCTACCGGGTCGATCGGCACGCACGGTTGCCGGAGGCCGCATCGGCTATTCGTCGGCACAAGCCCGACGTTCTGATCATGGATGTGGTCTTTCACGACAACGGCCTGAACACCATCGAACACGTGGCTCTGCACCCGGCTTTTCATGAGCTGGACCGACCAATCATCTTTCTGTCCGATCAGGATGATTTTTCCGCCCGGGTGCAGGCTGCGCGCATCGGCGCCGAGGGTTTTTTTCTCAAACCTCTGGACATCCCGAAGCTCATCGATCGACTTGAACAAAGCCTGCGCCGTCAACAGGTCCCCCCCCCTATCGCTTGCTGGTCATGGACAACGACGAGGCTTCGGCGCGTCGGCTTGCACAGGTGCTGCGCCAAGCGGGCATGGAGGTCAAGGCGGTCACCAATCCGGAGCGTCTTCTGGAGGCCATGGTGCAGTTTCACCCTGAACTGATCCTCATGAACCTGATCATGTCCGGATACAGCGGCACTGATCTGGCGCGGGTGATCAGGATGCACGGCGAATGGGTGAGCCTACCCATCGTCTACCTCTCGGCGGAACGGGACATGGACAAACAGCTTTCGGCCATGAGCAGCGGGGGCGACGATTTCTTGACCAAGCCCATCTCGGACCGCCATCTGGTAGCCGCAGTGTCCGTACGAGCCGCCAGGATGCGCCAACTCAGCGAGCTGATGACCAAGGACAGTCTGACCGGACTGCTTACGCATTCCCGGATCAAGGAACAAATCGCCCTGGAATATGCCCGGGCCAAGCGCAGTCATAAGCCGTTATGCGTGGCCATGCTGGACATCGATCATTTCAAGGTGGTCAACGATACGTACGGCCATGCCATCGGCGATCAGGTTATCAAGGCCTTGGCCCATCTGCTCAAGCAGCGCTTGCGCAAGACCGACAGCATCGGGCGCTATGGCGGCGAGGAATTCGTCGTGGTCCTTCCCGACTGTGATCAGGAATCGGCATTGACTCTTCTGGAAGACATCCGGACGCGGTTCAAGGAAATCCGTTTTTCGGCCGAAGGCAGGGAATTCTCTGTGACTCTAAGCGCCGGAGCGGTTTTTGCCTCGGATTATCAGGACGCTTCAGCCATGATCGTGGCCGCGGATGAAGCCATGTACGCCGCCAAAAACAAAGGGCGGGACCGAATCTGCCTGGAAGAATGTCCCGACGACAAGCAAGAGGGGAAACAGATCAACATCAGGACATGAATATCGAAGCAAGCGTTTTCAAGCGTGCCCGGTTTGTTCCACGGAACGCTCGGGACCCATTGTACGGATCGTGCACGCGGCACGCCCCTGATCTTATCAACAGGGACTCGTCGAACTTCCACGGATTGACAGGACCGGCCTTCCGGGACAATCTTATGAGGGCGCTGGATACACCAGCCCGCACAGGAGAATCAAGTGACGAAAGCTTCGCAAAGCCGGGAGACCGGCTGCAGGCGCCAGACCAAGGAGACCGACATCAACCTGAACCTGACGCTGGACGGGGACGGACAAGCCCGGATCCAATCAGGAATCGGATTTGTCGATCACATGCTGCACCTGCTCACCTTTTGGGCCGGATTCAACATGACCCTTACCTGCGCTGGAGATCTTCAGGTTGATGCGCACCACAGCCTGGAAGACATGGGCTTGTGCATGGGCAAGGCCTTGGCTGACGCCCTGGGCGACAAGGCCGGCATCCAGCGCGTGGGCTGGGCATTGGTGCCCATGGACGAAGCCCTGGTGGAGGTGATCGTGGATCTTTCCGGACGTCCTTATCTGGTTTTCGAGGACACTCCCCTGCCCCAGGTCATAGCCGGCGAAGAAAGGGACATCTGGCGAGAATTTTTTAAATCCCTGGCCTTTGAGGCCAAAATGAACCTGCACATTCATTTTCGGTATGGCCGCAACGGCCATCACCTTATTGAGGCCGCCTTCAAGGCCGTGGGCTTGGCCCTGCGCCAAGCCGTGGCCCGGACACGTTTTGGCACCCCCAGCACCAAAGGATGTTGTTGACATGTACAGCCATCGCCTTTTCCTGCTTTTTCCCGTGTTTTTGGTCCTGGCCCTGATCTCCTGCGCTCCCAGGACAGTTGCGCCCCCGGCGCTTGACGGCGGGGTGCTGGCGGTTGCCGCGTTCGGTCAACCCCGACACGGCTGGGAACATCTTTCCAGCTATCGGTCAGATCATCCACCGCTCCTTGCTCCGGAAATCATGGCCGGTCTGGATGAGACACTGCAAAGCCTGCTCAAGGATGAACCGGGGAGGGTTGTTCTTGGTCCGGACGCCACCAGGCAGTGCCAGGAGCTGGCCCTGTCCAAGGCCAAAACCGAGGGGGGTGGACTGTCCGGCCTGCGCTACTGGCTGGAAGTTGGTCGGTGCGTGCCCGCGGACTACTTGCTGGTGCCCCAGATTCTGGAATGGCGGGAACGCGAGGGCGGCAAGTGGGGCGTGAACGAACCGGCCATGGTCGTTCTTGAATTGACCCTTTTGGATGTCGCCCATCAGCGTATTGCCCGGCGACATCACTTTGAGGAATCGCAGCAATCATTGTCCGAGGACCTGCTCCAGGCCCGCAAATTTTTCCGGCGTGGCGGGAAATGGCTGACGACCCAGGAACTGGTGCGCGACGGATTGCGCGAGGGCCTGCGGGAGATGAGTCTGTGATTCTGTTTCCCGCGGTTGATATCAAAAACGGCCAGTGCGTTCGCCTGCGCCAGGGCCGGGCCGACGACGTGACTGTCTTTTCCGGTGATCCCGCGGCCATGGCCAGACACTGGGCGGACCTGGGCGCCAAGTGGCTGCACCTGGTGGATCTGGACGGCGCTTTTGACGGCCGACCCGTGAATTTTTCCCTGATCAGAAATATCTGTTCCCAGGTGAACATCCCGGTGCAGATCGGCGGCGGCATCCGGGACCTGCATACGGCCCGGACCTATCTGGATGCCGGGATTACACGGCTGATCATCGGCACCCTGGCCTTGGAAGACCCCAAAGGCTTTGCCGCCATGTGCGCAGCCCTTCCCGGACGCGTCGGAGTGTCCCTGGATGCTGTGGACGGTGCGCTGAAAACCAAGGGCTGGGTGGCAAACGCCGGACTGACCATTGATCAGGTCCTGCCTCGGCTGAAGGACCAGGGCGCAGCGTTCATAATATATACGGATATCAGCCGGGACGGGATGCACAGCGGCATCAATATCGCGGCCCTGAATCACCTCGTCCACAAGACATCTCTGCCGGTCATCGCCGCCGGCGGCGTAACCCGCCTGGAGGACCTGCAAACCCTGTATCCGCTTTCTGGCCATGGGCTGGAAGGTGTGATCACCGGTCGGGCCATTTATGAAGGCACCCTGGATTTCCAGGATGCCTTGAAATGGATAAAAGAAAAGGAAGTTGAAAAGACAGGAAGGGACACCCAATGACAACCATCACCATCAAAGGCATGTCCTGTCAGCACTGCGTCAGTGCCGTGACCAAGGCATTGAGCGGTATTGACGGTATCCAGGACGTCCAGGTTTCTCTGGAAAAGGATCAGGCCACGTTCACCGAAACCAGACCCGTGGACCCGGAAGTGATCCGGACTGCCGTGAAAAAAGCCGGATATGAGGTCGGCTAAAATCCGACATCTCCTCACTTTGGCGACAATCCAGGCCACAGGTCCAGACAGAAACGTGCGTCAACGAGTGAACCCCTGGGAGGCCTGAAAAAAGTGGTTGTGAATCGCGTTCACCGCCGTGCGCAGGTCGCTTTCTTGAACGATGAAATACAGGGCCACCGGAGAGGGGCCAAAGGCGATCATCTCAATGTTCACCCGGCAGGCAGCTGCTGCTGAAAAACACCCGGCCGCAATGCCCGGCCTCTCGGCCAGCCCCTTGCCCACCACGGCCACCAGGGCGATGCCCTCGATGCGCTCCAGATTGCGGTAAGGTCGAGGCTGCAGGTCTTGCAACGCCTGGGCCGCCGGCTCCAGATCCTTGCGGGCCAAAAGCAGACTGATGCACGTTTGGGACGTGACCACGGATTTGATATTCACGCCCTTGCCGGCCACGGCCGTGGCCACCTCGCTGAGGATGCCCCGCCGCATGCCCACTCCCGAGGCATGCACCTTGAGGATGGAAATATCCGTGGTGTGGGCCACGCTTTTGACCACCCCGAGTCTGGCCGCCCCCTGGGCCGTGATCCGGCTGCCGGTCACGTCCGGATGCAGGGTGTTGCGGATTTCAATGGGCAAGCCCTTGTCGCGCAAAGGTTCAACAGTACGCGGATGCAGGATCTTTGCCCCGAAGTAGGCCAGTTCCGCGGCTTCGTCATAGGACAGCTCGGGAAGTACTGTCGCGCCGGGGATGAATTTGGGATCCGCGCTGAGAAAACCGTCCACATCCTTCCAGATTTCCAGCACCTCGGCGCCGGAAATAGCCGTGATCACGGCCGCTGAATAATCGCTTCCGCCCCGGCCAAAGGTGGTGATCTCCCCGCCTTCGCTGACACCGTAAAACCCGGGGATGAATAAAACCCTCTGACCGTTCTGCATGGACCGCAGCTTTTTCATAAAGGCCGTTTCGGACTTGTCCAACTGCGCCGTGGCATCAGCATACTTGCCGTCGGTGAGGATGCCGATTTCCTCGGGAAAGCGGCAGCAGGCCTTGCCTTCCCGAGCCTGTAAAGCCGTCCGCAACAGATGCGCGCACATCCGCTCGCCAAAACTGCTGATGGAATCAGCCATCCTGGGCGTGATCTCCCGGGTAAAATGCAGGCCGTAATACAAGCGCTCCAGTTTCCCCAAGATCTTGCCCAGTTCCAGGGAAAATGCCCGCCGTTGTTTTTCTCCGGGGATGACATGACCAGCCACGAGCATGTGCCGGCTTTTCAAGCGGCACATGAGTTCGCCAATGGCCTCCTCGTCCGCTAAAGCGCGATGCATCCCGTTCAGCAGCAAATCCGTGACCCCGCCCAAGGCCGAGACCACGACAATATTGCCTTGACCTCGTTCAACCAGCAGATCAAGAATCGCGGCGATGGTTTCCTTGTTCTTTAAGCATCCGCCGCCGATCTTTATCACCTTCACGCTCTTATCCTCATTATCTTGGGCATGACATCGGTTTGAAAACGTGCACACGGGGACTTGCCCTCAGATTCACCGTTTCGAGACGCTACGTCTCAAGGCTTGCATATGCGGGTGACAGGACCTCACCCCGACGATCGTGAGTTCGTCGAGAGGCCAACGGCAAACTGCGCTTTTTTGTTGGCCGAAACGTCGAAAATGCAAGAAGGATTTTCAACGTCATGTCTAGCGCTCCAGCAACTTGCGGACCGTGGCCACCAGATCGCTGATTTGATACGGCTTGGCAATGAACCCCAAGGCCCCGGCCTGAATCATTTTCTCGGCTTGATTGTCCACTGTGTACCCGCTGGCGATGAGCACCTTCGCATCCGGGTCCATGCGCAGCAATTCTTGCAAACAGGTCCGGCCGCTCATCCCGGGCATGTTCAGGTCAAGCAGCACCAGTTTGATTCGCCCCTTTGCCGCCGCGTAGAGATCAAGGGCTTCCTGCCCGCCTTGGGCCACAATCGTCGCATACCCGTAACTTTGCAGGGCATCGGAGGTCAAATCCCTCAGGTCAGCTTCGTCATCCACCACAAGAATGGTCTCAGAGCCGCCCACAATCCGACCCTCCGGGGCTTGTACCGGCTGGGTCACCATACGTTCATCCTTCATGGCCGGCAGATAGATCCTGAAGGTGGTGCCCTGGCCTGGCTTGCTGTCGCAAATAATACATCCCCCATGATCCCGGACTATTCCATAGACCGAGGCCAGCCCCAGACCCGTGCCCTTTCCCATCTCCTTGGTGGTGAAAAAAGGATCGTAAATTTTATCCAGTGTTGCCAGATCAATGCCGCAGCCCGTATCCGAAACAGTCAGCATCACATACCGCCCCGAAGTGATCTCCTGGCAACCGTTCAATTGTTCCTGGTCCAGGACGACATTTTCCGTTGCCATCACCAGTCTGCCTCCATCCGGCATGGCGTCCGAGGCATTCACCCCAAGATTGATCAGCACCTGCTCAAGCTGTACCGGATCCGCGTTCACGGGCCACAAGTCTTCGGCCGGGCGCAGTTCAATGGAAATCATTTTCAGAATAGTACGTTCCAAAATCTTGGAAGCGTCCAGCACTTCCTGATTGAGATTCACAGGGCGGCGCTGCACCTCGATTTTTCGGCCGAACAACAGCAGCCGCTGGACAAGCTGTCCTCCCCGCTCCACAGCCCGGGCAATGGTCATCAGCTTGGCACGCTCCGGATCATCCTGAGCGCGAGTGGTCAACATAAGTTGCGTATGTCCCCCGATGGCCTGGAGCAAATTATTGAAATCATGGGCCACGCCTCCCGCCAGGGTGCCCACGGCTTCCATTTTCTGGGCCTGCAGCAGTTGCGCCTGCAGCCTCTGACGCTCCTCCTCGGCCTGTTTCGTGTCCGTGATATCCACATGGCTGCCAACCATGCGCAAAGCCCGCCCGCCAGCATCCCTGGCCACGGTCTTGCCCCTGCCCAGGACCCAGCGCCACTGCCCATCCTTGGTCTTCATGCGATAGACGATCTTGAAATCCTCGCTGTGGCCGTCAATACACTCCTGCTCCAGGCCAATCACTCTTTCCCAGTCATCCGGGTGGACCAAATCCTTCCAGGATTGAAAATTCATGGGGAACTCGCCCGGAGCATAGCCCAGCATCGCATAGTAGCCGGGATTGAAATAGGTTTTCCCGGTGCGGATGTCCCAGTCCCAAACCCCGTCGCGAGTGGCCTCCATGACCATTTGAAACCGCTCCTCGCTCTCCCGCAACGCCTGCTCGGCCTGCCTGCTCTTTTCTGCCTCGAAACAGGCTTCCTCGGTTCTGTCCCTGGCCTCCTGGATACTGCGCCGCAAGGCCTGGACCATTGCCTCGATGGACTGTTTGAGCTGCAAAAACTCGCCGGAAATCTTCCCGGAAACCTGAGCGTCCAAATCGCCCCGGGACACCTTCCCGGAATAGCGTAACAATGCGCCCAACGGCCGGGTGATATTGCGCAAAACCACGAGGGTCATCAGCGCTGTCACGCCAAGCATCGACGCCACCGCCAGGATGATGGTCCATCGCAGTTTCGCCATCTGGGCCTTGATATCGTCAAAGTACAGGCCCGTGCCGATGATCCAGCCCCAGGGCTGGTAGTATTTGACATAGGACAGCTTGGGATAATACGCCTCGGTCAATCCCGTGGCCGTGGGCTTGGGCCAGTCATAGCTGATGAACCCGCTGCCGCTTTCAAGGGTGACCTCCACCGCTGCCTGGAGCAGATTCTTGTCCCGTGCCGGGAAGGTGATGACCTGATCGCTGTCGCCAAACTGCATGGCAAATGCTTTGTTGAACCGCGGGCCCTCCATTGTTGTTCCGTCCAAAGACGGATCTGCGGGATGCACGATCATGGTCGGATACGGCAGAAGATTGTCCTGGATCCAGAAGTAATCGTGATTCTGAAACCGCATGCTCTGGATGCGCGAGATGAAACGCTGTTTGGCCTCGCCCAGGGAGAGTTCCCCGCTGCGCACACGTTGGTCGTATTCGCTGACCAGGTTGAACGCCACGTCAACCAAAGCTTTCAGGGAATTCCTGCGCGAATTCATCAGTTCCTGTTCCATGAGCGAAAGCAGAATCCCGAAAACCATCAGCACAAAGAACAGGGTGACAATAACGGAAATAGCCGCGATTTTTGTCGAGATTTTTTGAGTAAAACGAATTTGAGAGGTCATACGTCCAACAGCTCCAAAAAAAGGTCCCCAGCAGGCTCAACGCACGCGATCTTCTTGGACCAATCAGCAGGAGAAATCAACATCAGGACCTTCTTGCTCGAACCAAAAACGCCCTGTGTGTACCGTGGCTTCGGACCATACAGGAAGAAAGCAGGGCGATTCAAACGAATGAGGGGAGACCCGGCCCCGGGCAAAATTTGGCCAGGCAAGCCGAATGCAAACGGGTGCATGAAGAGTTTGTCCAAAACGGGCTGCGCTCTGCTTTTCAG
>DSBL01000101.1 GCA_011049455.1 Desulfonatronum sp. | reverse complement strand
GTAAACGAATCCGGCTTTGATCTCCTTGGCCCCGACCGCGGCCGGAAAGGCTAGAAAAACACTCAAAACCAGCACCAATAATCCACCAAGATCTCTCTTCATGCCTTGTTTCCTCCTCAAGAAAATTTCGCTGAAAATAGCCCAGCGGAGGTAAACATGCAAGCTGAAAGGACACCTCTTGACGTTGGCAAAAGATGCGAACATATTGCAAATATTAACTTTTCTTGTCGAAGGCAAATTCACTTTTACATCACATTCATAATGCTGCGCCGTCAGGCGGCAATCACAATACGTTGCCGTGATACGTTGTCGTGGTACTTGCATTTTTCCAGGATCATGTTCATAATTATTTTTTTACGGGATGTGGCTCAGCTTGGTAGAGCGCAGCGTTCGGGACGCTGAGGCCGGAGGTTCAAATCCTCTCATCCCGACCAGCAAATTCAAGGGGTTGCAGGCACAATGCCGGCAACCCCTTTTGCTTTTCCGAACATGTTCCGCATCAAAAAAATCCCCCGGGACTTGCGGAAAGGGAAAAGACATCTTCTCATTTTTAGTCTGCCCCGTTTTCTATAAAACCGTAGCTCCCTGTGTGCGCCGAGTTGGACTTGACCAGAGGCCGTATCACGAGTCCCTGACTTTACGAAATGTCCTGGAATCCAGGGCCAAACCGACCTGTTGCGGCATTCTTGAAACAGACGAAAGGTTTGCTGGCCCTGAAAACCTTTTCAACCCCAAAGAGATGGTCTTCGCGGTAATCGAATTTTTCCTTTGCTCGATATCGCCACGAGCAAAAAGCCTTTGAAGCCGCTCCTATCGTTGAACAAGGCCATAAATCTGACACGGTGGGTATTTGCCGAACATTTTTCGCTTTGCCGGCATGCTGCGACTCTCACCGGAACTGCTCCTCTAAAAGCTTATACTTCGTTTCCGTCATGCCAAGGCTGGCATAGGTTGCCTGCGCCACGGCGTTGTCGCGTTCAACGTACAAGCGACATCCGCAGACTTTGGCTGATTTTTTGGCCCTTTCCCGCACTTCATTATACAGGGCACGAAAAATGCCGCGCCGTCGACTTTTTGGGGCAACATACACACTCTGAATCCACCAAAACGTTCCGTTTCGCCAATCACTCCATTCGGTGGTCACCATCAGGGAACCGACAATCTTTCCACGAATCTCGGCGACCAAATAGAAACCCAGTGCGGGATTCCGCAAAACGGATTCGACGCCAGCGGCCAGGACTTCCGGAAGGAGTCTTATGTCTTCGGTTTCCTTGGCCATCTGCAGGTTGAACCTCACCAGCGTATCCACATCGGCGAGAATTCCTTGGCGTATCTTCAGCTGCTCTTGCATTGTCTCGTTGCTGTCGGGAAAACGACAAGCATCAGAAACGCCGCAATGCGCGGTCTTATGCATGCATTTGTCGGCCATTTGCTCAATCCTTCAGGGAATATGACGATGCCCGCGCAAAGCGCCCGCCAAGGAAAAAGGTGGAAAAGCATTTCTTATGGAATACCTATGCGGACATGTCCGTTAACCTGCTTAACCGAATTTCATACAATGTCGAGGATGCCCTGCATTACGGCAGTCAAGGGGATTCATCAATGCCTCAACCGGCCAAAACGTACGGTCTTGAACCAGAAAATCAGGAACCCCAACAAAACCAGCACTCTGGGCCTGATTGTCATGCTAATGCTATACATGACGTCGAAAACCCTTTCTGCATTTTCGACGTTTCGGCCAATGAAAAACACGATTTTCCGTTGGCCTCTCGACGATCTCACGATCGTCGAGGTGACCTTCTGTCACCACATGTGCAAAGTCTAACGCCGTTGCGTAGAACGGCTCCTTGCAATGCCTTTGAAAAGGAGTAAACATATCTTCCATGGGGATCGCATCACATTCGACGAAATCCACCCCGTCAAGACATCCCTTCTTGAGGGTTTGAAAAAAGTTTTGCCAAGAAAGGAGCATGCTCATGTATGAGAGACTCAAGGCGCTATTCGACAAGTCCACTTGGAGCAACAAGCATTTTGAGAAGCTGCCGGACAATGAAACGGACATCCGCTACGCTTGGCGGGAAGACGAGGTGGAGTTTGCCGAGCTGTTCCTGAAAAGCGGAAAGGTGTTGACCGAATCCACGGCGGCCGTGGATCGCGGCTTGTACCTGGGGAAAGACCAGCACGGATACTGGAAGCTGTGCGTGACTGAACGCACCCGATCGGATTACGACCCCAAGGAGGTTGCCAGGGGCATTTCCAGTCTCATGGATGCCAGCAGGTTCCTGCAAAAGATGGAAAAGGCGACCACGGGACAAACCGGCCACACATCGTGATCGTTTCCCACGGCACGCTCACCTTCTCCATCGCTCGACTTCCTTTTTGCCCCCTCGGCCCCGGTCATTGATCCAGACCGGCCTGCTCGGCCATGATCAGCGCCTTCTTGATATAGGCCCGCAGATCGGCGGTGGACAGGCCGGGAATGTAGATGGCCTCCTTGGGGCATGTCCCTTGGCACGCCCCGCAACCGCTGCACAATTTGGCGATCACCCGGACCATGCGATGCGAGGGGCGATGAGGATTGGGAACGATTTTCAGGCAGGCACGAGGACAAATATCCACACAAAATGCGCACCCGTCGCATCTGTCTTCCAGGACCACGGCTGGGTGCATATCCTTGGGAAACTCATTTTCATTGACAATATTCATGGCTACCCCTTGGGTTTTGTCTTCCTCCGGAATGAGAATCAACCATCCTCCGCCGGCTCAAGACATCGGCCTTATTCCGCGCAAATCTCCAGAACATAATCGACAATTTTGGGCACCGCGGCCTCAATCGCCGGGGTCAAACATTCATCCAGTTCCTCGGGAATATACCCGGTTTGCACGGCAATAATTCGTAAATCAATATTCGCTTCTTCCTTGATCTTTTTGAGCAGGTTCACCGAGGGGAACATGTGGATGGAGTAATCCTTGATTTTTTCCTCCTTGATCTGATCAACGTCGATTTCCCAAAACTCCCCTGGCGTGCGATTTTCCTGGGCCGCGGCATCAACGATGATGATCCGCCGCAAGGCCTCAGGTTTCATGGTCACAATATCAAAAAGCAGATGTTTGATGGACGTGCCCAGGTCGAGGGCGTGCGCACCATCCGGGAGCCTGGGATCATCTGCCACGCGCAGGGCCACTGCCGGGCCGACCCCGTCGTCGCCCTTGAGAATATTGCCGCACCCCAGAACCAGGATACGGGATGAATGGATTGCCGACCACTCCACGTTATTTTTCCCCTTTATTTTTCAATGTCTGAATCAAGGTCGAAATCAAGGACGTCTTCTCCATGCGATCACAGCCAGCAGCTGCAACAAATCATGGTCCCCAATACGGATAGAATACCAACAATTTAAAAGCACGCAAGCAAAAGGGCCGCTGCGGCGCAGCGGCCCTTTTGCCGTATTCGGTTGCGTCAAGCAGACAACTATTTGTCCGTGTTGCTCAATGTGTCGACAACCTGACCTGTGCTGTCAATGATCTTGCCTTCCAAAGCGATACCGCCGTCCAGGCGGTGGGTGGCGCAGCTCATTCACGGGTCATAGGCGCGGATGGTCATCTCCACGGTATTCAGGATGCCTTGATCATACTTGCCGTCCTTGATCAGGGCCTTGGCCGCCTGTTTCACGGCCAGGTTCATGCCGGCATTATTGTGTCCCGTGGCCACGATCAAATTGGCCATGGTCACCATGCCGTTGTCGTCGGTTTTGTAGTGATGCGTCAAGGTACCGCGGGGCGCTTCCACGCAGCCGACGCCTTCGCCGGCCCTGGGCTCGATGCCTTTGGCCCGGAATTCAGGTCCCAGGATTTCCGGATCGTTCAGGAGTTCCTCGGCCCGTTCGCAGCACTGGACCAGCTCGATCAGCCGCGCCCAATGATACAGCAGGGTCAGATGCGCGGGCCGGCCGAACATGGAGCGGAACTCTTCCAGCTCCTGCTGAGCCAGCGGAGTGGCCATCTTGTCGCAGACGTTGATCCGCGCCAGGCAGTTGACCCGATAAACGCCCACGGGATTCGTCTCGTCCAGGCTGAGCTTGCCGGCCTTTTTCATGTACGGAAACTTGCAATAGCTCCAGGGCTCCACATGCTCGGCGATATAGTCCATGTACTGATCGGCCTTGAACTGCTCGTACTTGCCGTCCATGTCCATCATCCGCAGTTCGCCGTCGTACAGCTCCAGAGCGCCGTCGTCGGGCCGCACCGTGCCCAAATAGCCGGAGGGAAAAACGCCCACGGTCTTCACTGCATCCAAGTACTTGGGGAAAACGTTTTCCTTGGCGAACTTGATGGTGAAAAGGGCGAACTCCTTGGCCTCCTGGATCACGGCCATCAGTTCCTTGCGGTCGTCCTCGCTCATGGGATGCGAAAAGCCGCCGGTCACTGCGGCAATGGGGTGAATGACCTTGCCGGCAAACTTTTCCAGAGCCATTTGGGTCTTGTAGCGCATATGCACGACCTGCTTGGCCAGCTCCGGGGCCGCGCCGACCACGCCGACCACATTGCGCACGGCATAGTCCGCATCCGGACCGAGCACGAAATCCGGCGCCGCCAGGAAGTAGAAGTGCAGGATCTTGTCCGGAATAAAGGCCAGCATCTGACAGAACTCGCGCAGCTTCTTGCCCGTGGGCGGGACCGTCACGCCCAGGCAGCCGTCCACGGCCTTGTTCGCGGCCAGATGGTGGTGCCAGGGACAGATCCCGCAAATGCGGTTCACGATCCTGGGAACCTCCTCCACCGGACGGCCGACGACGAATTTCTCAAAGCCCCGCAGGGCCAGGATCATCAGTCGGGCGTCGGTCACATTGCCATTGTCGTCCAGGTAGATCTCGAATCCGGCATGGCCTTCGATCCGCGAGACCGGGGCGACATGTATTGTCTTTGCAACATTAGGTTGAACCATATTTCCTCCCTAACCCAGCTTTTTCAGGACGCCATGGGCGCCGTTAAACCGGCTCAAATAGCCGCGCCGGTCGGGCATTCTCGTCGTATCGTAGCCCACCGAGGCCAACGCGCCGATATAGTCCATGATCGGCAAGGAATCCTTGCTGATCGGTCCGTAGCATCCGCGACAGGGCATCCGGGTGGCAATGCACCGCGGCGCCGCACCGGTCATGCCCGAGCATCCCGCCCTGGTCACAGGTCCCAGGCACATGAATCCCTGCTCAAGCAGGCAGCGCATTTCATTGACGGGCTTGGAGTAATCAAATTCCGGCGTTGTCAACACCCGCTTCAAGTCGCCCAGGCCTTTTTTTCGCTCGCGAATCGTGGGGCAGGTGTCGCACACCGACCGTTCAGGCAGCTTGATGTCGGTTTTCCCGTCCAACAGCGCCAACACAGCGGCGGTGATCCAATCCGGATGCGGCGGACAGCCCGGCAGGGAAATATCCACCTTGACGTGCTCGTCAAGGGCCGAAACCCGGTCAAAGCACTTCGGCACGTGATAGTTCTCGTGATCCGGATTGGGACCGGGCTCGGTGGAGGGAGAGCCGCGGAACAAAAATTCCTGGATGTCCTCCAGGGTGTCCATGTTGCCAAGGGCCGGAATCCCGCCATTGGTGGCGCAAGTGCCCAGGGCGATCAGGATCTGACAGCGCTCCCGCATTTTTTCCAGAACTTCCAAGTGCTCGGAATTGCGCACGCCGCCGGAAACAATGCCGACCACGGCCTCTGGAATGTCCAGGTTCTTCCGTTCGCCGACCTGACCGTAGTACTTGTGGTCGATCAGGACCGGGATATGCACGAATTCCAGTGACGGCAGAAGATCAACGAGCACATCCCCGATATTCAGGATGGCGATCTCACAACCCGCACAGGAGTTCAACCATTCTTCAGCAATTTTTACCATAATGCTTTAACCTCCCGAGGGGCTTACGCGGCCGCCGCCACTTTTTTCTTCAATGGGTTGGGGCCAAGTTCCTTGATCTGCTCGGTGAACTTGGTCACCACTTCGGCAAATCGAGGCGCTTCCGCCGAGGAAACCCACTCGATGGCAAACCGACGCGGATCCATGCCCAGATCCTCGAGGACCAGTTTGGCGCCTTCCGCCCTAGCCAATGCTTTGTTATTACCATCCAGGTAATGACACTCCCCGATGTGTCAGCCCATCACGAGAACGCCGTCTGCGCCCTTTTGCAGAGCCTCCACCACGAGATGGGGATGCACCATCCCGGAACACATCACCCGGATCGCCCGCATATTCGGCGGATACTGCAAGCGCGACACGCCGGCGAGATCCCCGCCGGCATACGCGCACCAGTTGCAGAGGAATCCGATTATGACCGGTTCGAAATTGTCAGCCATGATCATTCTCTCCTTGAAGTTTAAGCGCTTTGCAAGGCCGAGTAGATCTGGGCCTTGATCTGATTATAGGTGAAGCCCATGACGTTCACGCCGCCCTTGGGGCAGGTGGCCATGCAGATGCCGCAGCCTTTGCATAAAGCCTTGTCCGTCTCGATCCGTTTGTGCTCCCTGCCGTCCTCGTCGGCGTAGCTGACCAGCTTGATGGCAAAGTACGGGCAGGTGTCCACGCACAGGGCGCATCCGTCGCACTTGTCCGTGACCACGCTCTTGATGGAATCCAGAGGCATCACGGACTTGGCCAGGATCACGCCGGCCCGGCTGACAGCGGCCTGGGCCTGGGCAATGGCTTCGTCAATGGGTTTGGGATAATGGCACAACCCGGCCAGGAACAGACCGTCCACGGACATGTCCACGGGACGCAGCTTGGGATGGGCCTCGGTCAGGAAACCTTCGCTGTTCGTAGCGCACTTGTAGAGTTCCACCAGGTTCTTGCTCTCGTTGGCAATGATCGCCGAAGCCAGAACCAATCTGTCGGCCTTGATCTTCAGAGGCCGATGCAGGATATGGTCCTCGATCTCCACGATCAGATCATCCCCCTGCTTGCTGACCTGAGGCTTTTTCTCCAGCTCGTAGCGCACGAAGATCACGCCCTGCTTACGGGCCTCGGTGTACAGATCCTCCCGGACGCCGTAGGTACGGATATCGCGGTTGAGGACATAGATGTTCATATTTGGATTGAGCTTTTTCAGCTTCAAGGCCGACTCCACGCTGTGCGTGCAGCAGACCCGGCTGCAGTAAGGCCGCTCGGGCTCGCGGGAGCCGACGCACTGGATGAAGACCACACTCTCGGACTTGGCCAACTCAGCGGAATCCTTGCGCATCAAGGCATCGAATTCGCTGTGCGTGTAGACCCGCTGATCCTGACCGTGCAGATACTCCGTGGGTTTGTATTCCTTGCCGCCGGTGCAGACCACGGCCGCGCCGTACTTGACGACCTTGGTCTCGCCGTTGACGGACACATCACTGACGAAATTGCCCACGGAACCTACGCAGGTTTTCAGTTCAGCCTTCTTGTATACGGTGATCTTCGGATGGCTTTCCACCTTTTGGACCATCTTTTCCACCTGCGGTACGACTTCTTCCCCCTTCCAGGTGGAATTGAGGTTCCAGGCGTTGCCGCCCAGGCGTTCCGTCTTTTCCAGAAGCACGGTTTCAAAACCCTGATCCGCCAAGCCCAGGGCGGCGGTCATGCCGGACAAGCCGCCGCCGATGACCAGAGCCTGCTGGACCACGTCCAGGGACAGATATTCCAGAGGAGTGAGCAGGGAAACCTTGGCTACGGCCATGCGCACCTGATCCTTGGCCTTGGCCGTGGCCTTGACCGGATCATTGGCATGCACCCAGCTGTTCTGATTGCGGATGTTGGCCATCTCCACCAGGTATTCGTTCAATCCGGCCTCGCGCAGGGTATCCTTGAACAACGGTTCATGGGTCCGCGGCGTGCAGGCCGCAATGACCACCCTGTTCAGCCCGTGCTCCTTGATCTTCTCGGCGATGAGCACCTGGGTGTCCGCGGAGCAGGTGAACATGTTGTTTTCCACATACACCACGTTGGGCAGACCCTTGGCGTATTCAGCCACATCCTTGACGTCCACGACCCCGGCGATGTTGATGCCGCAGGAGCAGACAAACACGCCGACCTTGGGCTCTTGGCCGGCCACGTCCTGCTCGGCCGGATAGGTCTTGGTCTTGGCCAGGGAGCCCTTGGCCTCGGCCAGGGCGATGGACGCCTTGGCCGCCGCGGAAGACGCCTCGACAACGGACTGGGGAATGTCCTTGGGCGCCTGGAAGCAGCCGGCCACATAAATGCCGTCCTTACTGGCCTGAACCGGGTCAAAGCTGGAACATTTGGCAAAGTTGTACTTGTCCAGCTCTATGCCCAGCTTGGCAGCCAGATCCTTGGCCGAAGCCGGAGCCTCAAGGCCGATGGACATGACCATCATGTCGAACTCTTCCGTGAACAGGTTGCCGGTCTCGTCCACGTACTCCAGTTTTACGCCTTTGCCTTCCTTGCCCGGAATGAAAGTATGCGGGCGGGAGCGCAGAAAGCGGATGCCCTTTTTCTCGGCGTCCACGTAGTACTTTTCGAACTCCTTCCCGTGGGACCGGATGTCCATGTAGAAGATGGTCTGGCTGACGTCACCCGTGGTGTGCTCCTTGGTCACGATGGCCTGCTTGATGGCGTACATGCAGCAGACGCTGGAGCAGAAACCGTTGTCGCACTTGTTGATGCCCCGGGAGCCGACACACTGCAGCCAGGCGATCTTCTTGGGCTCGGTTTGGTCCGAAGGCCGCACAAGATGTCCCATGCACGGACCCGAGGCGGACAGCAGCCGCTCGTATTCGAGGCTGGTGACCACGTCCGGGAGCTGCTGGTAGTTGTAGTAGTCGAATATGCTGGGATCAAAAGGCTTGAACCCGGGCGTCAGCACGACCGCGCCGACGTTCACTTCCACTGTTTTGGCCGTGTCCGCGAAATTGACCGCCCCGGTGGGGCAAAACTTTTCGCAGGCCTTGCATTTGCCGTTCTTGAAATAGATGCAGGTGTCCGCGTCAATGGCGTATTTCAATGGCACTGCCTGGCCGTAGAGAATATAAGCGGCCTTGCGGTTGCCCATCCCATAATCAAATTCACTGGGCACCTTCTTGGGGCATTTTTCCGCGCACAACCCGCAGGCAATACACTTTTCCATGTCGATGTAGCGCGGATTCTGCTGCACCGTAACGGTGAAGTTGCCCATTGCGCCGTCAACTTTCACCACCTCTGACAGGGTCATCAACTCAATGTTCAAGTGCCGACCGCACTCGACCAACTTGGGCGAGATAATTCACATCGCGCAGTCGTTGGTCGGGAAGGTCTTGTCCAGTTGGGCCATGACCCCGCCGATTCCGGCCTGTTTTTCAACCAAATAGACGTAGAAGCCTGATTCGGCCAGATCCAAGGCGGTCTGCATCCCGGCGATGCCGCCGCCCACGACCATAACAGAGCCTCTCTTATTTGTAGCCATTGAACCCCCCTTATATGGATTCAAATTGAAAACAATGATGATTACTCACCTTATGCCTATAAACCAAAATCGCGGAGATCATCGCCCAGATATTCCCGCTCGTTGGGGCCCAGGATGCCCAGGGACAAGGCGATGAAGGTCCACAGATGCACGGCGTGGTATCCGCCCTTGTAGAACTCGGAAAGGTCATGCACCTGGGAGTGGCAATTGTGGCAGGGCGTGATGCAATAGGCCGCCCCGGTCTCCATGATCTGGTTGTGTTTGCGCTTGCCGTATTCCCTGCGCTGGTCGGCGAACCCGGTGGCCTGCAAAAAGCCGCCGCCCCCGCCGCAACAGTAGTTGTTGGACTTGCGCGGCCACATGTCGATGAAGTTTTCCTCGCCGACCACGGACTTGAGCACGAAGCGCAGGTCGTCCGCAATGGGATCGCCGAAGCTTTTCCTGACCAGCTGGCAGGGATCCTGAAGCGTAAACTTGATTTTCAGGTCCTTGTTCCAGTCAGAATTCACCGGCAGCTTGCCTTCCCGGATCCATTGCGCGTACAGGGTGATGATGCTTATAATCTCAAACTTCGGGGTGATATTGAACTTTTCCAGTCCGAACCGGACTGCGTACATTTCATGGCCTCACTCCGTGTTCAGCCAATACTTGATGCCCAGGTCCTCCACGGCCTTGACCTTGTCCCGGACGATCTTTTCCCAGCCCTCGTCGTCCGCGGCGAACATGCAGTAGTTTTCCGCGCCCCAACCGACGGTGCCGTATGTCCAGTCCGCGCCGACCAGGTTCAGGATCTTCCACAACGGAACCATTTCATCCGGCTCGGTCACGGGTTCGCGGGAGTTCTGATTCAGAAAGTACATGGCGCCCTGCTTGTTGATCGGGGCGATGAGATTCTCCTGGCCCGGCTGGTTCTCGCGCACCTCTTCCAGGACGTCCTCGACCACAAACTTGAAGTCCTCGGTACTGGCGCCCATGGCGCTGTTGCCCTCGGTCCTTAAGGCATGATCACAGGAACCGATGATGCCTTTGGGCCGCTTCTCCCGCGGCCAGCTGGCCCGGGCCTGATACACCAGCTGGGGAATGTTGATTTTCATCGGACAGGCATAGATGCACCGCTGGCACATGGTGCAGGTCCAGACCCAGGGGGTCGTGGTGACTTCCTCGTCCATTCCCAATGCCGCGGCACGCAGGAATTTCCGAGGATCCATGCCTTCCAGGCCGGTTGCCGGACACCCGGCCGAACACAAACCACAGGTCAGGCACATGTTCAGATTCCCCCCCTCGGGGAGCATATCCATGACCTTGTCCTTGAAAGAAAATTTCTTCTCTCTTCCAAGTTCTATTGTGGATTCCGCCATAGTTCCTCCAAAAAAAGGTTGAATGAATGGCCACCAAAAAACGTTCTTTCTCCTCCAAACAGTTGCGGGGAATGCTAACCTCAATCAATAGGGATTGTAAATGCCTTTTCGGATTTTCAGTGGAATTTCACAATATTACAAAATAAAAAAAAGTGTGACGGAAAACCCTGACCGCCACGAACTTCGGAATAAAAGCAACGCTTACGAACTGATCATTCCAGGGCAACCAATTCCATCTTTCCCCAAACCCCGATCTTTTCGCCGCAATGGGCGAAAACGCCCCCAAGACCATGGCTGCTGAGGCGCCTGGCCTCTTCCATGACCAGGGACATGTCATCCGGGGTTTTCAAAAGATTGCTCAGGGCAGTGGCCGCGGCATCGGCCAGGGCCGCGTTTCTGGCCCGGGCCACCACCAGATCGCCTCGACCAAAGCTCAAGGAATGGCCGATGGTCGCCGAAGAGGAGCACAGGGCGCAGGGAAATTCTTCCGGTTTCAAGCGCAGGCCAAGACCCATGCTCTTTGACGGGTCAACCAGCAGGCCGATGATCCGTTCCCGGGTGGAATGCAGAAACAGATCGCCGCCGTTTTCCACGAGCAGGTTCCGGCTCAAGTCCACGCAGCGTTCAACCACCCACTGGGCCACGGCCCCGGCAACGGCGGCCATGGGCCCCACCTTGCAAGTCCAGGCGGCATGGATCATCCTTTGCACAATGTCCGGAGCCTTCTCGTCCGCCTCCAGCGGCCCCAGGCTGGACAAGAACTCCGGTCGCAATGCGATATAGGCGTTCAGGGCGCTCCTGCATTCATTGACTGCTTTTTGGACAGCGCCGCTGAGATCGCTCTGGGCCACAACCCAGAGATCCGTCTGTTCCACCACCACCTGAAAGGCGACTTCCCCGGCAGCCGGTCGGCATCTGCGGCGATATGACCGCCAAGAGGAGGCATGGACGGAATGGTTCATGGTTCAAGCATGATGATTCATGGTCGAGAAACAACGCCCTGGTGCGGGGAAAGGTCGCCTTGCCGCCTGGAATTCACCGGCTGGGCCTGAGCCTTGAATCATTGTTTTACCCGATATTTCAAGCGTCCACCCGGAAATGACATCCCTTGCTCTGGGTGTTGCGCATGGCCGCGGTGGTGATGATGTAGGCCGTGAGGCAGCCGTGAAACAGATCCACCAGGGATTTGGAGATCAGTGTCTCCTTGTAGAAGGAATGCAGCCGCTTATCCAGGTCACGCAGGTCGTCGAAGGCGCGCCGCAGCCTGGGCGTGGTCCGTTTGATGCCCACGTAGTTCCACATGGTATGCTTGATGGTGGCCCAATCCTGGGAAATAAGCACCGGGTCCTCGTTGCGTCTGTCGCCCAAAAGCTTCCACCCGGGAATCGAAGCCTTCAGCTTCCGGCTGATCTGCGTGCAGCGCTTCACTCTCGCCGTAATGTCCTGGCCGATGGCATGGCCCCAGAGCAGTCCCTCCAAAAGCGAGGTGCTCGCCAGCCTGTTGGCTCCGTGCACGCCGGTGCAGGTGCATTCGCCCCCTGCGGAAAGCCGCTCTATGGTGGTTCGGCCTCGCAAATCCACGAGAATGCCGCCGCAAAAATAATGGGCCGCGGGCACGACCGGAATGGGCTGCTTGGTCATGTCCACTCCAAGCTCCAGACATTTTTGATAAATGGTGGGAAACCGCTCAGCCAAATCCTGGTCGCAGTACTTGGCCGCGTCCAGATACACGAAGTCCTCGCCGGTTTTGAGCATTTCATCCACAATGGCCCGGGTGACGATGTCCCGGGGCGCCAGGTCCGCCCGAGGATCATAGTCGGTCATGAAGGCGTGTCCCCGGTTGTTGATCAGTTTGGCGCCCTCTCCGCGCACGGCCTCGGAAATCAGGAATCTGCGGGGGCCGCGATGAAACAGCGCGGTGGGGTGAAACTGAATATACTCCAGATTGCGCAGCACGGCTCCGGCCCGATGGGCCATGGCCAGGCCGGAGCCTAAGGAAGCCGGGCTGTTGGTGGTGTTCAGGTAGACCTGTCCGATCCCTCCCGTGGCCAGCACGGTATAATCGGCCAGAAACCTGCGCACCTCGCCCGTGCTGTTTTCCAGAACATAGGCTCCCACGCATTGATTGGTGATCTGATAGCGAATTTCCAGGGCCTTGCTGTGATGATGGGTGGTCAACAGGTCAATGGCGGTCATTCCGGTCATCACCCGGATATTCGAGCAGCTGCGGATCGCATCCAGCAGACCGTCCATGATCACCCGCCCGGTGTAATCCGCGCTGTGCAGGATTCTGGCCCGACCATGCCCTCCTTCCCGGGTCAGATGAAAATCGCCGTTGCCTTCCCGGGCAAAAGGCAGAGCCAGTTTTTCCAGAAACAAGGACCGCAGCACCTCCGGTCCCCTGCGGCACAAAAACCTGACGGCCCGGGGATAATTCAGCTCCCACCCGGCGGTGAAAATATCCCGGGCCATTTCCTCCGGTGTGTCATCCACGCCCTGATAGACGATACCGCCCTGAGCCAAAGCCGTATTCCCGTCATCCAATTGCGCGCCCGCGCTGAGAAGAATCACATCCAGTCCTGATTCAGCCATGGTCAAGGCCGCCACGCACCCGGCGATGCCGGAGCCGATGACCAGCACATCAGTTTCAATGGTATCCGTCATGGACCCCCCGTTGCAGTTCGGATAATGGTCTAAACAACATTGTACGGCACAGTATTGTCCTCACGCGGGCAACCGTGATGCATCACGATCGGACAACGTTGCCGGGGATCGTATCGCCTTTTCGCACACGCCCCTCAATCCCGGGCTCATCGGGCCATGCTCATGCTGAAATCAGCGGACACGGCCGAATGCGTCACAGCGCCGGAGGAAATGAACGTTGGCCCCAGAGCGGCCAGTCGAACGATGCTGTCCAGTGTCACTCCGCCGCTGATTTCCGACTCAATGCTCTGCGGGATCACGGCCAGGGCCTCGGCCATCTGCGCCTCGTTCATGTTGTCCAGCATGATCCTCTGAATCGGCAGGGAAGCCGCTTGCCGCACCTCCTCAAGGGTCCGGCATTCCACCTCAATGGGCAAACAGGGATCATAGGCCCTGAGCAAAGCTGACACGGCGGGAATGATCCCTCCGGCCCGGTCAATATGATTGTCCTTGAGCATCAACATTTCAGCCAAATCCACCCGATGGTTGCGGCCCCCGCCCACGGCCACGGCGTATTTTTCAGGATAGCGCAGACCGGGCGTGGTTTTCCGGGTATCCAGCAGTACCACGCCGGTATTCTTGATTTTTTCGCAGAACATGCGAGTCAGATTTGCAACGCCGGACAATCGTCCGAGAAAATTGAGCATGATCCGCTCCGCCTTGAGCAGTGCCCGGGCTTGACCCTCAAAATGGGCGACATATGTTCCCTTGGAGACAAAGGCCCCCTCCTGGACGGCGAACCGCGACCGGACTTCGTTGGGAAACCTGTCCAGAACCAGAAGAACGATTGGCAGGCCGACCACCAGGGTATCCTGTTTGGCCTTGATATGCGCCGAAAGACGATCATGCCGCGCAAATAGGGCATTGGAGGTCAAGTCCTCCCCGTCCTCCTCCAGGCCCAGGGTGATCAGCCGATGCAGATACTCCAGGGCCCGCCCCTGAAAAAACCGCTGGAAATTGGTATCGCCGTGCATTGCGTTTCTGCTCGCTGGGATTTGTCGGATTGTCAAAAGCAAATGGTTTCAACTACTGTAAGCATTCAACCCTTGTAAAGAACAGCGCGATCTCACCTTTGTCCAGGAGCAAGTTTATGGCCAATGCCCCCTTTCTTCAGCCAATACGCGACACCCCTTTCGCCCATTCATTCAACCGCCGGGATTTCTTGAAGGCCCAGGGCGCGGCGGTTCTGGCAGCAGCTGCCGGCTGTTCGGTCCTGCTGGACCCGGCTCTGGCCAAGGCCGAAGCCTGGCCCGACCTGGCCGTGGCCAAGGGCGCGCCGGGACCGGCAACAAGGGCCGCGGTTGATGCCATGGGCGGCATGACCGCCTTTGTTCGGCCCGGTCAGCAGGTGGTGATCAAACCGAACATGAGTTTTTCCCAGCCGCCGGAACGGGCCGTGAACACCCATCCCGAGGTTGTCCGTGAGTTGGCCCTGATGTGTCGGGAAGCAGGGGCAGCGCGCGTGCGCATTCTGGATCATCCTTTACAAAGCGCGGAAATGTGCCTGGTGCAGTCCGGCATCCAACAGGCCTGTTCCGTACTCCCGGAGGTCTCCGTGCACACCTTGTCCGCGGCCAGATTCTTTCGCCGGACGGCCATTCCTTTCGGGAAGCAGCTCCGGGAGGCCCAGGTCATGCAGGATGTGCTCGATGCCGACGTGCTTATTGCCGCGCCCGTGGCTAAATCCCATTCAGCCACCGGCGTTAGTCTGGCCATGAAAGGAATGATGGGCCTGATTCTGGACCGCGGGGAACTGCATCGCCGCCATGACCTGCATACGGCCATCGTGGATTTGAACACCCTGCTGCGACCCGCCCTGGTCGTGGTGGACGCCACCAGGGTCCTCTCCACCAACGGCCCCTTCGGCCCGGGCAAGGTCCTGCAAGAAGACACCGTGATCGCCTCCCGGGACATTGTGGCCGCGGACGCACTGACCGTGAACATGTTTGAATGGTACGGACGCCGCTTTGAATCGCGACAGGTGCGGCATATTTTGCTGGCCCACGAACGCGGCCTGGGCAGCATGGACGTGGACAGTTTAGACGTTCACGAAGTGGCGGCATGATCTCCGTTCAGCGTCTGATCCAGGCCATCAGCCTGTTCTGTTTTCTGGCGCTGCTCTGGCTGGCCGCCTTTCCCTTGCCCGACTGGGCTCCGGTGGATGCCTTCCTGCGCATGGATCCGCTGGTGCTCCTGGGCACGGTGTTCGCTGCCAGGAGTTGGATTCCAGGACTCGGCCTGTCCTTTCTGATCCTAGCTGCCACCGCGATCTTGGGCCGCTTTTTTTGCGGATACCTTTGTCCCATGGGCACGACCTTGGACCTCACGGACCGCCTGTTCAGACCAAAACACAACGATCCGGCGAATCCGGCACGCTTGAAACAATCAAACGGCCTGCGCCGAATCAAATACCTGCTGCTTTTCTTCCTGGCAGGCATTGCGGCGCTGGGCGTCTCCGCCGTATTCATCGCTTCGCCATTGTCCTTGATCACCCGTTTTTATGCCATGCTCGTCCACCCCCTGGCCGCGCTGACAAGCGACGGGCTGCTGCATTTGATTCGGCCTCTGGCCCTGCACCAGGACTGGACCTGGGCGGCCTATGCTGAAATACCCCGGCCCAGATTCAGCACCCAGTGGTTTGTTCTGACATTCTTTCTGGGGATTTTCGCGCTGGCCTGGTTCAGTCCGCGCTTCTGGTGCCGCTACCTGTGCCCCTCCGGAGCGATCCTGGCCCTGGTCGGCCGCAAGCCGTTGATGCGGCGCATGGTTGCCGACGCCTGCACCCGTTGCGACGCCTGCCGGCAATCCTGTCCCATGGACGCCATTACCGTTGATCCCCGCGAAACCCGGCATGACGAGTGCATTGCCTGCCTGAACTGCGTCCGAGCCTGCCCGGTTGATGCGATATCTTTCGGCTCGGCAATAAAGCCCGTTCGAACGCCCGATCCCTTCCTTCCCCGACGCCGGGAGGCGCTCCTGGCCGGCCTGGCCGGAGTCGGAGCAGCCACGCTGACCCTGACCGGTCTGGCTGAAGTACGCGGGGAACTGTTGCCTGGAAATCCCATGCCGCCGGACCTGCTTCGGCCTCCGGGCGCTCTGCCGGAAAGAACCTTTCTGGCTCGCTGCATCCGCTGCGGGTTGTGCATGCGGGCCTGCCCCACAAACACGCTTCAGCCGCTCTGGCTGCAGGCCGGGGTGGTGTCCTTGTTCAGCCCCGGGCTGATGCCCCGCCGAGGACCATGCCTTCCGGAATGCACCACCTGTGGAGACGTCTGTCCCACGGGGGCCATCCCCAGTCTTCCGCTTTTTGAGAAACAGTGGGCCAAGATCGGCACCGCGCACATCCTGCGCCACAAATGCCTGGCCTGGGAATGGGAGAAGGAATGCCTGGTCTGCGACGAAGTCTGCCCGTATGACGCCATTGAACTGCGCAAAATTCCCGAAGTCGGCGTGTCCGTGCCCTTTGTGCGCGGCAACCAATGTTCGGGCTGCGGGTTTTGCGAATACCACTGTCCGGTCCGAGCCGCATCAGCCATTGTGGTGGAACCCATGGAAGCCCTGCGTTTGGATTCCGGTTCCTACAAGCAGACCGGGCAGGCCATCGGCCTCAGACTGAATATCGACCCAAAAGACAAAGCCTTTACGGCAGTTAACGATAACGACTCCATGAACGACGATATGACCCGCCCTGCGCCGGGATTCACTTTTTGAGATAACCGCCATTCACAACGCTTTCTAAAACGTGCCCGAACAATCTTTATTTCCCTTGCTTTTCCCTTGTTTATGATGAAATAACTGCGTATAATAATATGTATGAACATAAATCACCCGACGGACCATATGATCCTTTTCCGCGGGCATGGTTGCTTCTCAATCCTTAAACCTTCGCGTAGAAACCATGATTCGACCCTGCGCCATTTTTTGAACCGTCCATTGAGCTTTTGAGGACTCCGTCTTGCACCGGCTTTTTGGACAGGCAGCCTGACTATTCCCCGGTCGTCAATCGCCCTGAATGGAAGATGATCACGCCAGCGACCTGACAAAGCCCTCACAGAACCATGTCCATGAATTCCATCCATAAAACCATCCCCCTCTGCCTGGAGCATGAACGAGTCCAGGCCGTACAAAAAAGAATTCATGAAAAAATTGATGATTATGCGGAGTATAATTTTTCCGTACGGCAAAGCACCGCCCTGAACGTCTTTTTCGACTTGGCCCAGGAATTTGACTCCTTTCGCGACCTGATGACCATTTGCGTCCTCATCCCGAGAATTTTTTTCGATCTGGACTGCAGCCTCTTTTTGTTTCACAATAATACAATCGAACAAACCACTCTTTGTGCGGAACCTGGACCGTACCCCGCAATTTTTCAGGATGCGCCCTTCTCCACCCTGCCCTTGTTTCAGGACGGCTGCTATTATCTCCCCATCAAGGGAAACAAGGAGCTTCTTGACCAGCTCCCCATCAAGCCGAAGGGCAACCTGATCGGCATGCTGGGCATCCATCCGAATTCCAAACTCGACGAGCATGACCAGCTCTTTTTTGAAAAGTACGCCAACCGCATCGGCTTTCAGCTGCACAACAGGATGATCAGCCAAAAAAACCGGGAGCATCTGCACTTCATCCGCAGCCTGGTCAAGGACATCGGTCACAATGTGATCGTGCCCAACATGTATTTCAAACTTTTTTACCGCCGCCTGGAAGGCACCATCAACGCGGTACGCAAACTCTATGAAGAAATGCAGGCAACCCCCTGCCCTTTGACGGATCAAGATCCTGATTCGCAATGGCGGCAATACATGGATAAACTGCGCTACATCCATGAAGGGCTTGAGGATCAGTTCCGGGAAATCATGCGCCATTATGAAAATACCAGTCTGTTTCTGGAGACCTTGCTCAGACGCAGTCATTTCGAACAGGGGCGGTATGTGCTGGAAAAGCGGGCCTGCAATTTCAAAAGCCAGATCATTGACCCGCAAGTCAACCGCTTTGCCAACCAGTTTCAGGAACGAGGCATCGAGATCGCCTGGGCCGGCATTCCAGACCAAAAAATCGAAGTGGTGGTGGATATCGGCCTGATCACCCAGGTCTATGCCAACCTCTTTTCCAACGCGGTCAAATATACGGCCCCGATGATGGACAGCACCGGCCGCTGGGTCAAGTTCCTCTCCTACGGATGGCAGGAAATGCCGGATTTTTTCGGCCCCGGCAGGGACGGTGTGAAGCTGAACGTCTTCACCACCGGGCCGCACATCCCCGAGGAGGAACGCAACCGGCTGTTCAACGAAGGCTTTCGGGCCAGTAACACCCGCAAACAGCCCGGCACGGGGCATGGTCTTTTTTTCATCAAGGAAATCGTTGAACTGCACGGCGGCCGGCTGGGGTATGAGCCGACTCCCATGGGCAACAATTTCTTCTTCATCCTTCCCAAGGACGCCGCTGACACGCAACAGTCATCGGCCGCCACTTGAAATTGATCATGGAAATGCTTATATCTTCCATCCATGACATTATTGCATTGCTTTGCTTCCATCTTCATCGCAGGAGGTGAAATGGCTTTTTCGTCGATATAAAATTCATATTGACAACAGGCGTTGGCAAGGTCCCCCAGCTGTCGCAGCCCTTTTACAAAGGAGTTTTCCCATGAACAAATCCGTACGCAATGTTGTGGTGAGCGCCGTATCCCTGCTCATCCTGGTCTTATTCCTCGCAGGTTCCGGCTTGGCCCAGACCGAACGAATCGTGCCCAAGGCCGAAAATTTCCTCTTCTTCATGGACCATTCCGGCTCCATGGCCATGAGCGCCCCTTCCGGTGCGGAAAAAATCGCCGAAGCCAAGGATGTCCTGCTCGCCGTGAACAACGACATTCCGGTGATGCCCTTTAATGCCGGCGTGTTCACCTACGCTCCCTTCAAGGAGTATGTCCCGGCGGAAGCCTATTCAAAACCAGCCGTGGCTCAAGCCGTCGGGGGACTCAAGGAAAGCTATGAAATCTATGGCCGCTTGACGCCAATGGGCTTTGGACTGCAGTCCCTGGACAGCCTGGTCGGCGTGCTTTCCGGGCGCACCGCGGTGATTGTCGTCACGGACGGAGAGTCCAACCTCGGACCGAAGCCCGTTTCGGTAATGCAGGACATGTACGCCAAATACGGCAACAACATCTGCTTTCACATCATCAGCTTTGCCCAATCCGCAAAGGAAAAGGCCCTGGTCGATCAAATGTCCGCGATCAATCCCTGCACCGTGAGCGCCGTGGGCGCGGATCTCATGGATGACGCCAAGCGTGCTGATTTCGTGCGCAAGGTATTCTACGATGTGGAAATCATTCCCGCCGCTCCGGTGGCGGAACCTGAGCCGGTCAAACCCGTGGTCGAGGAAGTGATTGTGTTCCGCAGCGTGCACTTTGATTTCGACAAGTCCAACATCAAACCTGAATTCGTGCCCGTGCTCAAGGAAGCCTCGGAAATGATCAAGGCCCGCCCCGGCAAGAATGTGGTCGTGGAAGGGCACACCTGCAACATTGGACCGGCCGTGTACAACCAAGGTCTGTCGGAACGGCGCGCCGCCTCCGTGCGCAACTTCTTGATCAACGAAGGCATTGCCGCTGAACGGCTCAAGGCCGTGGGCTTTGGATTGAACAATCCCAAGTACGACAACACCACCCGCGAAGGACGCTCCCTGAACCGTCGCGTGGAACTGCGCTTCGAATAGCACCGTCCACAAGAAAGCCCCCCTCCTGCGAGGGGGGCTTCATCGACCAAATCGGATGCGCTGATGATCAGAGTCCAAACCATCCTCCTGGCGATCACCCTGATGATCAGCATCCCTTCGGCGGCTTCGGCAGGAAACTTGCCTGACGCCGGCAGCCTTCAAGTTCGACAAATCGAGCGGGAATTCGCGTTATTTACCGCTGACTGGATCGAGAAAATCAATAGAAGCTATGCCTCCCGACCGGACAGGGTCGAAATTTTTCCGCAAGGCGCCCGGTATATCGGGCGCTACTGTATTGTGGAAAATGATTCCGTCCTCTGGTCCGTCAAGCAGGTCTCCCTCTCCCCCCTGGCCTATATCGGGCTTCTGGAATACCTGGAATGGACTTTTGAAAGTACCGCTTGGACGCAGGAAGAAGCCCTGCGAGGCCCGTTTATTCCGGTCAAGGGGCGCAGGATCACGGAAATCTTCCGGTACAGCCAGAACCGCTGGCAATAGCGGACATGTTCTGAGGATAATAATGGCAGGTCTTTCCTCCAAGCCCGGCCTTATCCCTGCTTGCTGATGAACCGCGCTTCCTGCGTCAAAGACGAAGCCTGGGGACGACACCCGGTAAAAAACTGTCCCTGTTTGCGAACGCGCATCAGATCGTCCTTCAACAACTTGTGCAACCTCCTGGCCTCATGCTGAACATTGTCATGCAGTTTTCGCAACTGCTCCACTTTTTCCAAAAACTGCTCCTGGGATATGCGGTTTCTGCCCCGCCAAGCCATGTCCATCAACCTCCCCCTGTCCCGAGCCAGGATTTCGGCCTGTTGCACATCCCCTTCCGCGAGCATGCTCAGCTCCACCCGGGATAAATCCAGAGCCTCATCCAGGTACGCGTCGATGGATTCCATCTCAATGCTCCTGCACGGACTTGCGGACATCCTCGCGCAACGAAGCGACAATGCCTTTCCAGCGCTCAACCAGGGGATGATATTCATACTCCAAAAGATCTGAAAGCAAAATCCAGTCTTCGTTCTCCTGGACTTCGAGTATCTCGGAAAACAGTGCGGAGAGTTCCTGCACGGCTTGTTCAAACTGAGCGCTCTTGTTCAAGCTGAACTCATCCCGCAACGCGCCGATCATGGACAAAAAATCCCTGGTCACATCCAGCAGATCCTGATACATTTCCAGAGCTTCAGAATCATCCGCACGACGGAACAACGCAGCGACCTGTCGAGCTCCCTCGCTCATCAGACGGATGACCTTGTACAGTTCCCTGGCAATGCTCGCACCCATCTCGGGAACGCCCATGGTCTTGATCTCAACCTTCTGAATGTCCCGGCAGTCCACGTCCTCGGCTTGATGCGGATAAATCTCGGAAAAGGCCTCATCATTGACCAAAACGTCGGTTACAATGCGGTTGTCCAGATGCTCCTGGCTCATCAAACCCACCAGGAGTTCATCCAGGTTGGTGTAATTGGTGATGTTGAAATCTGATTGTTGTCCATCAATAATAATCATTGCAAGAACCTCCTTGAATGGTGGGATGTATCTGGTGTTCAGGAGATTCAATTTCCATGCCTATTACTCAAAAAATCAGGAAAACATGCGCCGCCAGCTGCGAATCAGCTCCAGATAGCGGCCTGTCAAATCCTGAATGCCGCGCAGATCTCTGCCGCTGTCCTGGGATTCCACGAGCCATAATCTGCCCAGCACGGAAAAAAAAGGATCGGCTTGCCAGTGGGATTGCAACCGCTCCCAATAGGCCAAGAATTTCCGTTTGACCTTGTCCAGGGAAGCCGTGGCCAGAACCCGGGCCTGGCTGTCCAATAGCTGCAGCAAGGCTTGGCTTTGCTCCAGGGAAAAAACAATCCTCTGCGCAACGTCATGGGGCAGGACACGGGAAGATTCAAAGGACTGAATCTCCCCTTCCAGGTCAAGAAATTGACGATAATAATGGCGCTGAATACGGATCCATTGGGTACGGACGCTGTCTTCCTGTCCCGAAAGGGCGTTCAAGTTCATATAGCCCAGCCCGTCCCAGTCTGTTAGCCAAATACGGACTTTAGTCCCAAACGTCCCGCTGGAGTCTCGTGGTGCAATGTCCGGGAAAAAACGCTCCAAAAGCAGATCGCAAACCGCTTCGGCGGAAATCGCCCGCCGGCACGCTTCATCATGGGCGCAGGCCTGACCAAAGGAGCAAGGATGACATTCCAGATCCGGCTCCAGGCACAGGCATCCCTCCCGATAGGGGCCGGTATCCCAGGGCTGGGCCGTGGCCAGAAAAATGGCGACAATGGGCCGGTCCAGTCCGGCTGCCAAATGCATGGTTCCGGTATCGTTGGTGACCAGCAGACGAAGATGGCAGAGAATCGCGGCAAGTTGGGGCAGGGAGGTCTGGCCCGCCAGGTCAATCCATGGCGCACTCGCATGTTGCGAATATCTCCGTGTTAAAACGCGTTCGGATTGCGTTCCCAGGAGCACGGGACAAAGACGCAGCCTGTCCCAGAGCATCGTTCCCAGACGGGCAAAATATTCCTCCGGCCATTGCCTGCGTTTTTCGCTGGCCCCAAGCTGAAATCCCACATAGCCTTTGCAGTCGGAAGGAGCCCGGGCTTGCAGCAAGTGTAACGCCTGCTCCAAATGGTCTTGATTCGGCCGCTTCAATGCCAAGCAACGGGCGCCGACGGGCAATCCGGAACCGCGAAGCATCACGTCCACGAGATTAAAGGGGCTGCAGCCCCTGTGCGTGGAAGACATTTGCAAAAAGGCGGCCCAGGTGTTGTCGTAAACACCGAACCCCTGCCCGTCCATTCCAAACCCGGCAACAGCTTTCTCCGCCTCGCCTTGGGACAGAACCCTGGCCAGAAGACGAGCGCCTTGGGTCGGAGTCAGGTTCAGCAGGGCTGCATCGCCGCGTTGTGACGTACGCACCTGCTCCCGCCAGGCTTGCAGTCTGTGCAGCGCCGCGGGCCAGGCTCGGTCCAAATCAGCCAACAATCCTGCGCCGGGAAAGGGATAAATCCTGTCGGTCCCCTGCAGAAAAAGAGCGGTCTGGGCAAAATTTTCCAGGCAGACAAAACCGACCTCGTCTCCTCTGGCTTTCAGCCCGGCAACGACCGGTTGGGTCTGCAGCAGATCGCCGAAGCGCGTCAGGTTCACAATCAGGGTATTCATGGACTGAGGGGATCACCGGCAACTGAACAGGGAGGAAAGCAATCTGAGTGTGCCCCCATCAAGGCCTGTGCATTCAATGTGCGTGTTGCCGCACTGTCTGACCTTAACAATAATCGTCAATCAACAAGATGGCCAAGCGCATGTGCCGCAAAGCGCGGCTCCAATCGACCATCGTTTGGCCATACGAACCCGGCAAGAGGGTTTGTGGCAATACTCACATTGAATGACAGGCCCCCAAGACAGACAAGGGGGAGCCGTGGCCGAAACATAGTCCGCATGCTCCCAGGGCGCAAACCGAAGCAGCAACGAGCAAACGCTCATGCCGCGGGAAAGATCATTTCAACTTGGGCTGGGCGTAGAGTTCCCCTCCATGCGCATCGTTGACCACCAGCAGGGGAAAATCCCGCACCACCAGCTCGCGCACGGCTTCCGGCCCCAGGTCCTCGAAAGCGATGACCTTGGCCGCCTCGATGCGCAAGGACAGCAAAGCTCCGGCCCCGCCCGTGGCGCCGAAGTACACGGCCTTGTGGGCCTGCAGGGCATCGCGCACGGCCTGACTGCGCTTGCCCTTGCCGATGGTCGCCTTCAGTCCGAGACCGTGCAGACGCGGGGCATAGCTGTCCATGCGGTAGCTGGTGGTCGGCCCGGCCGAGCCGATGGGCCTGCCTTCGGGGGCAGGCGAAGGGCCGACGTAATAGATCACCGCGCCCTGCAGCGGAAAGGGCAATTCCCGGCCGTCGTCCAGGGCCTGAATCAACTTTTTATGCGCGGCGTCCCGAGCCGTATAGATGATTCCGGAAAGCAGCACCCGGTCTCCGACCCGCAGTTTTTGAACGTCTTCTTCCCGCAGGGGGGCTTGCAGTCGATATTCCTTGCTCACAACTCCACCTCCTCATGCCTGGCGGAATGACATTGCACGTTCACCGCCAAGGGCAGGCTGGCAATATGGCATGGGGCCAGATTGATGCGCACGCCCAGGCAGGTCACGTCACCGCCCAGCCCCATGGGACCGATGCCCAACTCGTTGACCTCGGCCAAAAGCTCCTGCTCCATCGCGGCAATCTCCGGATCGGGATGAGGCTGGTCCAGGGGACGAAGCAGCGCTTTTTTGGCCAAGATCGGAGCCAATTCAAACGAACCGCCGATACCCACGCCCAGGATGGTCGGTGGACAGGGATTGGGGCCGGCCTCGGCCACGCGGTTGACCACAAAATCCTTGATACCCGGCCATCCCTGGGCCGGGGAGAGCATGGTCACACGGGACATGTTCTCGCTGCCCCCGCCCTTGGCCATAAAAGCAATTTTCAACGCATCGCCGGCAACCATGTCCATGTGGATCACCGCCGGCGAATTGTCGCCGGTGTTTTTGCGGGTCAAGGGATGACAAACGGACTTGCGCAACAGACCCTCCTGATACCCCCGGCGCATGCCCTGGGTGATCGCTTCGCGCAGTCCCATGCCGTCGATGCGGCACTCTTCGCCCATGTCCACGAAAAAGATCGCCATTCCCGTATCCTGGCACAGCGGCAGTCCGCTCTCCCGGGCCAAGGCCGCGTTCTCCTGGAGTTGACCAAGGATATCCCGGCCGGACACGGATGTCTCCCGGTCCTTGGCTTGATCAATGGCCGTCAACACGTCCGCCGGCAGGATGCGGTTGGCCCGCATGACCATGTCCGCGACCCGGTTAACAATATCAGCAGATTTAACGATGCGCACGGAAGTCTCCTTGCCAGTGTCCTGATGAATTCCAAAGCCACGTGCTGTTCAAAAACCTCGATGGCATGGTGCAGTCAAAGCTCAAGACCGAAGCGTATTCCTTCATGCGCGAGGATTTGGCCTTTTTTGCAGCAACGCAGCCAGCGAGGATTATTCAACATATATGGCCCCGCCCCGGAGTCAAGAACAAGAGTTTGAGACAATAATGGTTGGATGCAAACGTATATCCGGCATCATGCCGTTCTGGCAGCGCCCTGATGGTATATCCGCGCTTCC